>JBJMLB010000046.1:0-38867 GCA_045805465.1 Conexibacter sp. | reverse complement strand
TCCAAGCGCGCGAGCGGGTCCGCGGGGGACGCGCTCGCGACGTCCGCAACCGATGCGCCGGCCAGTCGCGCCGCGAGCGCGCCGGGCAGCGGCACGCGCCAGCACGCCCGCCCGCTGCGCAGCGCGAACAGCTCGCGCGTCGCGACGCCGTCGCCGGCGCGCAGCACCTCGCTCACCGCGACGATCCGCCGCCGGCCGTCGCGCTCGCGGACCTGCTGCACGACGAGGTCAATCGCACCGGCGACCAGCTGGCGGACGGCGGCGTGCGGCAGCGCCACGTCGGCCATCAGCGCGAGCGTCTCGACGCGGCGCAGCGCCTCGTCGGGCGAGCCGGCGTGGACGGTCGAGAGCGACCCGTCGTGGCCGCTCGCCATCGCGCTCAGCATGTCGAGCGCCTCCCCGCCGCGGACCTCGCCGACGACGATCCGGTCGGGCCGCATCCGCAGCGCGTTGCGGACCAGCCGGCGGATCGTCACCTCCCCGCGCCCCTCCAGCGACGCCGGCCGCGCCTCCAGCCGCACGACGTGCGGCTGGCGCAGCCGCAGCTCGGCCGCATCTTCGATCGTCACGATCCGCTCGTCGTCGGGGATGAAGCTCGACAGCGCGCCGAGCGTCGTCGTCTTGCCCGAGCCGGTGCCGCCGCTGACGAGGATCGTCAGCCGCGCGCGCACGCAGGCGGCGAGCAGGTCGTGCAGCGCTCGGTCGAGCGTCCCGTTCGCGACCAGATCTTCCGGCGCGAAGCCGCCGGCGCGGAAGCGACGGATCGTCAGCAGCGGCCCGTCGAGCGCGAGCGGCGGCAGCACCACGTTCACGCGCGAGCCGTCCGCGAGCCGCGCGTCGCACAGCGGCTCGGCCTCATCCACGCGCCGGCCGAGCGGCGCCAGGATCCGCTCGATCGCATGGCGCAGGTCCGCCTCGCTCGCGAACGCGACGTCGGTCGGCTCGATCCGGCCGCGGCGCTCGACCCACACGCGGCCCGGCCCGTTCACCATCACCTCGTCGACGTCGGGATCGGCGAGCAGCGCCTCCAGCGGGCCGAGTCCGAGCGAGCGCTCGGTCACGAGCCGCCGCAGCGTCTCGCGCTCGGCCTCGCTCAGCAGCGCCGCCTCGCGCTCGACGAGCGCCGCAACCCGCTGCGCCGCATCGCCGCCATCCTCTCCGGCCGACCGCACGAGCTGCTCGCGCAGCTCCCCCGCCAGCTGCTCCAGACCGTCGGCTCCCTCGTACACGAGGGCTCCGAGGCCTGTTCAGCCTGCGATTCGCCCCCGCGCCGACGAATCGGCCGCCGCCAACGCCGTCAGACAGGTCGGGCACAGGCAGCGCTCGTGCGTCGCGCGCAGGCGGGCCAGCGTGGCCGGAGCGAGCGTCACCTCGTTGCACCAGCAGCCGCCCGCCTCCGCGCCGCAGCCGAACTCGCGGCCGCACGCCTCGCACGTCTGCTCGCGCAGTCCCATGTCCCGATCATGCCGCACGGCGCAAGTCGGGGCCGCCCCGGCCGATGACCGGGAGGATGAGCGCCGACGCCGTCCCCTCCCCCTTGCCCGACGACACGCCGGTCGCGATCGCGCGGCAGGCGATCCACGACCGCTGGACGAAGGTCGTCGGCTACGCGCTGCTGCTGCGGGACATGGACGGCCGCCATCTCGCGGACGACGACGAACAGGCTGCCACGCGCGTGATCGTCGAGACGTTCACCGGCATCGGCGTCGCCGCGATCGCCGGCGAGCTGCCAGCGCACGTGCGCGTGCCGCGCCGGTTCCTGCTGGAGCTGCACCCGCTCGCGCTGCCGCCCGAGCGAGTGGTGCTGGAGGTCGCCGACCCCGGCCCGGACGACGTCTCGCTGCACGCCGTGCTCGAGCGCCTCGCGACGCAGCGCTACCGCATCTCGCTCGTGTGCGACCCGCGCGGCCCGGCGCCCCTGGAGCTGGCCCGCATCGCCGAGAGCGTGAAGCTCTCCGTCGACGACCTCGGCGAGGCAGAGCTCGAGGACTGCGCCGAGCGCTTCGGGAAGATGAGCGGCACGCTGATCGCCGCCGGCGTCGACACGCAGGCCCTGCGCCAGCGCTGCAGCGCGGCGGGCTTCTCGCAGTTCCAGGGCTTCTTCCTCTCCACGCCGGACGTGGTCGAGGGCAGCGCACCGCCGAGCGCGCGCGTCGGCGAGCTGCGCGCGCTCGCAGGCCTGTACGCCCAGAGCACGTTCGAGGAGCTGGAGCAGACGATCTCGCGCGACGTCGGGCTCAGCTACCGCCTGCTCACCTATCTCAACTCCGCCTACTTCAACCTCGCGGGGCGGGTCGGGTCGGTCAGAGAGGCGATCGTGCTGCTCGGCACCCAGGCCGTCCGTCGCTGGGCGACGCTGATCTCGCTCTCGGGCGCGCAGGACGCGCCGCACGAGCTGACCGTCACCGCGCTCGTGCGCGCCCGCCTGTGCGAGCTGATCAGCCGCGACCTCGATCCAGCCGTCGCGACTGAGCCGGGGGCGTTCTTCACCGTCGGGCTGTTCTCGATCGTCGACGCGATCGCCGCGGCGCCGCTCGCGCAGGTGATCGAGATGCTGCCGCTCACCGACGAGGCGCGCGCCGCGCTGGTCGAGCACCGCGGGCCGATGGGCGACGCGCTTGCGGCGACGCTCGCCTACGAGCGCGGCCAGCTCGACGTCGTCGCCGAGCGGCTGCCCGGCATCCCCGTGCCAGACCTCTACTTGAGCGCAGTCGCCTGGGCCGACGCGACGTCCGGCGTGCTGCGCGCGACGACGCGTACGAGCGCCGAGACGACCTCGGGCGAGAACTGAGAGCCCGAACAGGTGCGCATCTCCGCGACCGCCTCCTGCACGGAGCGGCCGCGACGGTAGGAGCGGTCGGTCGTCATCGCGTTGAAGGCGTCTGCCGCGGCGACGACGGTCGCCTCGCGCGGGATGCGCGCGCCGGCGAGCCCGTCCGGGTAGCCGCCGCCGTCCCAGCGCTCGTGCGAGGCGCGCACAATCATCCCGACCTCGCGCAGCACGCCGCCGACGCGGTCGAGCATCCGCTGGCCCTCGACCGTGTGCGTCTTCATCAACGCCCACTCTTCGTCGTTCAGCGGGCCCGGCTTGTTGATGATCGTGTCCGGGATCACGATCTTGCCAATGTCGTGCAGCAGCGCCGCCAGCTCGACGTTGTGACGCGAGCGTTCGTCGAGGCCGAGCTCGTCGGCGACCTCGAGCGACAGCGCGACGACGCCGCGCGTGTGGTCGCCGCCGGTGTACTCGTCGGCCTCCTCGAGCAGGTCTCCGAGCAGCATCGCGATGCCGCGGTAGGCGCCGCCCAGCTCGAGCGCCTGGTCGAGCCGCTCGTTGCGCTCGCGCGCGAACAGCGTCAGCAGCGCGGCGAGCGGCAGCACGAGCAAGAAGGCGTACGGGTGATGGTCGGAGGCGAACGCCGCGACGAGGCCCACCGGTGCGAGCAGCGCGTCGACGACCCACACCCACGTGAGCGCTTTCAGCTGCTCGCGGCTAGGAATGTCGAGGGCGAGCCGCGCGCGCACCGCGTACACGGCGAGGTCGATCGCGAACTGCGCGCCGAGCGCCAGCACGTACCACGGCCAGTCGCTCCATTCCGGCATCGTCGCGCCGGCGGCCAGCAGCACCGCCGCCGGGCCGATTGCATGCCAGGCATCGCCGGGCAGCATCAGCGCGCGGCCCGGATGCAGCGCGCCGCGCGCGTAGTCGGGCAGGTTGCCGATCAGCATCCCGAGCAGCACGAGCAGCGGCACGAGCTCCGTCGGCAGCAGGAACAGCATCGGCACGAATGCCAGCTGCGTCGGCACCGTGTGGCCGACGCCGGCGTGGAAGCGCACCCGCGAGAGGACCGCGTAGGAGAGCACGAGCGCGACCGCGGGCCCCGCCTGCAGGGACGTGCCGGAGTCGCCGACCAGCGCCAGGGCGACCGCCGCCACGAGGAACGGCACGCCGACCGCCAGCTCGGCGCGGTACTCGTGCCAGCTCGGCGCCTCGCCCCGCGCGGGCCGGCGCTCGACCGGCTGCGGCGGCGGCTCTCCGGGCGAGCGGCCCGGAACGGCGGGCGCCGCCTCGCGCACCTCGACGTCTCCGATCAGCGCGGCCATCTGAGCGGAATCGGCTCGCCAGGGATCCAGCCGCCGGGCTGCGCGAACGGCGGGTAGGGATCTCTGATCGGCGGGTGCTCAGGGCATGTGGGCGACAGCGGATCCGGCAGGCAGGGGTTGAACGGCTGCACCCACGTGAGCGTCGCCGCGCGGTCGATCTCGCTCGCGTTCGTGTAGCCGTCGTGGTCGACGTCGTCGAGGCCGTCGGGCAGCGTGTCGCCGTCCGTGTCGGGATCGAGCCAGTCGGTCTGCAGGTACGTCAGCGGAAACGACTTCTCCTGGTCGTAGAATTCCTTCCACCACTCCGGCCACATGCGGCCGTGCGCCTCGTCCCAGTTGACGATCCCGTCGGCGTCGACGTCCTTCTCGTCGTCGGTCAGGAAGCCGTCGCCGTTCATGTCCTGCCATCTCGTCTCCGGCGTGACCTGGACGGGGCCGCCCGAGGTCTGCGTGCCGTCGCTGTAGAGGAGCGGGAAGGTCGAGTGGCCGTAGACGACCCAGGCGGCGTGCTCGTCGGCCATCGTGAGGCCGTCACCGTCGTAGTCGGTGTCCTTGTCGCTCGGGTCGAGCGGGTTCGGATACGGCCGCTTGCCCGGATACGGCAGCGCACGCGTGTTGTAGTCGAGCGCGGACTCGTACTCGTAGCCGTCTGGAATCGTGTCGCCGTCGCTGTCGGCGAGGCAGGGATCGGTGTGGATCTGCAGCTCGAGGCCGTTGGTCAGCGCGTCGCCGTCGGCGTCGGCGCCGGGCGCGGCTCTCGCGCTCGCGGCGGTGCAGACCGGCGCGACGGGACCGGGGTCTCTGGAGCCGCCGTCCTGATGCGGCGTCGCGGGCAGCACGAGCGGTGACAGCCGGCGTGGCGTGAAGCGCGGACCGAAGCGGCGCGCCAACACGCGCAGGCGGAAGCGCGTGGGTCCCTTCTCGCCGTTGTTGCGACCAATCAAGTAGCGGCCGAGCTTGCTCGTCAGCCGCACCGTCAGGCGGGTGCGCGTCGCTCTCTGGGCCTTCAGGAAGACCGCTGGGGCGCCGTCGCGCAGGAACACCACCGTGTTTCTGCCTCTGCCGGGGAGGAAGTGCCGTCCGACGATCGTGAGCCGCTGCCCGATCTCGAGTCTCATCGGCTTGACCCGCTTGATCGTCGGCAGCGGCGTGTCTGGCGACACGCTCGCCGCCGTCGCGTGCAGCGGGGACGCCTCGCCGACACCCGTGGAGGACAGGAGCAGGCAGGAGGCGGCGAGAACCGCGATGAGGAGGCGTCGGGACATGCGCTCGACGCTTGGATCGGCCGTTTGCGCCGATCCCTTGAGTGCTGAATGTCAGCGCAGCCGCTCGTCGACGGACAGACCGCTGCGTCCGGAGCCGCGATCGCCGGGGGCGCGCGCGAGCAGGCGGATGTCCTGCGCGAACGTCTGCGCTGCCGCCAGATAGACGGCGTCCCGGACGCGGACGCGCAGCTCGGCGACGACGCGCGTGCCGCCTGTGGTCGCATCCGACGGGTCGGCCGGCGCCTTGTGCGCCGCCAGCACCTCGACGTCTTCGAGCGCGAGCACGGTCGCGCCGGCGCGCGTGCCATCCCCCTCCCGCGTCACGAGCACGTCGACGCGCGCCCCGGGCAGCACCGCCCGCGGATCGCCGTGCGCGACGACCTCGGCGACGCGCTCCGCCGGGCCGAGGGCGAAGGCCGCCGCCGCATCGGGCGCACGCAGCACGGACGCCGTCAGGATCGACCCAGCGGGCAGCGGCACCGCCGTCCGCGCACCGGCCAGCCGCGTCGCGCTCACGACGGCGTCTGGGGGCGCATAGCGGCGCGGCAGCGGGCGCAGGAGCGGCCGCCCGACCGCCGGCGGGGCGCCGGCCGCGACGGGCGCCCGGGTCACCAGCACGAGCACGTCCGGCCCGAGCGCCCGCTCGAGCGCCGCCTCGCGGCGGCGCATGCTCGCCGCCGCCAACGTGCCGAGCAGCAGCGCGAGCGCGAGCAGCAGGAGCGCGCGGCGACGAGGCGTCACGCCGCGCGCTCCCGTCCGGGGCGGTCGAGGATCGGGGCGTTCACGCCCGCGGCGGCGCCGTCGGCAGCTCGAGCACCAGGCGGGCGCCCTGCTCGCTCGGCGCCGCGGCCAGCCGCCCGCCGAAGCGCGCGGCGGCCTCTTCGGCGATCGCCAGCCCCCGTCCGCGCGTGCCACGTCCGCCGCGCGGACGGCGCACCAGCTCCGCGACCGGCGCGGGCAGGCCCGGACCGTCGTCGAGCACCTCCACGCGCACCGTGTGGGCGCTCGCTCGCGCTCGCAAGCGCACGTGCCCGCCGCCGTGCTCGATCGCGTTGGCGAGCAGGTTGCCGCAGGCCTGCGCGAGCCGCAGCCGATCGCCGCGCAGCAGCACCCCCTCCGGCGGCGCCTCGAAGCGGAGCCGGACGCCCTTCGTCCACGCCGTTCCGCGCCAGGCGGCGACGGCGTCGGCGAGCAGCGGCGCGAGCGCGAACGTCTCGATCCGGTCGCTTGCCCGCGCGCCGCGCTGGGCGGCACCGAGGTCGGCGAGCGCGAGTCCGGCCCGCCCCAGCTCGAGGTCGATCGCTGCCAGCGGGCCGCGCGGGGCGCCCGGCGACGACGCGTTCGCGGCAAGGTGCAGCGCGAGCCGCGCGGCCGTCAGCGGCCCGCTCAGCTCGTGGCAGGCGCGCGCGACGAGCTCCATCCGCCGCGCGAGCACGACGCGCCAGGCCGTCGCGACGCCGAGCGCCGCGACCCAGCCGCCGACGGCGACGGGGATGCTCATCGCCCCACCTCCGTCTCGGCGAGGACGGCGTCGTCAAGCTCTGCGCTCACCGGGCCGTCCACGAGCCGGTAGCCGACGCCCCACACGTTGACGAGATAGCGGTCGCCGTCGCGCGCGAGCTTCTGGCGCAGGCGGCACGCGTGCGAGTCGAGCGTGCGAGTCGAGCCGTTGGTGCGGAAACCCCACAGCGAGCGCAGCAGCTCCTCCTTTGAGAAGACTCTCGTGGGGTCGGCGGCGAGCGTGCGCAGCAGCGCGAACTCCTTCTGCGAGACGCTCAGACGGCGGCCGTTGAGCAGCACGCTGCGTGCGGCCGGGTCGATCTCCAGCGTGCCGACGCGCAGTCTGCCGTGGCGGACGGTGCGCTCGCTGCGCCGCAGCAGCGCCTTCACGCGCGCCCGCAGCTCCGGATAGCTGAACGGCTTGGCGTCATGTGCAGTTGTTGGCCCGATCGAGGTCTACTCGCTCGCCCCACGGGTTGAGAAGGTGTGCACGCGCTGCGGCGAGATGCTCGCGCTTGAGGAGTTCGATCGCGAAGGTCGCCACCGGGACGGCCGACGCTCGGACTGCAAGCGGTGCTGCCGAGCGCGCAAGGCTGCACAGAAGCGGAGCGCGGCCCGCTGAACGGAAGGACTTGAAGCGCGTGCAGCCGATATCTGAGGCGGTGCAACTCCCCGTGAAAGGGTGGCGGCGGCGTCCGTAGAAGTTGGGACGCCGCCGCCGCGGGAGGCGAGCGGCGACGCCTCACGAGAAGGGCAAAAGCCCGCGGGCGCCGCCGCCCTTCCGGGGGTCGGTCGCGATCCCCCGCCGAGACCTCGGCCGGGGGATTGGTTCGATCGCTCCAACCGGCCGAAGCCTCGGCGGGGGGACGCGGACCGCCGGGGGGTGAGGCCCTTGGCGAGCCCGAGGAGTTGGGGGACCTCCAAGGGCTGCCAAGGGCCTCGTATGCGTGCGGCGCCGGCCTCGCGGGGGAGGCGAGGCGGCGGGCCTGGGGCCAGCCGCACGCAATTCGATGGGATGTGGACCCGTTGGGTCGAATCACTCCCCGGTGTCTCTCCTCCCCGTCCCGCGCTTGCACCGCTTCCCGGTGCCGCGGAGCCATGATCTGGTGAACGACGGGGTTCGGTCAATGCCTACTCTGGAAACTTCCGGGGGTCCTGCGCGTGATCGTGGCGTCTCGTCTGCACGGGAACGTCTATGTGCCGAAAGGAGCTACATAGCAGCGCATTACCGTTCATTGGTGGTATAGGGTCGCGCAACTGGGATGGCCTCAGCGGCGGGCCGCTGGACGGGAGGAGCAGGGGAGCTATGGCGCGACGGGCGGGACGCACGCAGAAGGGCCTCAAGTGGGCGGTGCTGGGCCTGGTCGCGGAGCGGGACGCCTACGGGTATCAGCTCGTGGAACGCGCGGAGGAGCTGCTGGGTGACGCGTACCAAGTCAGCCCCGGCGCGATCTACTGGTCGCTTGAGGCATTGGAGAGAAAGGGATACGTCGAGGTCCGCGGTTCGCATCCTGGGGTCGGGTCCAAGCGGAGCCCGCGCGTCGTCTACGCGATCACGGCGAAGGGGCGCGCTGCTGCTGAGGATTGGATGCGGCACGGCGACAACTCGTTTGAGGCCGTCCGCGCCGACTTGGTTGCCAAGCTGCCGCTCATCGAGCCTGACCACGTTCCGGATGTGCTGCGCCAGATCGAGGATGCGGCGATCGTCTGTCAGACGATGATCCGCCTCCTGTCTACGCGCATCGAACGTGTGACCGCGGACCCGTGGCACGGGCCGCTGCTGCGCCGATCGTACGAGTTCGGGTTGAGCCAGGTCGAGGCGCGTCGCGTGTGGCTCAACGACACTCGCGCGATGGTCACGCAGTTGCATGCGCGCTGGGAAGCCGGCAAGCTGGGCGACTCCGAATAGGAGTCAGTCCAAGCAGGGGGACGGCGCATCAATGCTCACCTTCGATCGCGTGTCCAAGCGCTACTCCCGGCG
This sequence comes from Conexibacter sp., assembly GCA_045805465.1. GTDB lineage: Bacteria > Actinomycetota > Thermoleophilia > Solirubrobacterales > Solirubrobacteraceae > Conexibacter. The sequence goes on along the minus strand of JBJMLB010000046.1, from coordinate 30,020 downwards.
CCCGCGCGAGATCGTCGCGCTGGACGACGTTTCGTTCGAGGTCGCCGAGGGCGACTTCTTCGCGGTCATCGGCTCGGCCGGCTCAGGCAAGTCCACCCTCCTCAAGTGCGTCACGGGATTGGACCCCCACGCGCCGGACGAAGGGATAGTGCGGTTTCGTGGACAGGACACGGCGCGGATGCCGCGAGCTGCGCGCGAGCACATGCTCCGGCACGAGATCGGTTGCGTCTTCGATCCCGAGGGACCGAACGAGCGCGAGGTTGTCCAGTACGTCTCGATGCCGCTGGTCAGCGCTGGCGTGCGGTACAGCGTGGCAGCCGGACGCGCTCGCGAGATGCTGCGTCGCGTCGGCGCCGCCGACTGTGCCGGCGCGCGGCTGTGCGAGTTGGCGCCGAGTGAGAAGACGCGCGTCGTCCTCGCTCAAGCACTGCTCCGCGGCCCGGCGCTGCTGCTCGCGGACGAGCCGGCTGCATCGGAGGACCCGCTTGAGCGTGAGGACATGCTCCGGCTGTTGCAGCGGGTCGCCCGCGAAGATCGGATCACGGTGCTGATGACAGCCGGCGACGCGACACGCATTTCCGGCGCCACGCATATCGCGGAGCTTGATCGGGGTCGGCTCCGCGTCGAGCCTCGCGGCGACGTCGTTCCGTTCCCGAGCCAGGCCAAGCCGAACTGATGTCGGCGGTACTGGAGTTGCGCGAGGTCGCGAAGCGGTACAGGTCGGGATCGGAGATCGTCACCGCGGCGGATCGTGTCTCGCTCACGGTCGCTCGCGGCGAGCTGGTCGCGCTCTACGGCCCGAGCGGGTCGGGCAAGACCACGCTCCTCACGCTCGCCGCCGGGATCATCCAACCCGATGCCGGAGCGGTGCTGTTCGAGGGCCGCAACCTTGGCGGCTTCACAGGCGCTGAGATGACGATGTACCGGCTTCGCTCGATCGGGGTCGTCCTGCAATCGATGCAGCTGCAGCCCGGCATGAGCGCAATCGACAACGCCGCTGTGAAGCTGGTCGCGCAGGGGATGAATCCGCGGCGAGCGCGTGCGGTCGCTGCGCCCCTGCTGGATCAGGTGGGGCTCGCGCAGCGTGTGCAGCATCGGCCGGACGACCTCTCGACCGGCGAGCAACTGCGTGTCTGCATCGTGCGCGCGCTTGTCAACCAGCCTCCGTTGGTCCTCGCCGACGAGCCGACCGGCAACCTCGACACTGCCGGCAAGCGGCACGTCCTGGGACTGCTCGCCGACATCTGCGCGACGCGCGGCGTCGGCGTCCTTCTCGTCACGCATGACGAGCAGATGGCAGCGAGCTACGCGACGCGGACGCTGCGCCTGCAAGATGGCCAGTTGAGCGAGCGCCCGCCGATGCCGTCGCTCGCCGTGGCGGTGAGACCCGTGGGCGCTTGATGTCGGCTGTCCGCAAGCGCGGTGGGCGAGAGTCCGCGTCCTCGCCGCCTCCTCGGCAACGGCCGCGCCGCGTCCTGGGGATCGAGGCGCTGGTCCGGTATTACGCCGATCACCTGCGCGCGCACCCCTTGAGTGAGCTGTGCGCCATGCTCGGTATCGCAACCGGGGTCGCGCTCGTGTTCGCGGTGCTGGTCGCGAACACGAGCATTGCCGGATCGGTCGACCAACTGGTCAATGGGATCACCGGGAAGGCCACAATCGAGGTCGCTGCACGCGCCGATCAGGGCTTCGATCAGCGTCTCTTGAAGTACGTCGCGCAGACGCCCGGCGTCGCGGTCGCGGCTCCGTTGCTCGAGCAGCGCGTCGCGCTTCAAGGACCTCGCGGGCGTCGTATCGTGGATTTCGTCGGCGCGACTCCCGTCCTCGCTCGGTTGGACGGACCCGTGACGCGCGGCTTTGGAGCAAATGGCGTCTCGCTGACACGCGCGCTGCTGCTGCCCAGCGCTGTCGCTGACGCGATCGGAGCTAGACCTGGCAGGACGGTGACGCTCGACACCGGGGCAAGCTCGCGCCGCGTCGCCGTAGCCCTCACGCTCGGAAGCGATCTGCTGGGGCCGCTGGCTGCCAGCCCCGTAGCGATTGCTCCGCTCGGCTACGCCCAAGAGCTGACGGATCGGCGGGGCCGGCTGACCCGCGTCCTCGTGCGACCGAGAGACGGCGAGTCGGAGCGCGCACGCGGGAACCTGACGAGATCGTTCGGCTCGTTCCTGAACGTGCGCCCGAGCGATAGCGAGGCTCGACTGATCCGGCAAGCGGCGCTGCCCAACGATCAGTCCACAAGCTTGTTCGCCGGTATCAGCGCCTTGGTCGGCTTCCTGTTCGCGATCAATGCGATGTTGCTGACGGTGCCGGCCCGGCGGCGCATGGTCGCGGACATGCGGTTGCAGGGATTCTCAGCGGGACAGATTGGCTCGATGCTCGCCTTCCAGGCCGTCGCGCTGGGCTTGCTCAGCTCGGCCGTGGGACTCGCCCTCGGTGACCAGCTTTCGCGGCGCGTCTTCCACTCGGTGCCCGGCTATCTCAGCTTCGCCTTTCCGGTCGGCGGCCAGCGCGTCGTCACGACGACGATCCTCTTGTTGGCGATCGGCGCCGGGATGGTCGGAAGCCTTTTCGCTGCGGCGCGTCCGCTCGCCGACGTGTACCGGCGCAAGCGAGAGGACACCAACGTCAACACCAGCAGCACACAGGTTGCTAGAGCGAGACGGTCTGTCGTTCTTCCGGCCGCCGGCTGCGCGCTGATCGGACTCGCCATCATCCTCGTGGAGCTGGCGCCGCGCGTCACGATGGGCGCGATCATCGCCCTCGTCACAGCGATGCTCTGCCTCATGGGGACGCTGATGCGCCTGCTCGTGAGATCGACGTGGGCACTCGTGACGCGCCTCACGGTCGGGGAAGCAGCGGGACGCGCCGCGGTGACGCCGCTCGTCGTCGCTGTCAGCAATCTGAGCGAGCGGACGACGAGCCGCGGCATCGCTCTCGCGGCGACGGTGGCGATCGCCGTCTTTGGAAGCGTCGCGATCACGGGCGCTCGACTTGACCTCCTGCGCGGGCTCGACCAAGGCGCGTACGGGCTGACGCACTCAGCCGACCTGTGGATCGCGCCCGGCGGGGATGAGAACACTCTGGTGACGCTTGGCTTCGGATCAGTGCCGAGGACGGTCGAGACCCTGCGCGCAACCTCCGGTGTGCGTGCGGTGCGCACGTACCAAGGGAGCTTCTTCGACTACGACGAGCGGCGGGTGTGGGCAATCGGGCGCCCCGCAGGCGACCGCATCATCATCCCGGCCGGGCAGGTGGTCGAGGGGAACGCCGAGACGGCCGTCAGACGGATTCGGGCCGGCGGCTGGGCGGCGGTCTCCGATGCGGTCGTCAAGGACCAGGGCCTTCGTATCGGTGAGTCGTTCACCCTCCCGACACCGGCTGGTTCGACGCGACTGCGGCTCGCTGCGCAGATGACCAACGTCGGCTGGCCGCCGGGCACGATCATCATGAATCAGCGCGACTACGAACGCGGCTGGCTCACGCACGACCCGACCGCGATAGAGGTGGACCTTACGCCCGGCACGTCGCCGGCCGAGGGTGCGGCGATCGTCCGCCGAGCGCTTCCCGCGGGCTCGCCGCTGACGGTGCAGACGGCGCAGCAGCGGTGGGACGTGCTGCGCAAGAACGCGCGGCAAGGGCTGAATCGGCTGACGCAGATTTCGCAGCTCGTTCTGATCGGGGCGGTCGCGGCCACGGCGCTCGCCATGAGCGCGATGATCTTCCAACGGCGGGCGTCCCTCGCCGAACTGCGTGTCCAAGGGCTGAGCTTCTGGCAGATTTGGGCGAGCCTTCTGGCCGAGACTGCCTTCCTCCTTGGCTTCGGCTGTGCAGTCGGCGCGATGTTCGGACTTGGCGGCCAGTACCTCCTCACACGCTGGCTGAAGTTGGCTACGGGCTTCCCCGCCGACTACTCGCCGGCGATCGGCCTGGCCGGGCTGATTTTCGCCGGCGTCGCGTTGGTCGCGTTGCTCGTCATTTCGATCCCCGGCTACTACGCGGCCCGCGTGCCGCCGCACGCCCGACTCACCGAAGGCTGACAAACACCGCGCGATACTCCCGCCATGCCTCGACGGCGGGTGCTGATGGCGATGCTGGGCCGGTACTGGCTGACGATTTGGCCTCTCGCGCGACGCGAGCTCCGCCGCTGGCGGGAGCTTGCTGAGGCGATCCCGGACCCCGAGCTGCGTCGCATGGCAGTCGCCACGCATGACAACGAGGGCATGAACGCCGAGGGGGCCGCGATCTTCGCGACACTCGCCCCGTGGCGCTTGACCCCGGCGCTGGTCCGCCTCCTCGTGGCCTATCAAGTTCTGTTCGACTATCTCGACACGATCACCGAGCCGGACTCCTCCCTACACGACGACGCACTTCATCTTCACGGCGCGCTCGTCGACGCGCTGGACACGAACTCGAGCGCCCGGGACTGGTACGCCTTCAACCCGCGTTTCGATGGCGGGTACATCGACCGGCTGGTCCAGACGTGTCGCGTGGCCCTGCGCCGTCTCCCTACCGGCAGACACGTTGGCGCCGCACTCGTGCGAGCCGCCGAACGCTCCGGCGAGGTCCAAGCCCTCAACCACGAAGCGGCGGGGCCGCGCGCCCCCGGTCTGGAGTGCTGGGCCAGCCGACACGCCGACGCGGCGGCGGACCTCAGATGGTGGGAGTTCGCCGCCTCGGCCAGCTCGTCGCTTTCCGTTCACATGCTCTTGGCGCTCGCCGCCGACCGAGCCACGACGACGGATCGAGCCGAAGCCGCCGAGCGCGAGTACGGGGTGCCGCTGGGCGCCCTGAACACGTTGCTGGAGTCCCTCGTGGACCTGCCTGCCGATCGCCTCACGGGGGATCACAGCTTCGCCAGCTACTACACGAGCGCCGACGACGCAGCGCGGCGTCTCGGCCTGATCGCAGCACGCGCCCGCCGAGCTGCGGGCGATCTCCCGCAAAGCGAGCGCCACGCGATCATCCTCGCGGGGATGGTGAGCTTCTACCTCGCCACCGCCGAGGCGTGGCTACCGCACGCCGCCACCGCGGCGAGACGCACCTTGCTCGTGTTGGGGGAGCCGCTTCCTCTACTCATCCAAGTGCTGAGGTTGCGCCGATCACTGTGAAACCGGAGCGATCACGTATCGAATTGAGTAACGCCGAAGTCCGGACGTTTCCAGAGTAGGCATTGCGCGTGCTGGGACTGCGGGCCAGCATGACGAACCAATGCCAAGCCCTACCTCGCAGCCCACGTTTCGCACCCTCCTCGGCCCGCCTCGCGACCTCGTTGGGCGCAACGCCCGGATCGAGCGGCGGATACGGAGCCGTATGGAGCGCGAGCGCGCACGGGAGCGCTCCGGCACCGTGCGCCTCCGGGTTCGCGGCCGAAGCGCGCACGAGCAGCTCCAGCGCGACCTACCCCGAGAGGTAATGAAGTGGTCTCGCAGGCGGTCGCTCCGCATCGTGGACCTGATCGTCCCCGCGGTCGAGCCGGCGACGGGCGCCATGTTCACCGCACACGGCCGCGTGTCGAGTCGAGCTGTCGTGTTCGTCCACTGCAAGATCCGCCGACGCTGGCCGCTCACGCGGATGACCACCGTCGAGTTCAAGGTCATGGACGGGCTGCCGTAATGGAAAGCCCGGAACGGGCGCCGTGGGGACAGTTCCCGACCGGCGGCCCGAGAGCGCTCGGCGCCACGATCCAAGCAATTCGCCGGACTACCACGTCGCTGACGCAAGTCGGGCTTGGCGAAAAGGCGCTCGTGCATAGACGACGAGTCGGCGTGCTTGAGCGCGGCGAGTCGAGCAATCCCAACCTGACGACGCTCGTGCGCCTGGCGCGCGGACTCGACGTGAGCGTCTCGGTGCTTGTCGCGGCCTTCATCTGGCCGCCAAACAGCGATCTGGCGTTCGAGCGATGGGCGGACGGAACCACGCCGGCCGGCACCACTCGATCACGCCTCAGCGCTACCCCGCCGCCAAGCCTTGTCGGTTCCGCAGCGATGGGACTCACGCTCCAAGGCTTCCGCACATGGAACCGCCGGGCCACGTTCCGGGCACTTGCTGAGTCGGCCGGCATGGGCACGAGCTGGATCATCCGTCTCGAACGGGGCGGGGTCGCCAATCCTGGGTTGCTGACCCTCACGCGATTGGCCCATGCGCTCAACGACAACGTCGTGGACCTGGGCTTGCTCGACCTCAGCGTCTCGCTGCTCGCACAGGTCTTCGCAGGCGAGGTATCCGCACATACGGCAATCCGCCGCCGACAGGCGTGGGACGCGCGCCGGCACGTCGGCAAAGGAGAAAGGGCAAGCTAGATGAGCGAAGGACGCAAGAGAAGATCCGGAGAGGAAGCCGAGGCGGAGATTCAGGGCCTCGTCCTTGAGTGGGGCTTGAAGCACTACCCCGCGTTGCTCTCGTTTGACGAGCTGGCCCGGATGGTCACAACCGAGTCCGCCCCCGTATCGGCCGTCGACGTCAGAGAGGCGGTCGCGGAGCTGGCCAGCGCCGGACTGATGCACCGCGTTGACAACTTCGCGTGGCCCACGCATTCGGCATGGCGCAAGCACACCTTGCCGGACGCCTAGCGGGAGGATGACTATGGCTCTGCCGGACACCGATGCCACGACGCCAGCCGCCGACGCTGAACTGCTCCGCGCCGTCGAGGCACAGGCGCGACGCGTTCAGGCGTACGCGCGCGACCTCGCGGATCTCATCGCCCTAGGTCGCGCGGTCGCTCGTGAGCCGGAGCCGGTCGCGCTCGTGTCCGCACCGCTGCTCGACCGCGTTCCGCGCGGCGTTCTCACCGAGCTGTTGGCGACGGGGCGCCAGCTCGAAGCCTCGACCGAAGCGACGTTCGAGGGCGCCGGGCGCGGCGACCGACGGGCGAGCCTGCGGCAGCACGCCGCGCTGTTCGTGCAGCGCGAAGTCAGTCCCGACTAGGCGGGCCTGACCTGGCCTGATCGGGGCGCCTGGCGCCCCTCTTTCACGCCCCGGAGGGGTGTGACAGTGCGACACAGTGCATCTGGTCTGCGCTGTTTCTGCTGTTACAAATGGGCGTTGTGGGCGGCTGCGCGGAGCGCTGGTGCGGTTGCGCTGCTCGGGGCGGTTTGGGCGCGGCTGGCGCCGGGGTTCGCTGGGCGTGCACGCGGTCGCGGGGGCGACTGCGCGTGTGCGGTGCGGGTGCTGTTGGCGGGCGCGCTGGAGGGGGCTGGGCGGTGGCGGAAGGTGCGTGGCGCGACCCGCCGCCCGCGCGCGTCGGAACGGCCGAGCCGATGCCGCGGGTGCGCGGCGGTGTCCCCAGCGCGGGAGTCGCATCGCGGCGAGCGTGGGCGGCGGTGTCGTGATGGGCGTGCGGCGCGAGGTCGAGGTGGCCGGCTGCGGGTCGACGCTTGGGAACCCGCTGCTTGGCCCCTGCTCCGCCGCGTTCGGGCCCGCCGCTCGGCAGCAAGTGACCTCTTCGTTGACCTAGCCGGTGAGTGGCCTGACGACGACGCGCAGCTCGGGTGTGGTCGTGGATGCGGCGGGAAGGTAGAGCGCCCAGTCTCTGCCGAGGGCGTGGACGACATCGACGGGTGCGGGGCCGATCGAGGTTCCCGACCACAGCTCGCGGGGTCTGCCGATGCTGAGGTCCGGGGTGTGGATCGCGGCGACGAGAATGCGCGTCGCGAATGTGCCGCTGGTGTTCACGGCGTTCTGCTGCCAGATTGCCCACGTAGCTGCTTGGCTTGCGGCCAGGACGCCTTGTGCGTCGCCAGGGCCGGTGTTCAAGGGCCGGGGGTTGGCAGGCTGCCACGCGGAGCCGCGGCGTTTGGTGAGGACCGAGAAGCGCCAGGGGCGCGAGCTGGCAGTGACGATCGGAAACGCGAGCGTGCCGTCGCGGAGCTGGATCGGCCCGCTGAGAAACGGTCCCATCGCGGCGGCGGGAAGCTGGCTTGTCTGCTTCCAGCCGGTTCGTGCACGCGACCAGATCGCGCGCGTGGTCTGTCCGCGAATGCTCGACTGAGTCGCGACGTTCACTCCAGGGCAGCGTCCCGCGGCGTTCGCGACGAAGTGCCCGATGGCCGCGCGAATCGGGAGGTTGTTCCCTGTGGGGGTCCAGCGGCTCGAGGGGGAGTGCTGCCATACGGCGAGGGAGCCCGATGTTGCGTCCGCGAGCAGCGCGTACAGAACCGATTGACAGCTCGTCAGCTCGACAAGACGCATCCTCCGTCCGGCTTCGATGCCGCGCAGCTTGCTCCATGTCCTGTGGCGGCAGTAAACGACGGGCGCCTGGTTGACGTTGTAGCCGATGCACGGCTCGTCTTGATTAAGTGTCAGGCTGACGGGCGAGTCCTCGTCTACGGGCGCGGGGAGCTGCTCGGGGTGGGGCGTCCAATCTCCGCGGCGATTGTGGTGGTAGATCACGACGCCGATGCCAGCGGCGCTGCGGCCGTAGGCTGCGACCCACAGGTGATGGGCGTCGCCGGTCGCGTCGGCGCCGAGCGTCGGCGCGAAGGGCTGGACGGAGAGCGTCGCCGTCTGCCTTGGGTCGGTGGAGCTGCCGACGCCTCCGGCGGCGGTCACGATCGCGAGCAGCAACGCGACGAGCGCCGCCGCCCCGAGGATGGCTCGGTTGCGGCGGCGCGCGCGCAGAGGCCGCGACGTGTGTGCGTCAGGATCGCGGCCCATCTGAGTGCGTACTTAGTTGCGGTACCGCGAGGAGATGCGGTTGTCCCATGACGGATAGTGCGCCGGAATGTAGTTCCCGTCGCATATCCCTGTGAGGCCGGGGTACCAGTAGCCGTTGCCGCCGAAGTTCTCGGCGAGATGGCCGCTATGGTCGCCCATTCGGTAGGACGACACCTCGTTGTTGGTATACGAGAGGTTGTACCAGGCCATCCGCGCGCTCAGCAGCTCGGCTGAACCGGCGTACTGATCGGCGTAGACAATCAGCGTCGTACCGAGGCAGTCAGCCGCCGCCCGAGCGCGCTTCTTCGCGATCGAGGCTTGAGCGGTCGCCTGCGCTGCCTGCTCCTCGGAGTCGAAGCACGAGAGCGACCCATCATCTGCGGTGACACAGGACAGGCCCTCGGGCAGCTTGTCCACTGCGACGACATCGCCGTTGTAGGTAGCGGTCGTCGCGGCAGGGAAGGCCGGAGCGTCGCACGCAGCAGCGGCTTGGTCGCACGCGGCCGTCATGCTGTCGAGCCCGCTCGCCGACGCGGGCGCGGCGGCCACGAGGCCCAACGCGGCGAGTGCGAGCACCAAGGGTACGGCGCGCTTCAAAGATCCCGGCATAGCGCCTCCTATCGAAACCCGGTCGGGGAAGCTTGAATACACAAGGGTTTCTGAGCGCAAACTAACACAACCCGTCAAGACGACGCCCCGCTTCGTGGTGCGCAATTCTCCTCGAACGTACGCACCTACCCGGTGCGCGTGTGTCGTGCTGCTCGCCGGGCGCGGCCTGGTCGTCGCTGCCGCATCCGCTGGCACGCCGTAGCGGCGAGGAGGGCGGCGACGATGCCGAGCGCGCGAGGCATCGAGCGGACCTAGAGCGTCAACCGGCGCCGTCTCGCAGCTTCGACGCGCGTTATGTCGCGCGTGCCGGCTGTTGGTCCGCGCCGCGACTTCGCGCGCGGTGTCCGTACCCGGAGCGGGTCGGATCTGACCTTTCTGTGTGGTGATCGCTCTGGTGCGTTTCCGGCGCTCGCTCGTTGGACGGGCGATGGTGTGCGCGCGAACTCGGGGGGACCAATTTTCGCTGGTGCCCTACTTGGAGGCGATGAGCGTCTCGCGTTCACGAGCTGGCTGGCGTCGTCGCGTTCGCGGCGAGGTTTTCGTGCTGGAGGCGATCGGTGGGTCTGGTGGAGGTGTGGCTTGCCGATGCGACACCTTCAAGCTCGTCGGCGGTCGTCGGGGGCTGGTCGCGAGGTCGCTTGGGTGGATCTCGGCTGGGGGTCTACATCAAGACAACAGGTCGTATGCGAGCCGGCCGCGCGAGCGGCCGGCGGTCGGTGCCGGGAGCAAATCCGTTGGGGCAAATCCAGCGTCTCCCGGTACAGAAAGGGATGGCAGGAAATCGAGCGTTTTTCGTCCAGATGGCTGGCGGCGGGACCGGTGCAAGTAGATGGGCACTTCACCGCAACCGACGAGCTGGAGGCCGCGACGGCCGGCGCTTGCGGCGGCGTGCGGCAGGACGGGGGGGCATGGCGCCGGGTGCTCGTCTCGATCAACGCCCGAAGGCAATGGGTCGCGTTCTCGATCAACCGTCCAGCCGCGCGCGGTTTGGGGGGGATGGATCGCCGGCCCGCACGTCAACCCCGCGAGCCCAGGAAAGGAGCTTGTTCGTTCGCACAATCTGCCGCTTTTCGTGAGGTAAGGGCAGAGACCAGTTTTGAAATTGAGGGGGGTGGATTTTCGGCTTCGGACGACGGCCGGTGTTTTCGCCCCTCATGACTTGAAAGGTAAGGACACCTTGACGGCAAATGGTCGCAATGCGGAGCCGGACTTCGATCCGGTGATTCTGTTGGGGATGATCGGCGCGCTGGTCGCGCTCGTCGTGCTGCTGTTCGCGGTGGTCGAGTGGCCGGTGTTCGTGTGGTCGCTGGTTCATGGGCGGCCGATGCTGCTCGATCCCGCGAGCGCGATCGGCGGCGGGTTGGATGCGTTGTTCTCGGCGCATCCGCTGCACGCGCACCCGGACGCCTGGAGAGGCGTGGAGGGTCTGCCGCCGCGTTCGTCGGCGATCGTGCTCGATCTGACCGGCGCGACGATGCTGTTCGTCGCGGCGTTGGCGGGCGGTGTGCGGTTGGAGCGCTGGAAGGGGCGCTCAAGATTCGGGCTGCGTTCGTGGGATGTGCGGGCGCGGCTCAGACGGCGCGCGTGGGCGCTCACGCGGGATCTGATCCACATGCAGCGGCCTGAGCTGCCGGAGCTGTGGCTGGCCGGGCCGATCCCTTACGTGCGCGGTCTGAAGAATCGGGTGATGCGGTTCTTGGCCGGCGAGCGGCGGATGCCGGATGTGCCGGGCGGTGATACGTGGCCGGCCGGCGTCATTCATGAGACGTGGTTGTGGGCGATGCGCGAGCTGCACGCGCTGGTCGTGGCGCCGACCGGTTCGGGCAAGACGCGGCTGATGCTCACGAGCGCGCTGATGCGGCATTTCGGGGCGGCGGTCGTGCTCTCGAACAAGACCGATGTCTACGACGCGACCGCGCACCTCCGGCGCCGGGACGGCAAGGTCGCCGTGTTCGCGCCCAAGGTGCAGGTCGACCACAAGCACCGGGACGTGATCCGTTGGACGCCGCTGCGCGGCTGCAAGGTGTGGGAGTACGCGCTGGACATGGCCCGCTGGATCCATGAGGCCAACCCGAAGGAGAGACGCGGCGACGGCGCCGAGTACTACGACACCGAGGCAACGCAAGTGCTGCTGCCGCCCCTGTTGCACGCCGCCGCGCTCGCCGGGTTGGGGATGCGCAAGGTGTATGAGTGGGTCGCCTCCGACGTGCTGGCGCTCGATGAGCCGATCGCGATTCTGGAGGCGCACACGCCGCAGGCGGCGGCGCAATTGCGATCGGTGCAGTTCATGGACGATCGCCAGCGCGGGTTCACGATCTCCGCGGCGCGTCAGTGCGTCGCCGCGTATCAGTACCCGAGCGTGTGCGAGTGGGATGCGGATGAGTTCGATGTCGAGGAGTTCATCCGCGGCAAGGGCACGCTGTACCTCATCGCGCCGGAGGCGCACAGCGATGCGGTCGCGCCGATCTTCGGCGGGTTGATCGGGGCGATCCTGCGCGCGTGCGAGCAGCGCGCGCAGTCGGTCCCCGATCCGCGCAGACTGCCGATCGTCAAGCTGTTCTGTGACGAGGCGGCGCACCTGGCCCCTTTGCGCAGACTCGGCACGTATCTCGCCGTCTCGCGGGCGTGGGGCTGCCGCTGGATGCTGGTCTACCAGTCCCACGCGCAGATCCGTCAGCGCTACGGCCACGAGGCCGACGCGATCAACGCGAACACGCTGCTGAAGTTCTACCTCGGGCCGATCCACGACCCGGCGACCCGGCAGGAGCTGGTCGGCTTGTTGGGCGGCGAGTTCGTGCGCGAGGTCACGCACAACGCCGACCGCTTCGGGTTCGGCGGCGGACGCTCCGAGCGCGAGGGCTACCGGCCCAAGGCCGGCGGGGAGGACCTCGCGACGCTGCCGGACGGTCACGCGGTCATGGTGCACCGCAACGACCTGCCGGCGATCGTGCGCCTGGCGCACTGGAACGAGCAGCGCCAGCCGCGCGAGCCACGGCCATGATGAGCGCCGACAGCATCAAGGCCGCGGACGCCATCGGGTACGCCGGCTATCTGGAGTCCAAGATGGTCGCACCGGAGGCCGGCGACTACTACCTCGGCCGGGACGGCATCCCGGCCGAGTCGCCCGGCCGCTGGATCGGAGATCCCGACGCGCTCCAGCGCGTCGGGATCACGCCCGGCCAAGTGCAACCCGACGAGCTGCGCGCGCTCATGCAGGGCCGTCGCCCCGGTGAGGGGGAGCCTGTGTGGTTGCGCGGCGCCGGCCCGGACGGCACGCGCGCGGGCGGCCTGGATGTGACCCTCTCTCCGCCGAAGGGCGTCAGCATCACATGGGCGCTCGGCGAGGACCGGGCCGCGATCGAGGCCGCGCACGACGCCGCGGTCGACGCGGCCGTGGAGTATCTGCGCGAGTCGGTCGAGCTGACCGTCAGATACGACCCGGAGACGGGGACCACGCCGGACACGGCGGCGCATCTGCACGCCGCCGCCTTCACGCACACGACCGCGCGCGGCGTCGGCGCCGCGGTCCCGGACCCGCAGCTTCACACCCACGTCGTCATCACGTCGGTGGAGCGCCATGACGGCTCCACGGCGGCGGTGCGGTCCCGGCCGGCGTTCCGCTGCGCCCGGGAGGTCGGCGCCTACTACCGCGCGCATCTCGCGCACGAGCTGCGCGAGCTCGGCTACGAGACCTTGCCGGCCGGCGAAGACGGCCGCTACTTCTCCGTGCGCGGCATCAGCAGAGCTGCCGAGGATGCTTTCTCCAAGCGCAGCGAGGAGGTCCAGCGGGCCGCACGGGAGTTCCGCGCCAGATACGGCCGCGACCCCGAGCGTGGCGAGCTGCGCGACATGGCGACGAAGACCCGCTCGCGCAAGCAGCTTCCGCGCGACCGCGGCGAGCTGGATCGCGCCTGGGAGGAGACCGGCCGCACGGTCGGCGTCGATCGCGACGGGATCGAGGCGGCCCGCCATCTGGGGCGCGCGCCCGCCGTCGACGGTCGCGAGGCGTGGGGCGAGCGCGTCGAGGTCGCGGCGACCGCGCGCCGCGCGATCTTCACCGATGCGGATCTGCGCACCGCGGCGCTCGAGCACGCCGCCGGCGCTGGCCTCGCACCGCGCGAGGCGCTCGACGCACGGCAGGAGCTGCGCGAGCAGGGGCGCGTGCTCGATCTCGCTGACGGGCGCATGACGACTGCGCGCGTGCGTGAGGCCGAGGAGGACATCGACCGCCGCCTCACCCGGATGGCGCAGGACCCGGCGCAGACGATCGACCCGGCCGCGCGCGAGCAAGGTGTGAAAACGGTAGGCGAGCGTCTCGGCGGCGAGCTTTCGCCTGAGCAGCGTCAGGCGGTCGAGACGATCACCGGTCCTGGTCGTGCGGCGGTGCTGATCGGTCCGGCCGGGACCGGCAAGGGCGTCGTGATCGACGCCGCCGCTCAGGCCGAGCAGGACGCCGGCCGCGAGGTCTACGGTGTCGCGGTCGCTGGGCGCACCGCGCAGCGCCTCGGCGAGTCCTCCCCGGCCCTGGAAGGTCGCACCGCGACGATCGACGGGTTCCTCGCGCGCTTGGAGCACGGCCGGCAGACGATCGGTCCGCAGACCACCGTCTACGTGGATGAGGCCGGCATGGGGGACACCAACCGCCTCGCCCCCCTCGTAGCCGCCGTGGACGAACGCGGAGCACGTCTCGTCGCGATCGGGGATCACCACCAGCTGCCGGCGATCGGAGCCGGCGGCATGTTCGAGCACGCCGCCCAGCGCGTCCCGACCGCCGAGCTTTCCGAGGTCCGCCGCACGCAGGACCCTGCGACACGGGAGGCGTGGCGCGAGCTGCGCGAGGGCGACCCCGCGAAGGCGATGGCGCACTACTACGCCCGCGGCGATCTCAGATTCGCGGATACGCGAGAGCAGGCCGTCGAGCACGCCGCGCACCGCTACGACGAGCTGGCACGCGAGCACGGGCACGAGCACGTCGCGCTGATGTCCGATGCCTCGAATGTCGAGATCGACACGCTCAACGCCCGGGTGCAGCAACTGCGCAACGCGCGCGGCGAGCTGGCACCGGAGGCAGTCGAGCGCGCGGACGGGCACCGCTTCCACGGCAACGACCGCATCGTCTGGACCAGACCGATGCGCCTCGACGAGGGTCCGCGCGTGGAGAACGGCCAGCGCGGGACGATCACCAACGCCGACCCCGAGCACGGCACCTTGGCCGTGCGCCTCGACACCGGCCGCGACGTGCAGCTCGACGCCGACCGGCTCGACTCGCTGCGCCTCGCCTACGCCGGCCACATCACCCGCGAGCAGGGCGCGACCGTTGAGCGCGGCGTCGCGCTCACCGGAGGCTGGCAAACCTCGCGCGAGGGCGTCTACGTCCAAGCCTCCCGCGCCACGGACGGAATCGAGTTCCACGTCTCCCGAGAAGACCTCGACTCCCCCGACGACGAGCAGCGCGTCCAACGCCTCGCCGGCCGCGTCGAGCGCAGCGACGCGCAGGTCCCGTCGATCTCCCAGCCGCTCCACGAGCCGCGCCTGGACCGGGGCGAGCGCGATCCGGCCGAGCGCTTCGGTCCGTCCCGGCCAGCGACACCGCGCACGCCGGAGCTCGAACCGACGATCGAACGCGGACTGGAGATCGAGCTGTGAGCGCCTCACCCAAGCGCGTGGCGGTCAGCCTCACCGACCGCGAGCGCGACGAGCTGCAGCAACTCGCCAAGCAGGCCGGTGAGCCGACCGCCACGACCGCCGGCCGGCTCCTGCGCGCCGCACTCGCCGACCACGGCGCCAAGCTCGATGCCCCACCCGCCGGCCGCACCGGCCCGCCGCGCAGACGCCCGACCAGACGACCCGCCGCGACCAACCCCGGCGACGGGATCGAGGCGCTGCGCGCCCGCTACCCCGTCGAGCTGCGCCACCTCCCCGCCCCCCTCGACGCCGATCCCTTCCTCGCCGAGCAAACCGCCGCGCTCATCACCTGGCGCACGCTCCTCGACACAGCCGGCGACGAAGCCGACCCCCGCGACGAGCTGCGCTTCGGCTACGAGCTGCGCACCTTCGCAATCTTCCTCCAAGAACGCGCCCGACGCGCGTGGTAACGCTCGCCGGAGACTCGACATGGCAAGTGAGCAAGGACGCTCCGCAAGACCCCGCCACGGCCCTCGGATGCCGGCGGCGTTCCTCGTCCACCCGTGCGCGGAGGACGGGTGCGAGCGCCTGGCCTTCGCCGCTCGATGTGAGGATCACCTGACGGCCTCCGATCGCCTGGCGCTGGATGCGGTCGAGGCCGCCCGTGTGGCGACGGTGCAGGCTGAGGAGCACTGGCGAGCCCATCGAGACGAACTGCGGCGGCTTGAGGACGCCGCCGGCATCCGGCGTGCACCAGACGACTGGAGCCCGCCCGAACCGTCTCCCGGATCGGTTAGGGTGCGTCGCACTCAAAAGGGTGGCTCGGCGCGGTTGGAGCCGCCCGAGCCGCGGCACCGAAGGAGGTAACTTCGATGCAGGACCAGCCTATCGCCCCGCGTATTCCGGCGATCAGCTACGCGGCAAAGAGCACCGACGATCGCCACGGATCGATTCCCACCCAGCTTGCTGATTGCGCGGCGATGGTCGCGCGCGAGGGATGGGAAGCCGCTGAGGACTACAACGATGAGGGGTTCTCGGCGTACAAGGGCAATCGCGGCCCGGATCTGAGAGCGGCGCGCGATCACGCGGCGCAGCTTGCGGCCGAGCACGGTCGCTGTGTTCTCGTCGTCCAGCACTCGGATCGACTCTCGCGCGGCGCGGGCGACTCCCCCGGCGCGGCCGAGCACCTCGGCGAGATCATGTTCTGGGCGATGCGCAACAACGTCGAGCTGCGCAGCGTGCAGGACGACTCGACGTTCCAGAACCCGTTGCTGGCCTTCGTCATGGGCGAGCGCAACGCGGAGGACAGCCGCCGAAAGGCGCTCGCTGTCGCGGCCGGGATGGGTCGTCGGCGTCGCAAGGGACTTCACACGGGCGGCCCTCGTAAGTATGGGTACGACTACGTGCGCGACGAGTACGACCGCACGGTTCCCGAGGAGCCGATGCGACCAGTGGCAGCCGAGGCGAGAGCCGTGCTGCGCATGTTCACGGCCTACGTCGCGGGCACGAGCACGCGACAGCTCGCCCGCGACCTCGATGCTGACGGCGTTCCGCCGCTGAACGCGGCGCGCTGGTGGCAAGGCACGGTCGCGAAGATCCTGTGCGATCCGTTCTATGCCGGGTATGTCCGTGACGGCGACGAGCTGGTCCGGGGCCTTCACGAACCGGTCATTTCGGAGGAGCTGTGGCGGCAGGCTGAGCGCGAGCGCGAGGGCCGTCGCAAGCGGCCCCCGTACGCTGGCGGGCGTCCGGCGAACACCTACCTGTTCACCCACGGGCATCTGCGCTGTGGAAGATGCGGCGCCGCGATGATCCCCCGCACCGCCACGAGACGGCGCAAGGACGGAACGGTCGTCGGGAAGCCGTATGAGCGCTACTTGTGCCACACGCGGCTGCACAACAAGGACGAGTGCGACCAGCAGCCTCTCCCCCGCTCTGCCGTCGATCGCGCCGTGCTCGCCTTCTTCGAGGAGGTGGGCATGAGCGTCGAGCAGACGCGCGCCCAGCTCGCCGAGGCCAGCCGCCACCGCCTCCAGTCCGCGCTCGAGCAACTGCGAGCTGCCGAGCAGGAGCAGCAGCAAGCGGAGGAGCGCTTGGCACGCATCCGTCGCGACTACGCGAATGGCGACCTCTCAGCTCGACACTTCGAGGAGTTTTCCGAGGAGCTTCACGGCGAGCTGACGGCGACCATCGCCGAGCACGACCGACTTGCCGCCCAGGTCGCGGAGCTGGAGCAGCACTGCGACGCGCCCGAGCTGACCGAAGGTCTGACGGACGACCTCATTTCTCTCCGCGAGGCAATCGCTCAGGCGCTGGCCGATAGCAGCACCATCGAGGCGACGCGGGCAGCGCTGCGCCGCCTGTTCGACCGATTTGTCGTGTACCGGGTCGACGACTCCTACGCGGTCCAAGCGGAGATCCGCGCGGAGGCCATCGACGGCCTGCTCGCCGACAGGACGACGGCTCTGCGCCGGGTGGTGCTCCCTTTTGAAGGAACCGGCGTAGCCGGCGAAACAACTGCACACGACGGCTTCGCCATCACGTCGTCGGCGCCCTTGTCGAAGCCGCGCAGGCGGTGCAGCTCGTCGATGCGGCCGCTCAGCACGAGCAGCGGCAGCAGCGGGTCGATGCGGCTGGCGACGCCGTCGGCGTCGCGCACCTGCTTGAGCAGGTCGAGGCCGTCGCGGTCCGGCAGGGTGAGGTCGACGATCGCGAGGTCGGGGTAGCGCGTCTCCATCAAGCGCACCGCCTCGCGGGCGTTGCCGGCGCCGATCGGCTCGAAGCCGTCGGCCGCCAGGTTGTCGGAGAGGAACGTCCGCGTGTGGCGGTCGTCCTCCACTACGAGGATGGTGGAACGTTGTTCGGTCATGGCCGCCCTGAGTCACGGAACGGCCACGATTCGCCCCCATCGCCGCCACGTCGCTGCAAGTTCGCGTGCAGCCCACCCATCTACGGAGGAGTCGCGCATATGATGCCGACGCCCACGGACCGGGAACGCCCATCATCATGCTTAACCAACGCGGAAACTACACCTCAGGCGACGACTTCGTGCTCGAGTACGGCGAGCTTCGCTTCACCTTCAATGAGCGCGACTTCGCTGAGCGTTGCGAGCAGGCTGCGCGCAAGCTCGGCTTCGTCGGTGGCCGTCTCGAGGACGAGGAGGCGGAGGATCTCGTCAACCTCGTCGTCAACGGTGAGGTGCACGATCCGGCCTCCGCGCTTGGCGAGCACGTCAACGACTGCTGGCCGGAGCTGGTCGGCCCCTCCGAGCGCTCGCTCGTGCACTGGCTGCGGCGGCTGATCTTCCGCAGCGCGTGGCTCGACCAGCGCGTGAAGGAAGGCGAGCTGGACGTCGCCTTCGACGAGCTGACGCACACCTTCTCCTACGTGCAGCCCGATCGCGACAACGAGCCGATCGAGCTGGCGCCCGAACCCTCCTGGGGACGAGTCGCCTACCGCGCGGCGCGCTAACGCGCCGCGCGGATCTGCAGTTATTCAGCCTGCTCGCGTACCGCCTCGGCGATCGCCGCGGCGCCGGCCTCGCCGACGAGCTGCTCGGGCCGCAGCGTGCGGCTGGCGAGCAGGTTGATCGCCGGGAAGCGGCGCTCGCCCGCCAGCGCCGTGTCGAGCGCGACGATCGTCGTCTCGCCGCCGATCGGCCCCGTCGCGGTCGCGATGACCGTCAGCGAGCCGCCGCCGGGGATGCTGCGCGCCGCCGCGAGCGCCTTGCGGGCCGCCCCGTCCGGCAGGCCCGCGAGCGTGTCGATCAGCACGACGGCGTGGCCGCCGCGCGCCGCGACGCGCTTGCCCTGTTCGATCGCGCGCTCGACCGCCTGCGCCTGCGCGTCGGCCGTCGCGGCGAAGCTGAGGGCGGCGGCGAGGGCGATCGAGGCAGGCGGGTTCGTCTTCCACTCGGCGATCTCCTCCGGACGCGCGCCCGCGAGCACGACGCTCGTCTCCAGCTCGGCGTCGAGCGACGCGAGCGCCTCCGCGAGGCGGCGCAGCGTCTCGCTCTTGCCGGTGTGCGCGGCGCCGGCGATCGTCACGCGCGAGCCGCGGCCGATCGGCGTGAGGAACTCGACGACCTGGATGGTCTCGTCGTCCGAGCCGAACGCGAAGCGCTCGGTCGGGAACGCGGCCGGGAGCTCGTCGAAGCGCACGCCCTCCGAGACCTCGTCGGCCGAGCGGCCGTTGATCGTGTCGACGCGCACGAGCGACGGGAAGCGCTCGGAGCGGCGCGGCGGGCGCACGGGGCCGCCGACGCGGTCGCCGTCGACCAGCTCGCAGCGGCGCACCTGCGCGGCCGAGACGTAGACGTCGTCGTCAGTTGCCGCGCCGCTCGCGCCGACGCGCAGGAAGCCGGAGCCGTTCTCGGCCAGCTCGACGACGCCTTCGACGACTCGGTCGCCCTCCTCGCGCGGCTTGCCGCCGCGCTCGCGCTCGCGCTCCGGCTTGGCGCGCTCCTCGCGGTCGCCGCGATCGCGGTCTCGACCACGGCCGCCGCGCTCGCGGCGGGCGGGCTTGGCCTCGGCCTCCGGCTCGGACTCGGCCTCGACCGCCGGCTCCTCCTCGCGCTCCTCGCGCTCCTCGCGGTCCTCGCGAGCGCGGCCGCGACCTCCGCGACGGCGCCGCGGACGGGCGGATGCCTCGTCGTCAGCGGCGGCATCGCCGTTCGCGGCGGTGGCGTCGCCGCCCTGCCGCGCGACGATCGCGTCGATCAGCTCCTCCTTGCGCAGACGGCGAAAGCCGTCGATGCCGATCTCCGAGGCGATCGCGTGCAGATCGGCGAGCGGGCTGTCCGCCAGCGCGGAGCGTTCAAGTACGGGCATGGTCCTCCTGTCGGGACTTCGGTGGGCTCCGGCCGCGTTGGCGTCAGCGGCCGGCGATGTTCGAGCCCGGTATTCGGGCTCAGCGCCGGGAACCCTAGCGGACGCGTGCGGCGGCGAGGCGCGCGTCAGGCCGGCTCGCGGCGCAGCGTCTCGGCCAGGCGCGCGTCGGCGTCGAGCGCGCGGCGGCCTGCGAGCACCTCGCGCACGGCGATGAAGTCGGCCGCGGCGGCGACGTCGTGCAGGCGGAAGACGTGCCCCCCGGCGTCGAGCCCCCAGGCGAGCGCCGCGAGCGTGCCCGCGCCGCGCTCGCGCGGGGCGCGGCCGGTGACGGCGCCGAGGAAGTCCTTGCGCGAGAGCGCCAGCAGCAGCGGCCGGCCGAGCGCGTGGACGTCGTCGAGCCGTCGCAGCACCTCGACCGTCTGCGCCGGCGTCTTGCCGAAGTCGGGGCCGGGGTCGAGGATCAGCTGCTCCGCGGCGACCCCGCGCTCGGCCGCGAGCGCCATCCGCTCCCGCAGGAAGTCGACGACGTCGGCCGCCATGCGCCCGTCGTATGACGGATCGAGCAGCTTCTGCTTCGGCGCCGCGCGCGTGTGCATCAGCACGAGCGCCGCCCCCGTCTCGGCGCACACGTCCGCGAGCGCCGGGTCACGCAGGCCGCTGACGTCGTTGACGATGCAGGCGCCGGCGGCGATCGCGGCGGCGGCGACGGGCGGCTTGTACGTGTCGACCGAGACGACGGCGCCGAGCTCCCCGGCAACCCGCTCGATCAGCGGCACGACGCGCGCGATCTCCTCCTGCACGTCGACGGCCGGTCTGTTGGTGACGCCGGACTCGCCGCCGACGTCGATCACGTCCGCGCCCGCCGCGAGCAGCTCGCGCGCCAGCTCGACGCGCTCGTCGAGCGTCCGGTGCACGCCGCCGTCGGAGAACGAGTCGGGCGTCGCGTTCACGATCCCCATCAGCCATGGCCGCTCTCCCAGCGCGAGCGTGCGCGAGCCCGCGCGGACGGTCAGACGTGGTGCGCCGAGCTCGCTCATGCGCGAGCGAGGCTACCGCGTGACGACCGGCGCGCGGCGGGGCGGAGCCGAGCGCAGCACGAGCACCGGAGCGGGTCTGCTTCTGCCTCTTCTCGATCTGGCGCCCCTGCTCGGCCGCGGCGGCTTGGCGATCCGCAGGAGCTGTCTGAGCGTCGTCCTGTTGCCCGCGCGATCGATAACGAGCAGCCGCAGGACGTAGCGACCGGGTCTCGCGTACGCGTGCTGCGAGCCGCGGCGGATCTGCTCGGACGGCGTGCGGTCGCCCCAGTCGAGCAGGATCGATCTGACGCCCGACGTGACGACGCCCTGCGTCTTGCGCGCGGTGCCGGTGGGCGTGTCGGTCGCCTGCACGGCGAGCCGGAGCGCGATGCCGGCCTGTTGCGGCCCGCGGAGGCGCGCGGTCACGAACGCCGGGACGGAATCGACCTTCACGCTCGCCGGGGGCGCCGTGTACTGCTGGCCGCGGTGGTCGAGCGCGACGACCTGCCAGCTATGGGTGCCCTGGGCGAGCGGCGCGGACGGCCGGAAGCTGCGCCGGCCGGTGAGGCCGGCCTGGACGCCGTCGATCGTGACCTTGAAGTAGCGCCCCCATGCCTCGCGGGACGTGGTCCACGCGAGCGTCGGACGATCGCTGCGCTGGAAGCCTGCGACGCGCTCGGCGGCGAAGCGACCGGGCGGCTGATCGACCGTGGCGACGGCGATCGCGCGGCCCTGGCCGGGCACGTCCTGGGCGTAGGCGACGGCGATGTCGCCGGCGTCGTCGGTGGCCGTGAACAGCCCGTCGGCGGCCGCCGTCGGCCCGAGGTCGCCGCGCGAGATGACCTGCTCGGCCTCGAAGTCGCCGCCGTCGCGGTAGCGGGCGTAGATCTCCGGCGTGCCGCCGAGCGGCGTGACCTGCCATGCGACGAGCATCTTGCGTGCGGTGGCCGCGGCGGGGACGGCGAAGCCGGGCGCGCTGTTCGCGACGAGCGAGTCGATCGGCAGCAGCGTCGACGGCTCGACGTCGAACAGCAGCTGCAGCGCGCTCGTGGCGTTCGTCGTGTCGTTGCCCGCGACGACGAGCCCCTGCCCGGTGCCGACGGTCGCGATGTGCGGCGCGCCGGATCCCTGGCCGGAGGCGAACGGAGCACCCTCGACCGCGATCGGGGTCTCGAAGCGCGATCCGCGCAGGCGGCGGAAGACGGCGCGCGTGCGCAGCGTGCCGCCGCCGAGGTCGAAGGTGGCGCGGAGGGCGACGCCGGTGAAGCTGTCGTCGTCCTGCGTGCTGACGACGGGCAGGTCGGCTGCGGCGGCCTGCACCCCCTCGACGGTCAGGCCGGCGAGCGCGTCGACCGCGACGACGCTCGCGCGGGCGCCCTGCACGCGACGGGCGATGACGTGCCCCGCCTCGCCCCAGACGACGATCGCGACGCCGTCGGCGGAGGCGGCGACTCTCGGGCGCGCGGTGCCGGTGCCTGCGTCGTTGCCGGCGTTCGCGTCCAGAGGGGCGCCGATGACGGTCCAGGCGCCCGCGTCGCGCGCGGAGGCGACGCGCACGTCGTGCCCGCCGGCGCCCGGCGCCGCGAAGGCTGCGTAGCCCTTGCCATTCACGCTGAGGTCGACGGCCGGGTCGGATGCGCCGCCGCCGCTCCACAGCGTCTGCCGCGCCCAAGCGCTGCTGCTGTCCGGGCGCGTGGACGCGTAGACGTTGCCGCCGTTGACGAAGACCACGAGCACGCGGCCGCCGTCGCCCGCGGCGACCGCGGCCTGGGTGGCGGCGCTGCCGAGGTCGATGTCGAGCCGCTCGGGCGCGTTCCAGGCGCCGTTGACGAGGCGCCGGACGAAGACGTGGTCGGCGCCGCCGTCGTCCATCGTGTAGACGATCGCGCCGCTGCCGTCGGGCGCGATGTCGATCCCATGGAGCCCGTGTACCGCGGGCGAGGGCCCGACCACCGGATCGCCGGTGAAGAGGCCCGCGCGAGCCGGCGCCGTGGCGAGCGTGAGCAGCAGGACGACCGCCGCCGCGAGCAGCGCAGCGAGCGCGGGGACGGTTGGTTGGCGGGACGCGAGGAGGGAACGTGGCATGGCAAACGGCGCCGGGCGCGGCATCGCGGGCTTCAACCGGCCGGCGGCGCGAAAGTTACGCCATTCAGGCGACGCGTCGCCGAAATGGGCGCCAGCGTGGCGGGCGGCCATCGCCGGTGGCGCTGGGGAACGGGAGAGGGCGGCGATCGGGACCGGCCTCCTCGGCCCCGCTCACCTTCCCCCTCGATTCCCGACGTGACGCGGACGCACAACTCCCTGCGGCCTGCACGCGAACCCCCCGGTCGGTGCGACCTGGCGATGCTCCCGACGTCGGCTCGACACTCCCATGGCCGGGCACCCTAGGGAAAGCCGTTTGGTAAGAACGCTGACGTTCAGTCGGCATTCGTTGATCAAGATGGGGTCCCCACCGGACTCTGGTCGTGGACCGGCCGCCTGACGATCACGGACGGCCAGAGTCCCGTAGGCGCGTGCTTCTCAGAGCGCCCCAAGTTCGGTGGTGATGTCGGCGACGCTGGTTTTGGCGTCGCCGAAGAGCATGGCGGTTTTGGGGTCGTAGAAGAGCGGGTTGTCGATGCCTGCGAAGCCGCTGCTCATGGATCGTTTGAGGACGATGACGGATTGGGATTTGTCGACTTCGAGGATTGGCATGCCGTAGATCGGGGAGCCGGGGTCGTTGTTGGCGGCGGGGTTGGTGACGTCGTTGGCGCCGATGATCAAGGACACGTCGGTGCGGCCGAACTCGGGGTTGATGTCGTCCATCTCCTTGAGCTGGTCATACGGCACGTCAGCCTCGGCCAGCAGCACGTTCATGTGGCCGGGCATGCGCCCGGCGACGGGATGGATCGCGTACTTGACCTCCACCCCCTTCTTCTCCAACGCGAGTGCCATCTCACGGACGGCGTGTTGGGCTTGAGCGACGGCCATGCCGTAGCCGGGGACGACGACGACCTGACGCGCGTAGGCCAACTGGATCGCCGCATCCTGCGCGCTCGTGGAACGGGCGGTGCCGCCCGCACCCGCACCCGCCGGCGCACCGGCGGGGGCGCTATCGCCGCCACCGAACCCGCCCGCGATGATCGACGGCACTGAGCGGTTCATCGCGACGGCCATCAGGTTCGTCAGGATCGAACCGGAGGCACCCACGATCGTGCCCGCAACAATCAGAGCGAAGTTATCGAGCGCAATACCGGCCGCGGCCGCACTGAGGCCGGTGAACGCGTTCAAAAGGCTGATCACGACGGGCATGTCCGCCCCACCGATCGGCAACACGACCATGTTGCCCAGGACAGCTGCCGCAACCAGGATGCCAAGGATGAACAAGGCTTGGGAATGCGTGCCGGTCGCGATCGCGATCGCCGACCCCACACAGATCAACAGGAGCACGAGGTTCAACAGCTGCTGACCCGGCACCTTGATCGGCCGGCCCGGCAAGATCTCCTGCAACTTCGCAAACGCAATATTGCTGCCCCAGAACGAAATGGAGCCGATGATCGCCGCAAACAACGAGGCGACCATCACGGTGGTGTCCCACTCGCCGCTATCGCCGGTGAAGCGGCGACGAAACTCGCTCCACGCGATCAGAGCGACCGCACCACCACCAACCCCGTTGAAGAGGGCGACCATCTGCGGCATCGCCGTCATCTTCACCGACCGCGCCGCCGGCACACCAACCGCCGTACCGACCAGCACACCGAACGCCATCAGCACCGCGGTCTCGGTATCCGGAATCACGCCCGGCTTCAACAGCGTCGCCACAACGGCGACCGCCATCCCAACAGCGGCGATCTTGTTCCCACGCACCGCCGTCTGCGGACCCGCAAGGCCACGCAACCCCACAATAAAAAAGATCACCGCAAGGATGTACAAGGCATCGATGAAATCCGGATCCTGCACGAACGAGCTGCCAAACGGCAAGCTGCTCAACACGCTCACTTGCCCGCCCCCACATCCACACCATCAGCCGTCTTTGGTGGGACCGGCTTTCTCTTGAACATCCCCAACATCCGATCCGTCACCAAAAACCCGCCAACGACATTGATCGTCCCGAAAATGATCGCGATCACCAAAATGATCTTCGAGAGCGTGTCGTTCGCCTGCACCGCCTCACCAAGCACAAGCAGACCGCCGAGCACCACGATCCCGTGAATCGCGTTCGTGCCCGACATCAACGGCGTATGCAACGTGTTCGGCACCTTCGAGATCACCTCGAAGCCAACAAACGCCGCCAACACCAACACACCGATCTGCGTCACCAAATCCATAGCTCAGAAACTCCTCGGGTCAGGCCGGCTGGCCAGCAGCGGCCTTCGCGCCCTCATGAACAATCTCGCCGTTGCGCGTCACACACGCACCAGCAATCACCTCATCGTCAAAGTCAAGCGCGAGCTGACCGTCTCTGACCATCAGCCCCAACAACGCCTCGATATTCCGCGCATACAACTGCGAAGCGTGCTCAGCCATCGTCGACGGCACATTCAACGGCGCCATGACCTTCACGTCATGCCGAACCACCGTCTCACCCGGCACCGAGCACTCACAGTTCCCACCAGCCTCACCCGCCAAATCCACCACCACCGACCCAGGCTTCATCCGCCGAACGGCATCCTCAGTCACAAGGATCGGAGCGCGACGGCCTGGAACAAGCGCCGTGGTGATCACGACATCGACCTTGCCGATCGCCTCAGCCATCAACTCCTGCTGACGCGCCTGCTGCTCCTGGGAGAGCTCCTTCGCATAACCGCCCTCACCCTCCAAATCCCCACCAAGATCAAACTCCAAAAACGACGCACCCAACGACTCGACCTGCTCCTTCACCGCCGCACGCACATCAAACCCCTGCACCACCGCACCCAAACGACGCGCCGTCGCAATCGCCTGCAACCCCGCCACACCAGCCCCCAACACCAACACCGTCGCCGGACGAATCGTCCCCGCCGCCGTCATCAACATCGGATAAAACCGCCCCAACTCCTGCGCCCCCAACAACGCAGCCCGATACCCCGCAATATTCGACTGCGACGACAACGCATCCATCGACTGCGCACGCGAAATCCGCGGCACCGCCTCAAGAGCAAACCCAGTCGCACCCGAAACCGCCAACGCACGCACACCATCCACATTCGTCAACGGCTGCAAAAACCCGACCAACGTGCTCTCCCGGCCAAGACGCACCGTCTCCTCAGCCGACGGCGGCGCAACCTTGGCGACCAGATCGCAGGCCCAGACCGCAGCGAGGTCGTCGGTGACGGTCGCGCCGGCGTCGGCGAACTGACCGTCGGGGATCATGGCCTCAGCGCCCGCGCCGGCCTGCACGAGCACGTGATGACCGGCGCTCGTCAGCTTTCTCACGACCTCGGGCACCAGCGCGACGCGACGCTCGCCTTCGACGGTCTCTTTGGGGACTCCGATTCTCATAAGCGCGGGAACCCTACCGGCCGGACCCGCGGAGCGGAGCCACTGGCAGAGACCGCCGCGACAGCGCCAGAACGGCGTAGGCGGTGACCCACACCGGCGTCTGCATGCTCGTACGCGAATAGCGGACGGCGCCGCTCGGACCGATCAGCGAGCGCAGATAAGCGAGCGGCGTTGGCGACCCGCCGCGGCGCACGTCGCTCAGCGGCGCGCGCGCCGCCACGAGGCCTTGGACGGCCCACGCCGTCGACTGCGCGTTGGAGCTGCCGCCGCGCTGCTGTGGGAGGCCGCCGTCGTCGTTCTGCAGGCCGCGGATGTACGCCGCGCCGCGCTGCAGCGCGCTTCTGCGCCCGCCGAGCGCCGCGAGCGCCTGCAGGGCTGCGGCGGTGTCGTCGACGTCGCTGGCCAGGCCCTTGGTGAGGAAGCTGAAGCCGCCGTCGTCGTTCTGCTGGCGCGCGAGCCATGCGCCGGCGCGACGCAGCGCGGGGGCGTCCGGGCGGGCACTCGCGGCCCGCAGCGCGAGGATCGCGAACGCCGTCAGGTTCACCTGACCGAGGACCGACCCGTCGGCGCCCACGCGTCTCGCGAGCGCGGCGACGAGGTCCTGTCTCGCAAACGCGCGCGGCGACTTGCCAGCGGCGGCCAGCGCCAGGATCGTCCGCTCGAGGTCGCCGATGCCGGTCGCGCCGCCGTTGCTCGCGAGGCCGGTGGCGTGTCTCCCAACCCAGCCGACGGCGCGCTTGACGGGCGCCGAGGTTCCGCGCTGCGTCGCGAGCGCGATCGTCGCCCAGCCGGTGTAGAGGCCGGCCGAGCGAGCGCCCGGCGTCGCGCCGAAGCCGCCGTCGTCGTTCTGCGCGCGTTCGAGGTACTGGACCGGGGTCGCCGCCGACGCGGGCGCTGAGGCGGGCCCGGCCGCGCCGGCCAACAGCAGCGCGGCGGCGAGCGCGACGGCCAGGCCGGCGGGATGCGGCTGCCACGCGAACGACAGGCGCGTGCGGAAGCGCCGCAGCGTGCGCACGAGCGCCGGCCCGAAGATCAGGAAGAAGACGACGTTGCCGGCCGCGTGGGCCAAGTCCCACGGGAGCGAGGTCGTCTGGTAGACGACGTAGCGGTGGAAGAGGTCGCCGCTGCCGCCGAACATGACGACACTGCCAAAGTTGACGATCGCGCCGTAGAGGAGGCCGGCGGCACCGCAGGCGAACGCCAGCGGGACGCGCCCCAGTCGCCCGCCGCTGAGCTTCGCGAGCAGCGCGCCGCCGACCCCGATCGAGCCCCACGCCGCCATCTGCCACGGCGTCCACGGCCCCTGCGTGAAGAACAGGTTCGACGCGAGCGCCGCGACGGCGCCGACGGCGAAGCCGGGCGCCCCGCCGAAGACGTATCCGGCGAGCAGCACGATGTCCGTCGTCGGCTTGACGTTCGGCACCGGCGCGAAGGCGATGCGGCCGAGGACCGCGAGCGCGGCGAGCGTGCCGACCAGCGCAAGCACGCGCGCGGACGGGTGCGAGCGCTCATACCAGGCGAAGCCGCCGGCGAGCGCGAGTGCCAGCAGCAGGAACGAGGCGAGTTGCCAGCTCATCGGCGATGGACCTCCGGTCGGTGTTCGGTCAGCTCGGCGCGCACGAGCGCGGCGCCGGCGTCGGGATCGAGCGCGCCGCCGGCGCCGCGCAGGATGCGCGCCGTCTCGGTCGCGAAGTACCAGCCACCAGACAGCACCTCACAAGCAGAGCCATCGGCGATCGGCGCGCCGTCGGCCAGCAGCACGACGCGTTCTGCGACGGCGGCCGCGAACTCGGGGTCATGCGTAGCAACGAGCAGCGCGGTGCCCGTCGCCGCGAGGCGACCGAGCAGGACGGCGAGGTCAGCCTTGTGGGCGCGATCCATCCCGCGCGTCGGCTCGTCGAGGCACAGCAACGCAGGCCGCTCCGCCTCCTCCCCACCGAGCACGATCGCAAGCGCGAGCCGCTGCCGCTCGCCACCGGACAGATCGCGCGGATGACGGTCGGCGAAGCCGGTCAGCCCGACCGCTTCGAGCGCCTCCATCGACGCCTCGTCCCCGACCCGCTCGTGCACGAGGTAGTCGTTCGGGTTCTGCAGCAGCAGCGCAACCCGCCCGCCCGCAGCGATCTTGCCGCGCGTCGGCGAAGCGAGCCCGGCGACATGCCGCAGCAACGTCGACTTGCCCGCCCCATTACGACCCATCAGCGCCACCCGCTCCCCCGGAGCGATCGACAAATCAACCCCACGCAGGATCGCCGGCTGCCCCTTCGGCTCAACCCAAACGCCGCGGAGTCGAAGAGCCGGAGACGCCGATCGGGCGGGTGGCGATGAGGACGCACGTGCGCCGCCCGACAGGGCGGTGTGCGCGCGCCCGGAGTCGTCAGGACCCGCCCGCAGCAGCGCCGGACCCTGAGCGGAGGGCAGGGCACCGTGCAAGCGCAGCACGGCACGCGCCTGCTTCACACCCACCGGCGCGGGGCCGAGGCCCGCAGAAGCCAGCAGCCGCGCACCCGGGGTCTCCAGCGCCGGCGCCTGCTCGTGCGCCCAGGTCAAGAACGCCTGCGGATCGGCGTCACAGGCGATCCGGCCGTCCGCCATCGCCAGCACGCGGTCGGCGGCGGTGAGGCAGCGCTCCAGCCGGTGCTCGGCGAGCAGCACCGTCGTGCCCCACTCCTCGTTCAGCCGCCGCAGCAGCCAGACGAGCTCCTCGCCGGCCACCGGGTCGAGCTGCGACGTCGGCTCGTCGAGCACCAGCAGTGACGGGCGGTGAACGAGCGCCGCCGCCAGCGCCACGCGCTGCAGCTCGCCGCCGGAAAGCGTTGCCGCCTGGCGGTCGAGGAGCTGTGCGATGCCGAGCACGAGCGCCGCTTCCTCCACAGCGCGCGCGATGCTCGCGGGCGCCGCGCCGCGGTGCTCGAGCGGCAGCGACAGCTCGGCACGCACGCCACTCATCACCACCTGGGACTCGGGGTCCTGGAGGACCGTTCCGCACACGGCGGCGAGGTCGCCGGGGCCGTGCGCGCGAACGTCGAGCCCGCCCACCCGCAGCTCGCCGCTCGCATCGCCGCCGTGGAAGTGCGGGACGAGTCCACAGGCGGCGCGCAGGAGGGTCGACTTGCCGCTGCCCGACTCCCCCGCGACGACCGTGAACGACCCGGGCTCGAGCGCCAGGTCGATGCCGGCGAGCGCCGGCCGCGGCGCGCCGGGATAGGTGTAGCCGAAGCCACGCGCCTCCAGAACGGGCTCAGCCACGCGCCACCCCCAGTCGTGCGCGCGGCGCGGCGAACGGCAGCAACGCGACGGCCACGATCGCGGCGCAGAGGCCCAGCTCGGCAGCGCCCAGAGCGAGCGACACCGTGGGCTCGAACGACGCGGCCCCTACGCCCGCCGCACGCCCCGCGACCGCCACGGACGCGATCAGGAGCGCCGCGATCGCCACGCTCCAGTCGTGCCGTGACCACGGCTTCGCCGACCGGCGCGGGCGACGCGCCGTCGCGTAGCCGCGCAGCTCGAGTGCGGCCGCCACGTCCACGGCCCGCTCCAGCGCACCGGTGAGCGCGGCGCGCGTCATCTCGAGGCGCCCGGGCGGCTGCGGGCGGCAGCGCGCGGCGTCGCTCATCCGCGAGGCGTCCCGCGCGAGCACCGGCACGAGTCGCGTGGTCAACGACGCCGTGAGCGCCGAGCGGTACGAGACCCGCCGCATCAGCCGCATCAGCTCGTCTGGATCGACGATCGCGCTGAACAACGCGCCGAAGGCGAGCACCAGCACCGCGAAGCGCAGCGCGTTCGCCCCACCCCACGCCAGCGACTCGGCGGTCACGTCGAAGCG
>JBJMLB010000045.1:0-11474 GCA_045805465.1 Conexibacter sp. | reverse complement strand
TGCCCGCGCAGCAGCGTCACGCCGCGCTGCTCCAGCCACGGCATCTGCCCCGCGTCGCTGAGGTCGTGGATCACCTCGTCGAGGCGACGCAGCGCGGCGCCCGCGTCGATCCCCCGCTCGGGCGCGTCGCTCGCCACGCCCGGCACGCGCGCGTTCTCGGCGAGCAGCTCGCGCTCGGCGTCGAGCTGCGGATCGGCGCGAGAGCGAGCGGCGTGGCGCGCGGCGCCGACGGCCGCACGACCGTCGCGCTGGAGGACGGCGAGGAGCTGACCGGCGACCGGCTGCTCGTCGCGATCGGCCGCCGCGTGCGCACCGACGGGCTCGGGCTGGAGGCGGTCGGGCTGGAGCCAGGAGAGCCGATCGAGGTCGACGACGCGCTGCGCGTCCCCGACCAGCCGTGGCTCTACGCGATCGGCGACGTCAACGGCCGTGCCCAGCTCACGCACATGGGCAAGTACCAGGCGCGCGTCGCGGTCGACGCGATCCTCGGCGGGTCGCTGCGAGTGAGAGGCGACGGGCCGCTCTCGCCCCGCGCGATCTTCACCGACCCGGGCGTCGCGGCGGTCGGCCACACGCTCGCGAGCGCGCAGGAGGCGGGGATCGCGGCCCGCGCCATCGACCGCGACACGTCAGCCAACGCCGGCGCCAGCTTCCACGGCCGCAACGCGCCCGGCACGACGCGCTTCGTGCTCGACGCCGAGCGCGAGCTGCTCATCGGCGCGACCTTCGTTGGCCCCGACGTCGCGGAGCTGCTGCACGCCGCGACGATCGCGATCGTCGGCGAGGTGCCGCTCGCGACCCTGCAGCACGCGATCCCCGCGTTCCCGACGCGCAGCGAGCTGTGGCTCGACCTGCGGGTCGCGGACTGACGCGATCGCCATTGCGGTCCGTGCACGGACTGGCGCGGTTCGTCGATCGGCGGGCGCGGAGAGACGAGGGGTGTGAGCGTCTCCAAGCCCGACCCTTCGGGGGGATCGGCCGGTCGCATCGCCGCACGCAACGACGCGCCCGACCAGGGCGGCACGCCGATGCGCGTGCTCGCGCTCGACCCGTCCGGCAGCACCCGCGCACGCTGTGCCGGCTCCGACGGCATCCCGGTGACCGTCGAGGCCGCGCTGATCCGACCGATCGAGCCCGGTGCGATCGTCCTCGTGCACGCGGGCCTCGCGCTGGTGCGGCTGGACGAGGAGTGGGTGCCGTAGCCGGCCGGGCCGCGATCGATCAGGTGACGTCCACGACCTCGAGCAGTCTGTCGAGTCCGGCAAGGTCGCGCACGTTGAACGTGTAGAGCGGAAGGTCGTGCGCGATCGCGGTAGCCGCGATCAGCAGATCAAGCGCTCGGCTGCCTCGCGGCTTGCGTCCGATGCTGGCGGCGGCTGCGAACACGCCGCCGTACGCACGGGCGCAGTCCTCGTCGAACGGCAGAGCCTCGAACGTGGACTCGGCCCATTGGATCCGTTGTTGACGGCGTGCACGCTCGGTGACATCTCTCACGGCATGAGGACCTGCCGCGAGCTCCGCGACACTCAAGGTGGAGATCAACGCCTCCCCGGGGAGCGAGGTCGCCGCGTCCAGGTCGATCAGAACCGACGTATCGAGGAGGCCCTTGTCGGGCTTGGGCTCAGCCACGAGGGGTCGGATCCTGGTCGGCGACGGCGTCGAGATCGGCGAAGAACCGCTCGCTGTCGATCGGGGGAAGCTTCGCGAAGCTCTTGAGCAACGCCTCAGTGTTGACGGACTGTCGGCGCCGCGCGATCGGCTTCAGCTCGCCGACGGGGACGCCGCGCCGTGTGACGATGAAGCTCTCGCCGCGATCGAGGGCGCGCATGATCTCGCCGCTTCTGTTGCGCAGCTCGCGCTGCGTCAGCTCACGGGGTGGCATGGGAGGAATGTAGCACCGGTGCGACGCGGCGCTGGGAACCTTGGTGGGTGTGCCCATGAAACGAGCGTACGAGGCGTGTCTACCGCACCTGGTGGTGGATTGTGTAGTCGTCGGCAGCCGTTACGAGGCAACCCGTTCCCGGCCCGCGTACACGTTCACGCGCCCCTCGCCGCGCGCGAAGCCGCACAGCGTCATGCCGCGGTCGGCGGCCAGCTCGATCGCGAGCGAGCTGGGGGCGCCGACACCAACGAGGACAGGGGCGCCTGCGACGGCGGCCTTCTGCACCAGCTCGAACGAGAGGCGACCGCTGACGCAGAGGATGCGGTCGTGCAACGGCAGCAGCCCGTCGAGCAGGGCGCGGCCGACGACCTTGTCCATCGCGTTGTGGCGGCCGACGTCCTCGCGCACGAGCAGCAGTTCGCCGGCAGCGTCGAACAGGCCGGTCGCGTGGAGGCCGCCGGTGCGGGCGAAGGCGGGCTGGTCGGTACGCAGCTTCCGCGGCAGCTCGGCGAGCAGCGCACGCGCGACCATCGGACCGGGAGCGGCGGCGGGCGCGTGCACGGCGACCTCCTCAAGCGCGCCCTTGCCGCATACGCCGCAGGACGACGTCGTGTAGAAGCTCCGCGCGCCCGGGTCGCGCAGCAGCGGCCCGGCGACCTCGACGACGTTCGCGGCGAAGTCGTCCGTCGGGCCCGCGGCGGGCGGCGCGGCGCCCGCGCCGGCGATCAGCCCCTCGCCGTGCAGGAACCCGAGCGCCAGCTCCTCGTCGTGGCCCGGCGTGCGCATCGTGACGCTCAGCGGCGCCCCGTCGACGCGGATCTCCAGCGGCTCCTCCACCGCCACCTCGTCGCGCACGTCGCCGTCGCGCACGACGGCGGCGACCATGTGCGCGGCGGGGCTTGGGGTGCCGGAGCCGGCCATGTGGCCGGCGGAGGCGGGCCCCCCGGCTCCTGGGGTGCCGGAGCCGGCCATGTGGCCGGCGGAGGCGGGCCCCTTGGCGGATTCGCTCACGCCAGCGCCGGCAGCTTCGCCGGCTGCTCGCCGATCGGCCGCACGTCGACCGCGACCACCTTGTACTCGGGGCACGAGGTGTTGACGTCGGCCGAGGCTCCGACGAGCAGGTTCGTGCGCGTCTCGGGGAAGTGGAAGGTCGTGAAGACGTGACCGCGCTCGATCCGGTCGGTTACCTGCGCAGGCAGCTCGATCCGGCCCATGCGCGAGCGCACGGAGATCCTGTCGCCGTCGGAGATCCACAGCCGCGCGGCGTCGTCGGGGTGGATCTCCAGCACGTCGGCGTCCATCAGCTCGAGGTTGCCGGTGCGGCGGGTCATCGTGCCGGCGTTGTAGTGCTGCAGCCGGCGGCCGGTCACGAGGATCAGCGGGAACTCGTCGTCGGCCGCGTCGCCGGGCGCCTTGTACGGCAGCGCGGCGAAGTGCGCGCGGCCGCCCTCGCGCATGAACTCGCGCTCGTAGAGGATCGGTGCGTCGGTGCCGTCCGGCGCGACCGGCCACTGCAGCCCGTGCCGTCCCAGCCGCTCGTGCGAGATGCCCGCCCAGTCCGGCGTCAGCGCGGCGATCTCGTCCATCGCGTCGGCCGGCGTCGTCCACGGCAGCTCGTGCCCCAACGCACGCGAGACGCCCTTGATGATCTCGAAGTCGGTCCGCGCCTCGCCGGGCGGGTCGATCGCCGCCGCGACGAGCTGCACGCGCCGCTCCGCGTTCGTGAACGTGCCGGACTTCTCGAGGAACGACGAGGCCGGCAGGATCACGTCCGCGTATCTCGTCGTCTCCGTCTCGAAGATGTCCTGGCAGACGACGAAGTCGAGCGACTCCAACGCGCGCACGACGTGCGCGGTGTTCGGGTCGGTCTGCGCGACGTCCTCGCCGAAGATGTACATCGCCTTCAGGTCGCCCGCGACGGCCGCGTCGAACATCTGCGGGATCGTGTAGCCCTTCTTGCGCGAGAGCGGCACTCTCCACGCGGCTTCGAACGAGCGCGCGACGTCCTCGTCCTCGACCGAGCGGTACGCCGTGTAGGTGTCCGGCAGCGCGCCCATGTCGGAGGAGCCCTGCACGTTGTTCTGCCCGCGCAGCGGCAGCAGCGCCGACCCGCGCCGGCCGATCTTGCCGGTCATCAGCGCGACGTCGCAGATCAGCTGCACGACCTCGGAGCCGTACTTGTGCTCGGTCACGCCGAGCCCCCACGAGAAGCAGGCGTTCGCGGCCTCGGCGTAGACGTGCGCGGCGGCTTCGATATCGGCGGCCGGCACGCCGCTGATCGCCTCGACCGCCTCGGGCGCATACGCCGGCAGCAGCTCCAGCAGCGCGGCGAAGCCCTCGGTGCGGGCGTCCACGAACGCCCGCTCGACGAAGCCGTCGCGCTCCACGACGTGCGCGATCCCCAGCATCACGGCGGCGTTCGTGCCCGGCCGCGGGGAGAGGTGCAGGACGCCGTAGTCGGCCAGCTCGATCCGCCGCGGGTCGATCGTCACGAGCTTCATCCCGCGCAGCGTCGCCTGCTTGATGCGCGCGCCGACGACCGGGTGGCCCTCAGTAGGGTTCGCGCCGATCAGGATCGTCGCGTCGGCGTGGTCGAAGTCGGAGAACGAGCCGGTCGCGCCCGACAGGCCGAGCGCCTTGCGCAGCGCGAACGAGGTGGGCGAGTGGCAGACGCGCGAGCAGTTGTCGATGTTGTTCGTGCCGATCGCGGCGCGCATCATGCGCTGCATCGCGTAGCAGTCCTCGTTCGTCGCGCGCGAGGAGGCGAGGCCGGCGATCGCGTCGGGACCGTGCGCGGATCTGATGCGCGTCAGCTCGGCGGCGATCCGCTCGATCGCCTCGTCCCACGTCGCGGGTCGCAGCTCGCCGCCGCGCGCGTCGCGGATCAACGGCGTGGTCAGCCGCTCGCGGTTGCGGCTGAACTGGTGCGCGAAGCGGCCCTTGAGGCAGGTGTGGCCCTCGTTCGCAGGGCCGTCGAGCGCCGGCGCGATCGACGCGACGCGCTCGTCGCGCACGTGCGCCTCCAGGCGACAGCCGACCCCGCAGTAGCCGCAGGTCGTGGTGACGGTCGAGTCGAACAGGCTCATGCGCTCACCTCCGTGAGTGCCAGCAGGGAGACCTCCGTGATTGCGTCGGTCGGGCAGGTGTCCGCGCAGGCCCCGCACGAGACGCAGGCAGACTGGCGGAAGCCCTCGTCGAGCCCGGCGGCAACGTTCGCATGGAAGCCGCGGCCGGTCGCTGTGAGCGCGAACGTCCCCTGCAGCTCGTCGCACGCGCGCACGCAGCGCCCGCACGAGATGCACAGCTCGTGGCGGAAGGCGAGGTAGGGATGGCGGGTGTCGGCGGGCTCCGGCGCGTGCGTCTCGCCCGGCCAGCGCGGCTCGCCGACGCCGAGCCGCTCCGCCACCTGCGCCAGCTCCGTGTGCGGCGCCGGCGGCTCCGGCAGCTCGCTCAGCACCAGCTCGACGACGGCCGTCGCGACGCGGCGACCCGCGGGGTCTCCGGTGTCGATCGCCATCCCGTCGCGGCACGGCGTCGTGCAGGCGGGCAGCGGCGCGCCGCCCGGCGCGCCCTCGACGCCGACCATGCAGGCCCGGCACGCGCCGAACGGCGCCTGCCGCTCGTCGAAGCACAGCGTCGGCACCCATCTGCCGGCCGCGCGCGCGGCGTCGAGCAGCGTCGCGCCGTCGCCGATCTCCACATCGACCCCGTCGACGGCGACGCGCATCACGCCAGCCCCAGCTCGTCCGGGAACCACGTCAGCAGCGAGCGGATCGGGGCGGGCATGCCGCCGCCGTGTGCGCACAGCGAGCCCAGCTCGAGCGTCTCCAGCAACGCCTCCAGCCGCTCCCGCTCGACCAGCTCCTCGCCCGCGAACATCGCGTGCGCGCGCTGCAGCCCGATCCGGCACGGGAAGCACTTGCCGCAGCTCTCGTGCGCACCGAAGCGCAGCAGGTGCCGCGCGACCTCGCGCATGCTCGTCTGGTCGTCGAACGCGAGGATCCCGCCGTGGCCGAGCATGCAGCCCTCGGCCGCGAGCGCGTCGAAGTCGAACGCGGTGTCGAGGCGCTCGGCCGGCAGGATCCCGCCGAGCGGACCGCCGATCTGCAGCGCCTTGATCGTGCGCCCGTCGCGCAGGCCGCCGGCCAGCTCCTCGCACAGCTCGCGCGTCGAGACGCCGAACGAGACCTCGTAGACGCCGGGCCGCGCGAAGCGCTCGTTGAAGCACACGAGCTTCGAGCCGGCGGTGGCGGCGCCGGGCGACAGCGCGCGGTAGGCATCCGCGCCGCGCGCCGCCACGAACGGCACGTTGCAGAGCGTCTCGACGTTGTTGACGACCGTCGGCATCCCGTGCAGGCCGGACTGCGCGGGGAACGGCGGCCGTGCGGAGACGGTCCCGCGCAACCCCTGCAGGCAGGCGAGCAGCGCGGTCTCCTCGCCGACGACGTAGGAGCCGGCGCCCTCGACGATCGTCACGTCGAACGAGAACCCGCTTCCCAGGATCGCCTCCCCGAGCCGGCCCTCGGCGCGAGCGCGCGTCGCCGCCTCCTCGAGCGCCGGCTTCGACAGCGGGTACTCGGAGCGCACGAGCACGAAGCCGTGCGCGGCGCCGACGGCGTAGCCGGCCAGCGCCATCCCCTCCAGCAGCAGCGCCGGGCTCCGCTCCATCAGGTACTTGTCGATGTACGAGCCCGGGTCGCCCTCGTCGCCGTTGGCGACGATGAACTTCTCGATCCCTTCGGCCGCCCGCGCGAAGCCCCACTTGGCGCCTGCCGGGAAGCCGGCCCCGCCGCGGCCGCGGATCTCCGCCGCCTTGACCTCCTCCAGCAGCGCCTCGGGCGCCACGGCGTCGGCGAGCACGCGCGCCAGGCCCGACCAGTCGCCGGGCCGCGTCAGCACCGGCTCAGCGAGCGTCGAGGACCACGCCGGCTCGTCGGCCGCGACGCACGCGTCCGCGAGCACGCGGGCGACGACGTCGGGGCCGGCGTCGATCGTGTCGCCGTCGCGCACGGCGGGGGAGCTGTGGCAGAAGCCGAGGCAGACGGTCTCCGCCAGCGAGACTGAGCCGTCGTCCGAGCGCTCGCCCAGCTCCACCCCGAACGCCGAGCGCAGCGCGTCGACGTGCGCGTCGCCGGTCGCGGCGAAGCAGGCGGTGCCGGTGCAGACGCGCACGTGGCGGGCGCCGCGCGGCTGCAGCAGGTCGTCGTAGAAGGTCGAGACGCCGTGGACGGCGGCCTCTGGGAGGCCGGACCGCGCCGCGGCCTCGCGGCGGTCGGCGTCCGTCACCTCGCCGCGCAGCTCCACGGCCTGCTTCAGCACGTCGAGGGCGGTCGGGGCGTCGAGCGCGTGATGGCGCCGCACCAGCTCGACGAGGTTCTTCGACAACCCGCTCCGTCCTTCCGTTCGTGGTCCGCCCAGCATCCCCGCCCGTGGACCGGCGCGCAACTGCTTTGACCGGTGCATCGATCGGTCAAACCGATTGAGTAGCCTGTCGATCCGATGGTTCTCAAGCACCTCGTCTATCTCGCGGCGCTTGCCCGCGAGCGTCACTTCGGTCGCGCGGCGGAGTCGTGCCACGTCTCGCAGGCGACGCTGTCGGAGGCGATCCGCCGGCTCGAGGCGGAGCTGGGCGTCCCACTGGTCGAGCGCGGGCACCGCTTCCAGGGCCTCACGCCGGAGGGCGAGCGCGCGCTCGCGTGGGCGCACCGCATCCTCGCCGACGCCGACGGCATGCGCGCCGACCTGGCCGCGATGCG
This sequence comes from Conexibacter sp., assembly GCA_045805465.1. Taxonomy (GTDB): domain Bacteria; phylum Actinomycetota; class Thermoleophilia; order Solirubrobacterales; family Solirubrobacteraceae; genus Conexibacter. The sequence continues at coordinate 3,836 of JBJMLB010000045.1, read as the reverse complement.
CGACGGCATCGGCGGGCGCCTGCGGCTCGGCGCGATCCCCACCTCGTTGCCCGTCGTCTCGCGCCTCACCGGGCCGCTGCGTCAGCGCCATCCCGCCCTGCACGTGGCGATCCGCTCGCTCAGCTCGCGCGAGATCGAGCGCGGCCTGCACGAGGGCGAGCTCGACGCCGGCCTCACCTACCTGGAGAACGAGCCGCTGCGCGGCGTGCGCCGGCAGCCGTTCTACGAGGAGCGCTACCTGTTCGTCGCGCCGCGCGGGAGCCGCTGGGCCGCCGGCTCGAGCGTGCGCTGGCGCGATGCAGCGACCGCCCCGCTGTGTCTGCTCGCGCCCGACATGCAGAACCGCCGCATCGTCGACGCGCTGTTCGCGCGCGCCGGCGCGAGCCCGGAGCCCGCGGTCGAGACGAACTCGATCTCGACGCTGCACGCGCAGGTCCGCGACGGCGGCCTGTGCGCGGTGATGGCCGACTCGTGGCTGCACGGCTTCGGCGTGCCCGAGGGCATGGCGGCGGTCCCGCTCGTGGAGCCCTCCGCGCGCCAGGGGGTCGGCCTCGTGTGGCGGGATCGCGACCCCGAGCCCGCGCTCGTGCGCGCGCTGGTGGGCACCGCACGCGAGGCGCGCGGCGCGCTCGCCGCGGCCTGAGCCCGCTCAGCCGCCGATCGCGGACATCGTGCGGGCCGGCTGCACGAAGCCCGGCTCGTTGACGCGGTGCTTGAGCTCCTTGCGCCAGACGGCGTCGCGGATCGTGCGCTCCAGCTCGTCGTCGGAGGCGCCCGCGCGCAGCGGTCCACGCAGGTCGGTCTCGTTGAGCGAGAAGAGGCAGGTGCGCAGACGGCCGTCGGCGGTGAGCCGGATGCGGTTGCAGTCGCCGCAGAACGGCTCGCTGACGGGGTTGATGAAGCCGATCGTGCCGCGCCCGTCGGCGAAGCGGTGCACGCGGGCGGTCGCATGCGGGTCGCGCGGCGTCGGCTCCAGCGGGTGCAGCGCGTCGATCGCCGCGCGGACCTCCTCGCCGGTCAGGACCTGCTCGGGTCTCCAGGCGTGGTCGCCGTCGAGCGGCATGAACTCGATGAAGCGGACCTCGTACGGGTGCTCGCGCGCGAAGGAGACGAACGCTGGCAGCTCGTGCTCGGTGAAGCCGCGGATCGCGACGGCGTTGACCTTGATCGGATGCGCCTCGGGGAAGGCCGCGAGCGCCTCCAGCCCGCGCAGCACCTGCGGCAGCGCGTCGCGGCGGGTCATCTCGTAGAAGCGGTCTTGCTGGAGCGAGTCGATCGAGACGTTGAAGCGGTTCGCGCCGGCTGCGACGAGCGCGGCGGCGTGGCGCTCCAGCAGGTAGCCGTTCGTCGTGATCGACAGGTCCCGCACGTCTTCGATCTGCGACAACATCGAGACCAGCTGGGGGAAGTCGCGCCGCACGAGCGGCTCGCCGCCGGTCAGCCGCACGTCGTGGACGCCCATCGAGGCGAGCAGCGCGACGAGCCGCGCGATCTCCTCGAAGCGCAGCACGCCCTCGCGCTCCAGCCACGGCAGCCCCTCCGCCGGCATGCAGTACTGGCAGCGGAAGTTGCAGCGGTCGGTGACCGAGACGCGGACGTCGCCGATCAGGCGTCCGTGGCCGTCACGCAAGGGCTCGCGCATGCGTCCAGCGTACCCAGCGGGCGCCGGACGGCACGCGCCGCGTGCGTCAGGAGCCGGGCTTGAGCGCCATGTCGAGCACGACCAGCAGCAGGAAGACCAGCTCCACGCGCGAGACGAGGAAGAGCTTCTGCAGGCGGGCCATCACCTGCGGGCTGTCGGGCCCGTACTGCTCGACTTCCTTGCCGAGCTTGCCCGACTGCGGGCCGAGGAACGCGATCCCGGTGACGAACGAGGCGAGCCACACGGCGATCGCGAAGACCACCCAGAACTGGTAATCCCAGTTGCCCTTGCTCACGAGCATGAAGCCCATGATCACGAGCACCAGCGAGGACGGGAGGAACAGGCGCGTGCCGACCCACTCGATCTCGGACGCGAGCGAGCCAAGCTGCAGCCGGGCGTTGGGGCGCGCTGCGCGGATCGCGAGCAGCTGGATCGTGAAGGCGCCACCGACCCACAGGACGGCGGCCAGGATGTGGATCGACAGGTACCACTGATACGTCGTCGCGGCAAAGGTCATCGGGGCTCTCCTCGTCGGCGGGGGCGGCGGCGGCGCGTGATCCTATCTGCGGCGGTGGCGGCGGGCGGTCGAGGGCCCCGCCGGCGTCCATGCCGGCGGGGCCCTCGCTGTCGCGCGTCCGTGTGCAGCTGTTGAGGTCAGTGGTGACGGCGGTGGTGCCGTCTCGCGGCCGGCTTCATGATCGCCTGCACGAGCAGGTCGCAGCCCTCGGTCTGGGTGCTGGAGCTGAACGAGCCGTCGAGCGGGTCGGAGAAGATCAGCTGGTTGTTCCCGCCGCCCGTGCAGTAGAGGACGGAGGTGGCCGTCGAGTCGATCCCGAGGTAGTCGCCCTTGTGGACCTTCAGGTGCGCGGGAAACTCCTCGACCGGGTTCGCCTCGTCGAAGCCGCGGCCGGCGACGTGCACGGTCGGCCCGGTCCCGACGCCCTTGCCGAAGCCGGCATAGTCGCCGATCGACGGGTCGAAGCCGAGGTTGCGCAGCTGCGCGAGGCGGAAGGTGAGGTCCCCGGGCGCGCCGGCGCGGACGCGGAACTTCACGATCGTGCCGTTCATCGGCGCGGTCAGCCCGCCGGGGACGGCGTCGCCCATGTCGATCGCGACGCGGGTGCAGGCCGGCGTCGGGTCGTCGCTGCCGTCCTCGCGGCAGTTGTGTCCCGGCGCGGAGTTGGACGGCTCGTGGTCGAGCCGGATGCCGAACGTCGAGGTCTTCGCGTGGCCGAGCGCTGGCATCAGCAGCAGTGCGAGCAGGGCGAGCGCGGCGGAGATAATTGAAGCGGCGGTGCGGGTGCTGGTGCGGGTGGTTGAGCTGGTCATAGCGGTTCCTCCTGGGAAGACGGTGGACGCTTGCTTGATGGGTCCATCGTCTTGCGGCGGAGCCGCCCGGTCGTTCGCGCTGGTGACGCGCGTTGTGTCGCGTGCGCGACAGAGCGCCGCGGCGGTCACACGCCGCCGGCTCGTGCGATTGAGTCGATGACATGGACGCACGCGGAGACGAGGAGCTGTTGCTGGCGAGCGTGGAGGACGCGGACGCGTTCGGCGCCTTCTACGGGCGCTACGTCGACGCCGTGCTCGCCTACTTCGCCGTGCGGACGCGCCGTCCCGACGCGGCGGCCGACCTGACGGCGGAGACGTTCGCGGCTGCGCTGCGCGGCGTCCGTCGCTACCGGCGCCAGCAGGAGCCTGCGGCCGCGTGGCTGTTCGCGATCGCGCGCAACAAGCTCGCCGACGCCGCCCGCCGCGGCGTCGTCGCGGATCGTGCGCGCATGCGGCTCGGGATGGAGCCGGTGGCGCTGACCGACGCGGATATCGAGCGCGTCGAGGACCTGGTGGATCTCGCCGCTGGCGGCGCGAGCGCGCTGGCGGCGCTCGTCGAGGGACTGCCCGCGGCGCAGCGCGAGGCGATCGTCGCGCACGTGCTCGACGAGCGCGACTACCCGGAGATCGCGCGCGAGCTGCGCTGCTCGGAGGCGGTCGTGCGCAAGCGCGTCAGCCGCGGGCTGGCAACGCTGCGCGCCCAGCTGGAGGAGCAGGCATGAGCGAGCGCGACTTCGTCGAGCGGCTCGGCGACGAGTTGACGGCCGCGGCGCGGCGTCAGGCGGACCGCCGGCGCGCCGGCTGGCGCGGGCGGCTGCCACATCCGCTGGCGCGGGCCGCGCGCGGCCGCGCGCTCGTGCTGATC
>JBJMLB010000044.1:0-111240 GCA_045805465.1 Conexibacter sp. | reverse complement strand
CTTCAGGTCGCCGGTGACCGCGTCGCGGACGACCTGCTGCGTGCCGGCGTTGAACGTGATCGGCTTGCCGTCCTCGAGCCGGATCGCGTTGATCGCGTTCTGCTGCTTGTCGCGCAGCGCGTCGAAGGCGCCGTCGTTGAAGACATTGCAGTTCTGGTAGATCTCGACGAACGCCGTGCCCTCGTGCGCGGCCGCCGCGCGCAGCACCTCGGTGAGGTGCGCCCGGTCGCGGTCGAGCGAGCGCGCGACGAACGTCGCGTCGGCGCCGAGCGCAAGCGCGAGCGGGTTGAAGGGCCGGTCGTGCGAGCCGAACGGCGTCGACTTCGTGATCTTGCCGCGCTCGCTCGTCGGCGACGCCTGCCCCTTCGTCAACCCGTAGATCTGGTTGTTGAACAGCAGAATCTTCACCGGCACGTTGCGCCGCAGCGCGTGGATCAGGTGGTTGGCGCCGATCGAGAGCGCGTCGCCGTCGCCGGTGACGATCCAGATCGACAGGTCCGGCCGCGTCGTGGCGAGGCCGGTGGCGAGCGCGGGCGCGCGGCCGTGAATGCCGTGCATCCCGTACGTGTCCATGTAGTAGGCGAAGCGGCCCGCGCAGCCGATGCCGGTCATAAAGACGATCCGCTCCGGCGGGATCCCCAGCTCCGGCATGAAGCTCTGGACGGCCGAGAGGATTGCGTAGTCGCCGCAGCCCGGGCACCAGCGCGTCTCCTGGTCGGACTGAAAGTCGGCCTTCGCGAGGACGCCGTTGCCGTTGCCGGTCACGCCATCGCCTCCACGATCGCCGCCTCCAGCTCGGCCGCGAACAGCGGCTGGCCGGTGATCTTCGTGTGCGAGCGCACGTCCACCAGGAAGTGCGCGCGCAGCAGCTGCGTGAGCTGGCCGCCGTTCATCTCCGGCACGAGCACGCGCGGGTACGCACGCAGCAGCGCGCCGACGTTCGGCGGCAGCGGGTCGAGGTGGCGCAGGTGGGCGATCGCGACCTTCAGGCCGCGGTCGCGCACGCGGCGCGCCGCCGCGCGGATCGAGCCGTAGCTGGAGCCCCAGCCGAGCACGAGCAGCTCCGCACCGTCGTCCGCGTCCACGGTCAGTGCCGGCAGCTCGCGCTGGATGTGCGCGATCCGCTCGGCGCGCAGACGCGTCATCGTCGCGTGGTTGGACGGGTCGTAGGAGATGTTGCCGGTGCCGTCCTGCTTCTCCAGGCCGCCGATGCGGTGCGCGACGCCGGGCGTGCCGGGCGGCGCCCACGGCCGCACCCCGCGCGCGTCGCGCGCGTACGGCATGAACGGCTCGCCGCCGACCGGCGCATGGGCGAACGCGGGATCGATCTCGGGCAGCGTCGCCACGTCCGGGATCCGCCACGGCTCCGACGAGTTCGACAGGAAGCCGTCGCTCAGCAGGATCACCGGCGTGCGGTACTCGATCGCCAGCCGCGCCGCCTCGAACGCCGCATCGAAGCAGTCGCCCAGCGTCGCGGCCGCCAGCACGGGCAGCGGCGACTCGCCGTGGCGACCATGGAGCGCTTGCAGCAGATCCGACTGCTCGGTCTTCGTCGGCATGCCCGTCGAGGGACCGGCACGCTGTACGTCGATCACCACGAGCGGCAGCTCGAGCATCGCGGCGAGCCCGATCATCTCCGCCTTCAGGTCCATCCCTGGACCGCTCGTCGCGGTCACGCCGAGGTGGCCGCCGAACGCGGCGCCGAGTGCCATGCCGGCGGCGGCGATCTCGTCCTCGGCCTGGATCGTGCGCACCCCCGCGCCCTCGTGGCGCGAGAGCTCGTGCAGCAGCTCGGAGGCGGGCGTGATCGGGTAGCTCGCGAGCAGCAGCGGCAGCCCGCTGCGTGCCGAGGCAGCGATCAGGCCGAGCGCGGTCGCGGTCGTGCCGTTGACCTGACGGTACGTGCCGGTGGCGACGTCGGTCGCCGGCGCGACGCGATACTGCACGTCGAGCAGCTCGGTCGTCTCGCCGAAGCTCCAGCCGGCGCGGAAGGCGGCGAGGTTCGCCGCGCACGAGGCCGGCCTATTGGCGAACTTCGCCTCGATCCAGCGCTCGGTGACGTCGGTCGGGCGCCCGTAGAGCCACGACAGCAGGCCGAGCGCGAAGAGGTTCTTCGCTCTGCCGGCGTCGCGCGTGCCGACGCCTTCGAGCCCCTCGGCCGCGCGCGTCGTGAGCGTCGTCATCGGCACGCGGTGCAGCCGGAAGTCGGTCAGCGTGCCGTCCTCCAGCGGGTTCGCGTGGTAGCCGGCCGTCTCGAGGTTGCGCTTGGTGAACGCGTCCTCGTTGGCGATGATCGTGGCGCCGCGCTCGAGCGTCGCGAGGTTCGCCTTCAGCGCCGCCGGGTTCATCGCGACGAGCACGTTCGGCGTGTCGCCGGGCGTGAGGATGTCGCGCGAGGCGAAGTGGATCTGGAAGGCGGAGACGCCCGGGATCGTGCCGGCCGGCGCGCGGATCTCCGCCGGGAAGTCGGGCAGCGTCGCGAGATCGTTCCCGAGCAGGGCCGTAGCGTCGGTGAAGCGTCCACCGACCAGCTGCATGCCATCCCCCGAGTCGCCCGCGAAGCGCACGACCACGCGCTCGCGCTGCTCGACCGTCTTGCCCACGTCTTGCCCTTCCCCCTCGTGGCCTGCGTTCGATCCTACAGGGAAGGTCCCGAACACACGGAAGGCCCCCTCGCGGAGGCCTTCTACGTGCGACTGCAGTACGCGGATCTGCCTGTGGGCCCGCCTATGCCGGCCACCTGGCCGGCTTCAGCACCCTCAGATGGCGGCGACGTTGACCGCCTTCGGGCCCTTGTCGCCCTGCTCCTCCTCGTAACTCACCTTCGAGCCCTCGGCGAGTGAGCGGTAGCCCTCGGAATTGATGCCGCTGTGATGGACGAACAGATCGCGGCTGCCCTCGTCGGGCGTGATGAAGCCGAAGCCCTTCTCGTCGCTGAACCACTTCACGGTTCCCGTCGGCACGTGTGCCCTCCACTGCTGGCGTGCTGCATGCGCGGAGGATGCTTGTCGCAACGGTCCCGCATACGTCGCACTGCTTTCTGCCGGGTTCTCCCCCGGCCTTACGGCGCAGAACGTACCAGGCGTCACAACGGCCCGCCAGTCGCGTCTGGAGCCCTCTGGCGACGGTCGATCAGTCGCCGAGACGCGAGATGCGCGCGAGCGCCTCGTGGATCTCCACGACGCGCAGGCGGACCGGATCGCGCTCGGGACGATCGTGCACGAGATCCCAGGTGCGGTCGGCGATCTCGCGTGCGTTCTCAGCCGTGGCCGACTCCCACAGGCGGTCGACGAGCAGCAGCTCGAACTGCTGCACCTGCTGCTCGGGCGGACCCGGCGCAAGTCTCGGCAGCGCTTCGCCCGTGACCTCGCGCCACATGCCGGTGGCGACGAGCAGACGATTTCGGAGGGTCACGGGATCCATGTCGGCGGCATCCTAGACCGGATGGCGCCGCGTCAGCGCGCCGGTCGGCGCGCGATCGCGGTGCGGTCACAGGGCCGGCAACGTCTGCCGCACGCTCAGCAACGGCGCGAACGGATCGCCGTGCTCGGCGACGCGCGCGCGTACGGCGGCCGGGTCGAACACGAGCGCCTCGGCCGCACCGGCGTCGTGCGCGGCGCGCAGCTCCTCCCATGTGAGCGGCGTCGAGACGGTCGGCCGCTCGCGCGCACGCACGGAGTAGACGGCGACGGTCGTCTTGTGCGGGTCGTTCTGGCTCCAGTCGACGAGCACCTTGCCGGCGCGCAGCCGCTTCGCCATGCGCGAGACGACGAGCTCCGGCATCCGCTGCTCGAGCAGCGTCGCGAGGCGGTGCGCGAACGGCTTCGTTCTCGCATAGGCGGCGACGCCCTCGCCGAGCGGCACGTAGACCTGCAAGCCCTTGCCGCCCGACGTCTTGACGACGCTGACGAGTCCGAGCCGCTCGAACAGCCCGTGCAACACGAGCGCCACCTCCGCGGACTCGGCGAGGCCGGCCGGCGGGCCGGGGTCGAGGTCGAAGACGACGGCGGTCGGATACTCCGGATCGCTTGCGCGATGCAGCGGCGCGTGCAGCTCGATCGCCGCCTGGTTGCCGAGCCACGCGAGCGTCGCCGACTCCTGCACGAGCGTGTAGTCGATCCGCCGTCGCTCGCCGGTGCTGTAGATCGAGGCGGTCTCGACCCAGTCGGGCCGGTGCGCGGGAGCGTTCTTCTCGTAGAACGCTCTGCCTTCGACGCCGTCCGGCCAGCGGCGCACGGTGAGCGGCCGGTCGCGCAGGTGCGGCAGCAGCGTCGGCGCGATTTGCGCGTAGTAGGCGATCAGGTCGCCCTTCGTGAAGCCGGCCTGCGGGAACAGCGGCTTGTCGCGGTTGGTGATGCGCAGCTCGCGGCCGCCGAGCGCAGCCACCACCGGATCCTGCGCGGCGGCACCGCCGGCCTCAACGACGACCGCCGCTGCGGGCTTGTCGTCGCGCAGACCCTTGAAGACCGACTGGCGCACGAGCCCTTCCTGCGTCCAGTCGCTGAACTCGACCTCCGCGAGCAGCTGCGGCGCCGCGAATCTCGCGCCCTTCGGGACCGGGCCAGAGGCGAACGGGCTGCGCACCCGGCGCAGTGCCTCCAGCCGCCGCTCCAGCTCGTCGAGCATCGCCTCGCTGAAGCCGCTGCCGACACGACCCGCGTAGCGCAGGGGGCCGCCGGGCCGCTCGTGGACGCCGAGCAGCAGCGCCCCGACGCGACCGGCGCGTCTCCCCTCCCCTGCGGTCCAGCCGCCGATCACCAGCTTCTGTCGGCGGCGATTGCGCAGCTTGCGCCAGGCGCCGCTGCGGCGGCCGGGCTCGTAGCAGGCGTCGAGGCGCTTGGCGACGACGCCCTCCAGGCTCTGCTCGCGCGTGGCGTCGAGCAGCGCCTGCCCACCGCCGCGGTGGAAGCGCGGCGTGCGCCAGGCGGGGCCTTCGAGGGCGAGCTGCTCCAGCAGCCCGCGGCGCTGCTCGTAGGGCAGCTCGAGCAGCGAGCGGCCGTCGAGGTGCAGCAGGTCGAAGGCCATGTAGTGGACCGGCTGCGCTTTGGCGGCGCGTCCGATCGCCGCGTCGCCTTCGGCGTTCATGCGCGACTGCAGCCGCTCGAAGCTCGGGCGGCCGTGGTCGTCGAATGCGACGAGCTCTCCGTCGAGCAGCAGCTCGTGCGCGCCGAGCATGCGGCCGAGCGCGCGCAGTTCCGGATAGCGGGCCGTGATCTCGCGCTGCGTGCGGCTCTCGATCCGCACGTGCCCGTGATCGCTCCACAACAGCGCGCGGATCCCGTCCCACTTGACCTCGTAGCCCCAGCGCTCGTCGTGATCCGGGATTCCACCCGCCCCGCCGTCCTCGTTCGCCCGCGCGAGCATCGGCGGCATGTGCGGCGGCAGCGGGATGCGCCGCGGATCCGAGGGCGGGTCGAGCCGGTGGATCATCCACGGCTCGCCCGCCTCCTCGCTCGGTGCGGTGCCGTCCGCCCGTCGGCGGCTGATCGGGAACAGCCCGTAGCGACCCGCGAGCCGCTCGCCGTGGAGCGTCACCTCGACCTTGCGATCGGTCCACTCGTGCGTCTCATAGGTGCCGGCGTCGAAGATCTCCATCGTGCCCGCGCCGTAGCTGCCGGCCGGGATCTCGCCGTGGAACGTCAGGTACTCGAGCGGGTGGTCCTCCGTCCGGATCGCGGGGCGATCGTCGTGCGGATCCAACGGGACGCCGCGCGGCAGCGCCCATGAGCTCAGCGCACCGTCGCGCTCCAGTCGCAGGTCCCAGTGCAGGCGCGAGGCCGCGTGCTGCTGGACGACGAAGCGCGGGGCGGTCGCTCCGGCGCGGTCCGTGGCGGCGCCGGTCGGCTCGCTCGTCGTCTCGAAGTCGCGCTTGGCGCGGTAGTCGCCCAGGCGGTCGGGATCGCCCATGGCGGGGACCGTACCTCGCCGGCTGGCGCGTCGGACATTCGTCCAGAGGACCCGAAAGCGACCGCAGATGGCCGTGCCGCTGCCGATGTCGCAGGGAGAATGCCCCGTTCGCGCATCTCACTGGTCGTACTGCTCGTCCTCACGACCGCCGCGCTGCTGGTCCCCGCCGGATCGGCCGCCGCCCATCGCCATGCGCGCCACGCCGCGGGCGCGTGCAGCGCCTCCCACGCCGACGTGCGCGCCGCGACCATCCAGCGCGCGCGCGACGCGACGCTGTGCCTGCTGAACCGGGTGCGCGCGCGGCACGGGTTGCCTGGCTTCCACCTGAACGCGAAGCTCTCGCGCGCTGCGCGCCGGCACTCGCGCGACATGGTCCGTCATCGCTACTTCGCGCACGACTCGCGCAACGGCCGCTCGCCGTTTGACCGCATGCGTGCGACGCACTACGTGCCGCGCCACGCGAGCTGGTGGCTGGGCGAGAACATCGGCTGGGGCAGCGGCTCGCTCGCCCAGCCGATCGTGATGGTGCGCGCGTGGATGCACAGCCCGCCGCACCGCGCGAACATCCTCAGCGGCCGTTTCCGCGACATCGGAATCGGGATCGCTCCCGGTGCCCCGGTGGGCGGTGGCGGTGCGACGTATACGACCGACTTCGGTCGGCACTCCTGACGCTCGTTTCGGCGTGGCTGGCAGGCGCGGGGCGCCGAGCCTTGCCCTGCGAGGCGCTGAAACAGACGCCTTGCAGTCCAAGCTCGCGCCCGCGCCGTCATCGCGGTCGGTCGCTCGGCCGACCGTGGCGATAGCGTGCGCTCGCTATGACGGCTTTGAACGAGCTGTGGCTGGCGCGGCATGGCGAGACGGAGTGGAGCTTGTCTGGGCGCCATACGGGGCGGACCGACGTTCCGCTGACTGCGCGTGGCGAGCAGCAAGCGGCGGCGCTTGGGGACCGGCTGCGTGGGGTTGGGTTCGCGTTGGTGCTGGCGAGCCCGTTGAAGCGGGCTCGGCGGACGGCCGAACTGGCCGGCTTCGGTGACGCGCTGGAGTTCGACTCGGACCTCGTGGAGGTCGACTATGGGGAGTACGAGGGGCTCACGACGGCGGAGATCCATCGCTCGCGACCGGACTGGGACCTGTGGCGCGACGGCTGCCCCGGCGGCGAGACGATCGCGGAGGCGGCCGCGCGGGCCGAGCGGGTGATCGCGCGCGTGCGCGCGGTCGACGGGCCGGCGCTGCTCATCGGCCACGGCCACCTCACGCGCACGCTCGCCTCGCGCGCGCTCACGCTCGATTCCGACCACGGCCGCCACCTCGCGCTCGACCCCGCGAGCCTGTCGATCATCGGCGCCGAGCACGCCGCCCCGGCGCTGTGGCTGTGGAACGACGCGAGTCATCTGCTCGCGCGGTCGTAGCGTCGCCGCTGTTGCGCTGAATCGTTGCGAAGCGCGCGCGAATTGCGCGCGGCCGATTCATACGGTCGGCGGATGCCGCCGCGACGAGAGCGAAGCTACGAGGAGACTCTCGGCCGCAACAAGATGATCGTGCGGTGGGAGATCGAGCGCGAAGTCGTGCGCTTCGCCGTCACGCTGCTCGCGAGAGTCAACGGTGCCTGGCGCACGGTGGTCGTGTTCGACTGCTCCCACGGGGATCGCAACGACCGACATCGCTACTCGTACGACGGCGTCAAAGGTGCCGCTGTCACATTCCACCACGGAACTCCCAGCGAGGCGATGAACGACGCCATCAACTTGATCAGAGCCGACTACGAGAGGATCATCGAGCGATGGCGAAGGTGAGCGACAGGAAACCATCGGCTGCACAGCTCGCGGCGAACCGCGTCTGCGACGCGTTCGTCAAGGCGGCGAACGCCGATGAGGAGCTGCCGTTCCCCAACGGCTCGCATGTCATCCCGTCCGATGTCGTCACGGACGAGGAGATCCGCGAGAGCCACGAGCGTGGCAAGACGGTCGTGATCGTCGACGAGCACGAGAACGTGACCGTGCTCCCGGCGCCCGATCCCTCAATCGCCGAGCGCGAGTCCGACCGCTTCTGGGACGAGCTCCGCGCCCAGCGGTGACGCGTCCGGCATGATGGGCGCCGCCAACGGCGTGACCGTCTCGGCGCGGTAGGCCGGCTTGGCGAGCAGCAGCTGGACGTCGGAGATGCGGCGCTCGCGGAAGCCGGCCTCGCAGTAGGCGAGGTAGAGGTCCCACATGCGGCGGAAGCGCTCGTCGTAGCCGAGCGTGCGCAGCTCGGGCCAGGCGTCGTGGAAGCGCGCGCGCCAGCACCGCAGCGTGCGGGCGTAGTGCGGCGTGATGTCGTCGAGCGCGACGGAGCGCAGGTCGGTGCGGCGGGCGAGCGAGCGCTCGATCGCGGCGAGCGACGGGAGCGTGCCGCCGGGGAAGACGAACGCGTTGATGAAGCCGGTCGACGCCTTCTCGACGCGGTAGACGCGGTGCGGATGGAGGATCGCCTGCAGCAGCATCGCGCCGTGTGGCTCCAGCAGCTCGCTGCAGGCGGCGAAGTACGTGTCGAGGCGCTCCCAGCCGACCGCCTCGATCATCTCGATCGAGGCGAGCTTGTCGTAGCGGCCCCGCAGGTCGCGGTAGTCCTGCAGCAGCACGGTGACGCGATCCTCCAGGCCCGCGGCGCGCACGGCGGCGCTGGCGTGGGCGTGCTGCTCTCGCGAGATCGTCGTCGTCGTGACGTGCGCGCCGTAGCGCCGCGCCGCGTGCAGCGCGAGCCCGCCCCAGCCGGTGCCGATCTCCAGCAGGCGCTCACCCGGCGTCAGCTGGAGGCTCTGACAAATGCGATCGAGCTTGGCGAGCTGTGCCTCGTGCAGCGAGGCCCCGGAGTGCTCGAAGATCGCGCTCGAGTACGTCATCGTCTCGTCGAGGAAGCGCGAGAAGAGCGTGTTGCCGAGGTCGTAGTGGGCGGCGATCCGCTCGCGCGCGCGGGCGCGAGTGTTCGCCCGCAGCCGCCATGTCGCCTGCTGCCACGGCGCGGTCAGCGGCAGCAGCCGCTCGCGCCAGCGGTCGAGCGCGGGCATCGCCCGCGCCGCGATCCGCACGAGCGCGACGAGGTCGTCGCAATCCCACAGGCCGTCCATGTAGGCGCGTCCGGCGCCGGCACCGCCGGACAGCAGGGCGGTGTGGAAGGCGCGAGCGTGGACGTCGATGCACGCGTGCAGCGGCGGGAAGCCGGCGGGCGTGCCAAACGTCTGCGAGACGCCGCTCTCGCGCAGCTCGATCGTCCCGCCCTGGAGGCGGTCGAGCAACTCGTGCACGGCGCGATGGGCGATCCGCTCACGCACGCTCACGCCGCGGCCTCCGAGGCTGGAGCGTCGCGGACGGGCTGCTCGGCGTCCGGCTTCGCGTGCCACGGGGCGCCCCTAAGGCGCAGGCGCAGCGCCTGGGCGTAGATCCCGCCGAGCACGCGGAGCGTCATCGCCGGATGACGCACCAAGGCACGCGTGAGGGTTCGGCGGGTCAGCGGGCGACGGCGCAGCGCGAGCTGCGCGTCGAACACGAGCGAGCCGTTGACGTCGCGGTTCTCGATGCTCACCGCGAGCCGCTCGCCCGGCGGCGTCTGGATGCGCCAGCGGTACGTCATCTCCATCGGCATGAACGGGGACACGTGCATCGCCTTCTCGTGCCGGCTCTCGAGTACGTGATCAGCATTCCCCCCGCCCTCGACCACGTATGCGTGGCGCTCGCCCCACGGCGTATTCGTCACCTCCGCGACGACCGCCTCGACCCGCTCGCCGCCGGGCGCGAAGCACCAGTAGAAGGCGACGGGGTTGAAGCAGTGGCCGAGGGGGCGCAGGTGAGCGAGCATCCGCACCGGGCCTGCCGGGCGGAAGCCGAGCCGCTCCTGCACGAGGTCGCGCACGGCCGTGTCGAGCGGGATCGCCGGGTCCCCGAGGTAGTCCGCGCGGCGGAAGTGCGCGAGCAGCGACGGCACGCCGTCGAGCACCTGCGGCAGCTCGTCGAGGTCGACGTACGCCAGGAAGAGCCGGAAGCGGAACGCGTGCACGACGGGCGTGCGCCGCCGGTGGGCGACGACGCCCTCGTAGATCGCGCTCGCCCGGCCTCTCACGCCGAAGCGTCCTGCCTGGAGGTCGTCTCGCGCCCCCGGGGCAGGACGGTTCGAGGCGGCGGGCGGACGGGCGGCGCCGGTCACAGCCTGCCCCCCAGCCGCTCGCACGCGCGCAGCGCGCTGACGACGCCGTCCTCGTGGAAGCCCCACCCCCAATAGGCGCCGCAGTACGACGTGCGCGGGATCGCGTCGAGCTCGTGGCGGCGGCGCTGCGCGGCGACGCCGGCGGCCGTGAAGACCGGGTGGTCGTAGCGGAAGCGCTCGAGCACATGCTCGGGCCGCACGTCGGCGTCGCGGTTGAGCGTGACGAGCAGCTCGCGGTCGGCGTCGAGCCGCTGCAGGCGGTTCATCAGGTAGGTGACGGTCGGGCGGCCGGGCTCGCCGTCGAGCAGGTGGTAGTTCCAGCTCGCCCACGCGCGGCGGCGGCGCGGCAGCAGACCGCGGTCCGTGTGGAGCGTGACGTCGTTGCGCTGGTAGGGGAAGGCGCCGAGCAGCTCGTGCTCGCGCTCGCTCGCGTCGGCGAGCATCCGCAGCGCCTGGTCGCTGTGCGTCGCGATCACGACGTGGTCGAAGCGCATCGGCTCGCCGCCCAGCGGGGTCAGCTCGACATGCTCGGCATGGCGCGCGATCGCGCGGACCGGCGTCGCGAGGCGCACGCGCCGATCGCCGAGCCGCTGCACGATCGCCTCGACGTAGCGCCGCGAGCCGCCCGCGATCGTGCGCCACTGGGGGCGGTCGCGGAAGCCGAGCATCCCGTGGTTGTCGAAGAACTCGACGAGGAAGCGCGCCGGGAACGACCACAGCTGACGCGGATCGGCCGACCACACCGCGGCTGCCTGCGGGACGATCAGCCTTTCGACGAACGCGCGGGAGTACCGGCGCTCCTCCAGCCAGCCGCGCAGCGAGGGGCCCGGACCGGGCGCCGTCAGCAGCGCGCGCGCCTCACGGTTGAAGCGCACGAGGTCGGCGACCATGCGCTGGAACCAGGGCGTCACGAGATGGCGCCGCTGCGCGTAGAGCCCGTTCGCCGAGGCGCCGTTGTACTCGAAGTCGCCGCGTGGGTCGGAGACGCCGAACGACATGTCGGACGGCTGCGTGGCGACCCCGAGCTGCTCGAGCAGGCGCTGGAAGCGCGGGTAGTTGCGGTCGTTGTGGACGATGAAGCCGGTGTCGACGTCCCACGCGCCGCCATCGGTCTCGACGCGCACCGTGTGCGTGTGGCCGCCCGCGTAGTCGTTCGCCTCGAACAGCGTGACGTCGTGGCGCGGCTGCAGGACGTGGGCGGCGACGAGCCCCGAGACGCCCGCACCGACGATCGCGATCTTCATCTCCTCCTTCTACGTATAAGAGGCGGCCGCGGTTGTACGGTCGGCGCGAGTGAGCGCGGCGATCGTCTAGCCTCGCGCCCCATGGGCGTCGCGGTCGAGCGCAACGGTCCCGTCACGACGGTGATCCTCGATCAGCCGGAGATCCGCAACGCGGTCGACGGACCGACGGCGCACGCGCTCGCCGACGCGTTCCGTGCGTTCGACGCCGACGAGGAGGCGCGCGTCGGCGTGCTGTGGGGCGCGGGCGGCGCGTTTTGCGCGGGCGCCAACCTCAAGCGAGCGGGGACGGCGGAGGGCAACCGCGTCGCGCCCGAGGGCGACGGGCCGATGGGCCCCTCGCGGATGCTGCTGAGCAAGCCGGTGATCGCCGCGATCGCCGGCCACGCCGTCGCCGGCGGACTCGAGCTGGCGCTGTGGTGCGACCTGCGGGTGGTCGAGGAGGACTCCGTGCTCGGCGTCTTCTGCCGCCGCTGGGGCGTGCCGCTGATCGACGGGGGGACGGTGCGGCTGCCGCGCGTCGTCGGCCTCGGGCGCGCGCTCGATCTGATCCTCACCGGGCGGCCGGTAGGCGCCGAGGAGGCGCTGGCGATCGGGCTCGCGAACCGCGTCGTGCCGACCGGGACCTCGCGCGCGGCGGCCGAGGCGCTGGCCGCACAGCTGGCGCAGTTCCCCCAGCTGTGCATGCGCCATGACCGCCTGTCCGCGTATGAGCAGCACGATCTCGAGCTCGACGCGGCGCTCGCGAACGAGCTGCGCCACGGCCTCGTCGCGCTCGAGCACGAGACGCTCGGCGGCGCCGCCCGCTTCGCAGCGGGCGAGGGCCGCCACGGCGCCTTCTAACGGCGAGCCGAGAGCGGGACAACGAGTGAGCGTGACAAGCCCCGCCGACCCGCGGCATGGGTGCGCAGCATGGCGACGAGCAGTGCCGGCCGGCCGCGCAGGGATGCGGGCAGTCCGAGCCGGGCGTGGCCGCCGCTCGCGCGCAGGTGCCACAGCACGACGTCCGTCCGGGCGCTCGTGATGCCGTGCCGGCGTGCGACGCTCGCGCTCGGCGAGGCGAGCGCGTAGACGCGGGCGCGCACGACCACCGTGCAGCGCGTCACGGCCACGCAGCGGGCGTTGCCGAGGTCGATGCGTCCGTGCGCGACCGGCGCCGGCAGTCCGGGCAGCGCGTCGAACGCGACGTCGGCGAGCGGCTCGATCGCCGGCGGAGGCGTCACCGCCGCAGCCGGCGTGGGCGTGGGCGTGAGCGCAGGCGCACCGGCGCCCGCCAGCGGGACGATCGCCGGCTGGCTGTCGCCGCCGATCAGCAGCAGCGTCGCCGCATACGCGCCGACCGCTGGCGGCGCGAAGCGCACCGTGACGTCGCAGGCGGAGCCCGTGACGAGCTGCTGCAGCGAGCAGCCGTCGTGCTCGACGCGGAATCCGCCGACGTCACCGCCGCTGGGGATCGCGACGATCGACTGGAACGGCAGGTTGCCGGTGCTCGTGAGCGTGAAGGAGCGCACGACGCTATCGCCGACGGCGACCGAGCCGAAGTCGAGCGAGCTCGGCGCGAGCGTCACGCGCTGCGCGCCGCCGGTGCCGGCGAGCGGCACCTCGAGGTCTGCGAAGCCCTCGACCGGGACGTGCAGCGTCGCGGCGTAGGCGACGTCGTCGTCCGGGTCGAACCCGACTCCGACGTTGCAGCCCATGCCGCTGGACAGCAGCTGGTTGACGCAGCCGTCGCCCGAGACGCGCAGGGCGGCGTCGCCGCCGACGCTCGCGGCGCCGACCTGGACCGTGTCGGCGCCGTTGTTCTGGAGCCAGATCGACGCCTGCTGCTCGCCTTGGTCGACGTGCACGAGCCCGAAGTCCTGGGAGGCGGGTTGCGCGGTGAGCGGCGAGGGGCCGGGTGGCGAGGGCGAGCAGCAGGAGCGCCTGCGTGAAGGCAGGGGCGAGCGTGCGGCGGAACGAGTACGACATGGCCGGTTCCTTCCGGTTGTGCTGCGGTGCCCTGCCCCTGCGACCGGGCTTCTGGCACGTCGGTCATCGACGACTCGGGCTGGCGCCTTGACCAGTGCAACGACATCTGGCGCATAGCCGTTGCGCCGCAGTCGGCGATCATTGCGGTCGTGACCGTGCGCCCCGACGGCCGCTTCGCGCCGAGCCCCACTGGACCGCTGCATATCGGCAATCTCCGCACGGCGCTGCTCGCGTACCTGTTCGCGCGCAGCGCGGGAGCGCGCTTCCTCGTCCGCGTCGAGGACCTCGACCCGGGCCGCTCCCGGCGCGAGCACGAGGCCGGCCAGCTGGCGGACCTCGCCGCGCTCGGCCTCGACTGGGACGGACCTGTGCTGCGGCAGTCGGAGCGGCGGGAGATGCACCGTGCGGCGCTGGAGCGGTTGCGCGCGGCGGGGCGCGTCTACCCGTGCTGGTGCACGCGCGCGGAGATCCGCGAGGCGGCGTCGGCGGCGCACGGTCCGCTGCCGGAAGGCGCGTATCCCGGCACCTGCCGGCGGTTGAGCGCGGCGCAGCGCGCGGAGCGCGAGCGCGGCGGGCGCCCGGCGGCGCTGCGACTCGACGCCGGCGGCGAGCCGGTCGCGTTCGTGGACCGCCTGCACGGCTCCGTCGAAGCGGTCGTCGACGACCTCGTGCTGTGGCGCAACGACGACACGCCCTCCTACAACCTCGCGGTCGTCGTCGACGACGCCGACCAGGGGATCGGCGAGGTGGTGCGCGGTGACGACCTGCTCGAGACGACGCCGCGCCAGGTCCTCTTGCAGCGGCTGCTCGAGCTGGGCGGGCGGGGTCCGGTCTCGTACGCCCACGTCCCGCTCGTGCTCGGGCCCGACGGCGTGCGGCTCGCGAAGCGCCACGGCGCCGTCACGCTCGCCGACCGCGCCGCGCGCGGCGAGACGGCCGCGGACGTGCTGGCGTGGATGGCGCGCAGCCTCGAGCTCGCGCAGGCGGGTGAGGCCGTGGACCTGCCGCTGCTGCTCGCGCGCTTCGACCCCGCCGCGCTGCCGCGCGCGGCGACGACGTTCGCGGACTAGGGACTGGCGGTGAAGGAGACGCTGCCGCCGCCGGCGCCGCAGGTGACGCTCGCGCGCTCGCCGGCGAGCGTTCCGTTGCAGCTGTAGCCGGCCGCGTCGATCGCGCTGTCGGGCGCAGCACCGCCGCGGACCGCCGCGAACCAGGCCGTCGCGACGTTGCGCGCGACGCCGCAGTCGGTCGCGCGCACGTCGCGGATGAAGCCTCCGACCGCGGACGGGCAGCCGGCCGGCGCGCCGCCGGAGGGCTGCGTCGTCGTCGCGCCGCCGGTCGGTTGCGTCGTGGTCGGCGTCGTCGCGGGAGCCGTCGTGGTGGTCCTCGCCGGCGCCGTGGGCGTCGTCGGGACCGTCGTCGTCGCCGTGCTGGACGCGGTCGTCGCCGGCGTCGTCGTCCGTGCGGTCAGCGGTGACGGCTCGATCGTCGCGCCGCTTTCTCGGGAATCGCCGGAGCCACAGGCGCCGATCGCAATCGCGAGCGCGAAGCCGAGCGGGAGGGCGAGGACGCGGGCACGGCGCAACATCGCGCGGATGCTAGCGGGCGCAACAGGTGGCACCGCTTGCGCGCTTGAGGTACGCTCGCGTCCCCAGAGCGGCCTCATGGGTGGGGCTCCTTCGATTCCGTCTCGTGGTCGAGAGACGGCCAAGGTGGTGCGAGCGACGCGATGTCGGTGAAGTACGCAGTCCTGGGTCTGCTGGCGCAGCGACGCGGCTACGGCTACGACCTCGTGCAGCGCTTCGAGGAGCAGGTCGGCCCGGCCTGGCAGCTCAACGCCGGCGCGATCTACGTCGCGCTCGACAAGCTGGAGCAGGAAGGGCTCGTGCGACCGATCGCCTCCGGCGACGGCGACGCCCCGGTCACACGGCGGCGCACGGTGCGCGGCGCGCCGCGCGTCATCTACGAGGCGACCCCGCAAGGGCTCGATCGCTTCGAGGACTGGATGGCGACCGGCTCCACGATGTCGCCGCTGCGCGAGGAGCTGCACCTCAAGCTCGCGCTGTCCCAGCCGCGCAACCTGCCGCGGCTGATCGAGCTGACCTACGAGCAGGAGCAGGCGTGCCTGGAGCGGCTCGAGCAGCATCTCGGCGGCCCCACGTCCGACGACCTGCTCGCATCGACTCCACCCTGGTCCGCCGTCGCGAGCGTGATGGTGCGCGACGCCGAGATCGCCCATCTGCAGGCGACGGTCGAGTGGCTGCGCCGCATCCGCGAGGCGATGCGCTGGCTGCAGGAGCGGCCGGAGGCGCTGCGCCCGCGCAGCTGACATGACGCTGCTCTCGCTCGACGGCGTGACGAAGCGCTTCGCCCGCGGCTACCGCGAGGTCGAGGCCCTGGCCGGCGTCGAGCTCGACGTGGAGGCGGGCGACTTCGTCGCGATCTGGGGCGGAAGTCGCTCCGGCAAGACGACGCTGCTGCGCGTCGCGGCCGGGATCGAAACGCCCGACGGCGGTCACGTCGTCTTCGACGACCGCGACCTCACGACGCTGTCCCGGCGCGCGCGTGCACGCCTGCTGCTGACCGACATCGGCTGCGTCTGGCAGACCGGCCGCATCACGCGCGGACTGTCCGTCCTGGATCACGTGGCGCTGCCGCGCTTCAAGGAGCACAGCCACGCGCAGGCGCGGCGCGAAGCACACGACGTGCTCGAGCGCGTCGGCGTCGCGCAGTGCGCGAACGCGCGCTGGCACGAGCTGTCCGACGGGGAGCGCACACGGGTGGCGCTGGCGCATGCGCTGATCCGCCGCCCGCGGCTGCTGCTGGCCGACGAACCGACCGCCAACCTCAACATGATCGAGCGGGAGCAGGTGCTCAGCGTGCTGCGCTCGGTTGCCGAGGAGGCGGGCGTCGCGATCGTGATGACGGCCCCCGACGCGCCCAACCTGCTCCAGTCGCATCGCCTGATGTCGCTCGACGGCGGTCGCCTGATCAAGCCGCGCTCCGAGCAGCGCGGCACGCTGATCGACTTCCCCGGCGCGAGCGAGCGAGCCGGCCGCGGGTAGCCGCCCGTGTTGGAGCTCCGAGCGGTCCACAAGACCTTCGCCGGTCTGGACGGCGAGACGATCCGCGCGGTCGACGGCGTCTCACTGACGGTCGCAGCCGGGGACCTGGTCGCGATCTACGGCCCGAGCGGATCGGGCAAGTCGACGCTGCTGTTCCTCGCCGCCGGCATCGCGCGCCCGGACGCCGGCAGCGTGCTGTTCGACGGGCACGATCTCGCATCGCTCTCGCGTCGCGCGGCCGCGCGCCACCGCCGCAGCGAGCTCGGCTTCGTGTTCCAGTCCTCGCGGCTCGTGCCCGGCCTCTCCGCGATCGACAACGCGGCGCTCAAGCTGATGGCCGAGGGCGCGAACCGCACCGAGGCGCGG
This sequence comes from Conexibacter sp., assembly GCA_045805465.1. Taxonomy (GTDB): domain Bacteria; phylum Actinomycetota; class Thermoleophilia; order Solirubrobacterales; family Solirubrobacteraceae; genus Conexibacter. The sequence continues at coordinate 94,514 of JBJMLB010000044.1, read as the reverse complement.
CGGCGCGTCGCGCCGCTGCTCGAGCGGCTCGGCGTCGTGCGCCGGGCGGAGCACCGCGCGACGCAACTCTCACGCGGTGAGCGCCACCGCGTGGCGCTGGCGCGTGCGCTGTCCAACGATCCCCGCCTCGTGCTCGCCGACGAGCCGACCGGCAGCCTCGACTCGCAGCGCAGCCACGAGGTGCTGTCGCTGCTCGCCGAGGTCTGCCGCGAACGCAGCATCGGCGTCGTGCTCGTGACGCACGACCCCGCCGGGGCCGAGGTCGCCGACCGCGTCCACCGCCTGCGCGACGGCAGGCTGACGGAGATGACCGGCGCAGCCGCGCAGCGCGCCGCTCCACACGTCCCATGAGGACCGCCAACCTCCTGTTCCTGTACGTCCAGCGGGTCCGTACCCACCCGCTGCAGGAGTTGCTCGCACTGCTCGGGATCGCCGTCGGCGTCGCCCTGATGTTCGCGGTGCTCGTCGCGAACGGCAGCGTCGCGGGATCGGTTGAGCAGCTCGTCCACGGCATCACCGGCAACGCCCAGCTGCAGGTGACGGCGCGCGACCGGCACGGCTTCGACGCAGGGCTCGCGCAGCGGATTGAGCGCCTGCCGGGCGTGCGCGCCGCAGCGCCGCTGGTCGACGTGCGCTCGACGCTGACCGGCCCCGGCGGGGCCACGCACACGGCCGACCTGATCGGCGGGGACAGGCGCCTGGTGGCGATGGGCGGCGGGCTGCTGCGCGAGCTCGTCTCGCCCCACATCCACCTTACGCGGGCAATCGCGCTGCCGGGGCCGCTCGCGGCCGCGCTCGGCGTGCATGGCGGCGAGTCGATTCAGATGACGACCGGCTCGCGCGTGCGACGGGTGCCCGTCGCGACGGTGCTCGGGCGCAGCGAGCTGGGCGCGCTCGTCGACAGCCCGATCGCGCTCGCCCCGCTCGCGTATGCACAGCGGCTCGGCGAGCTGCCTGGCCGCTACACGCGCGTGCTCGTCGAGGCGAGAGCGGGCGAGGTCGCGCTCGTGCGCGCCGGCTTGGAGCGGCTTGCCGGCGATCGCCTCAACGTCGTCGCGGCCGGCCATGAGGCGGACCTGCTGCATCGGGCGGCCGCGCCGAACGACCAGTCGACGGCGCTGTTCGCGGCGATCAGCGCGCTCGTCGGCCTGCTGTTCGCGTTCAACGCGATGCTGTTGACGGTGCCGGAGCGCCGCCGCTTCATCGCGGACCTGCGGCTGGAGGGGCTCGGCGACCTGGCGGTGGTGAAGCTGGTGCTGTTCGACGCGCTCGTGCTCGGCGTCGGCGCCTCGCTCATCGGCCTGCTGCTGGGCGACGCGCTCTCGCGCGACGCCTTCCACGCGGCACCCGGCTATCTCTCATACGCGTTCGCCGTCGGCGACCAGCGGATCGTCTCGCTGGGAGCGGTGCTGCTCGCGATCGCGGGAGGCCTCGCGGCGACGCTCGTCGCCGCCATGCGCCCGCTCGGCGACCTGCTCTCGCGGCGACCGCTCGACGCCGCCTATCGCGAAGAGGACGAGCCCACGGATGCCGCGTTCACCCCGCGCCGCTGGCTGCCGCCGGCCGGGGTGGCGCTCGCCGCGGCGGCGACGGGCCTGCTGCTCGTGGCGCCGCACGCGACGATCGTCGGGATCGGCCTGCTCCTCGGCGCGATGCTGCTGCTGATCCCGAGTCTGCTGACCTTCTGCCTGCAGGTGGTGGACCTCGTCAGCCGGCGCCTGCGCAGCCCGCTGCTCGTCGTCGCCGTCGGAGAGCTGCGCGCGTCGACCACGCGCTCGATCGCACTCGCGGCGACGGGCGCGCTCGCGGTCTTCGGCAGCGTCGCGGTCGAGGGCTCGCACTTCGACCTGCAGCGCGGGCTGGACGCCGACGCGCACGCGCTCAACGCGCGGGCCGACCTGTGGGTCGCGCCGGCCGGGGGCGCCAACGAGCTGGCGACCGTCTCGTTCCACCCGCCCGCCGCGGCCGACCGCATCGGCGCGCTGCCCGGCGTACGGGCCGTGCGCGCCTATCGCGGCGGCTTCCTCGACGTCGGCGACCGCCGCGTGTGGGTCGTCGCCCCCTCGCGCGAGGACCGGCGGCCGCTGCTGCCCAGCCAGCTGCTCGAGGGCGATCTGACGCTCGCGAACGAGCGCCTGCGCAGCCATGGCTGGGTCGGCCTGTCGAGCGCGCTCGTGCGCGCCCGCGGCCTGCACGTCGGCGACGTCGTGACGCTGCCCACGCCGCGGCCGCTGCGGATGCGGCTGGCCGCGGTCCTCACGAACCTCGGCTGGAGCTCCGGCGCCGTGCTGATGAACGCCGACGACTTCCGGCGCGGCTGGGCGAGCGCCGACGTCGGCGCGCTGCAGGTGCTGCTCGATCCCGGCACCTCGGCGAACGCGGCCGCCGCGCGGGTGCGCGCGCTGCTCGGTTCCCAGGAGGGCCTCGTGGTGGAGACGGCCGCACAGCGCGAGCAGCGCTTCCGCGCGTCGACGCGGCAGGACCTCGCACGCCTCACGCAGATCGCGCGCCTCGTGCTGGTGGCGGCGGCGCTCGCGCTCGCTGCCGCACTCGGCGGGGTCGTGTGGAGCCGCCGCCCGCGCCTTGCCTCACTCAAGCTGAGCGGCTTCAGCGACGGCGACGTGTGGCGAGCGCTGATGTCGGAGAGCGCGATCGTGCTCGGGATCGGGTGCTCGATCGGCGCGCTGTTCGGGCTCTACGGTCAGTTCATGCTCACGCGCTGGTTGAGCGACTCGACCGGCTTTCCCACCGCGTACGCGCCAGCTTGGGCGCTCGCGCTCTCCACCCTCGCGGGCATCACGCTCGTGGCGGTCGCGATCGCCGCGCTGCCGGGCTTTGCCGCGGCGCGCGTGTCTCCCGCCGCGGCGCCGCTCGAGGATTAATCGCCCCGACTTGACGTTCTCGCAGGGCACCCGATACGACCGGGGAGCTTCCTGCGCTGCTGCGCGCCTGGCGGCGGGCGCGCCGAGGGCGGGCGGTCAGCCCTCGGCCGGCGTCGCCGCCGGGGCGGGCGCGGGCGCGGATGCCGGCGCGCCCAATCCGATCGGGCAGCTGACGCCCGTGCCGCCGAGCCCGCAGTAGCCGAACGGGTTCTTCGCGAGATACTGCTGGTGGTAGTCCTCGGCGTAGAAGAAGCCGTCCGCCGGCAGCTCGGCGAGCTCGGTCGTGATCTCGCCGTAGCCCGACTCGCGCAAGGTCTCCTGGTACATCTCGCGCGAGCGCAGCGCGGCGTCGCGCTGGGCGTCGCTGGTCCAGTAGATCGCCGAGCGGTACTGCGTTCCGACGTCGTTGCCCTGCCGCATCCCCTGGGTCGGGTCGTGGCCCTCCCAGAACAGCTTCAGCAGCGCGTCGTAGGTCGTTCTTGCCGGGTCGAAGACGACGAGCACCGCCTCCGTGTGGCCGGTCTGCGCGGAGCAGACCTCCTCGTAGGTGGGATTCGGCGTGAACCCGCCGGCGTAGCCGACCGCCGTCGTGTAGACGCCCGGCGCCTGCCAGAACAGTCTCTCCGCGCCCCAGAAGCAGCCGAGGCCGAAGACAGCCGTCTCGTAGCCATCCGGGAAGGACGGCTGCAGCGCGGTACCGAGCACCTCGTGGGGCGTCGGAGCGAGGATCGGGTGATCGCGGCCGGGCAACGCGCGGGCGGCGTCCACCATGTCGGACTTGCGGGTGAGAAAGCGCATGCGATCAATCTAGCCTGCGGGGGCGGTGGCTCTCTTACGGATCGATGACGTCGCCGCCCCCAGACGCGCCAGCAGGTAGCCGGCGACCAGCAGCCCGGCGATCGAGGCGCCCGCGGCGATGCTCGCGTAGTAGGAGAGGTAGAGGCCACCGACCCCGGCGGCCATGCCGAGCGCGACCGCGATCGCCATCATCGGCGCGAGGCGGTGTGTGAGGAGCCGAGCCGCCGCCGCGGGCGCGACGAGCACGGCGACGACGAGCAGGTTGCCGAGCCCCTGCACGGCGACGAGCACCGCGAGCGCGATGAGCGTCAGCAGCAGCGCGTCGATCGCGAGCGGCGCGACGCCGAGGGCACGCGCACCGTCGCGGTCGAAGCCGGCTGCGAGCAGGCGCCAGTGCGCCAGCCAGAGCGCGGCGAGGACCGCCCCCGCGAGCGCCGCGCCCGCCAGCAGGTCGCTGCGCGTGGTGCCCAACACGTCACCGAACAGCAGGCCCTGGATTCCCAGCGGCGCGTCGGGCGAGAGCGCGAGCAGCGCGCCGAGGCCGAACAGCGTCGTGACGGCGACCGCCGTGGCGTTGTCGCGCCCGATCGCGGGGACGCGACCGGCGAGCGCGATCGCGATCGCCGCGACGAGGATCCCGGCCGCGCCGCCGAGCAGCAGCGGGATGCCGGCCAGCGCCGCCAGCACGAGCCCGGGGAACATCCCGTGCGCGAGCGACTCGGCGCCGTAGGACAGCTCGCCGAGCACGATCCAGCAGCCGAGCGTCCCGCCGACGACCGCGAGCAGCAGCACCTCCAGCAGCGCGCGCTGCATCAGCGCCTGCGAGAACGGGTCGACCAGCGTGTCGAGGACGGTCGCGAGCGCGGGCATCAGCGCGGCGGGACGTCGTGGTGATGATGCGGCGGCAGGATCACCTGCTGCGGCGCGGCCGGGTCCGGGTTGGCGGAAGGCAACGTCACGATCGCCGCGCCGTATGTCTGCGCAAGCACGTCGTGGGTGAGCGTCTCCGCTGGGACGCCGAACGCGATCTGGCGTCCGTTGACGCACAGGACGCGATCCCAGCGGCGCGCTTGCTCGAGGTCGTGCGTGGCGATCAGGACGGCTCGGCCTTCTCCGGCCAGCTCGCGCAGCAGCTCCTCCAGGCGCGCGGCGCTCGTCGCGTCGAGCCCGGTGAACGGCTCGTCGAGCAGCAGCACCTGCGCCCGCTGGACGAGCGCCCGCGCGATCAGCACGCGCTGACGCTGGCCGCCGGACAGCTCGCCGTAGGTGCGCTCGGCGCGGTCGGCGAGCCCGACGCGCGTCAGTGCCTCACGCGCGGCGGCGCGGTCGGCGCGGCTGGGGCGGCGCCACCATCTGCGGCCGGGGAGCGTCCCCATCAGGGCGACGTCGAGCGCGCTGACGGGGAAGTCGAGGCGGGAGCGCTCGGTCTGCGGGACGCTGGCGCAGCGGCCTGTGGTGGTGAGCGTGCCCTGGATCGGGCGGAGCTCTTGGAGGAGGGCGCGGAAGAGCGTCGTCTTGCCGCCGCCGTTGGGGCCGAGGACGGCGATGCGCTCGCCTGGGTTGGCGGTGAACGTCACGTCTCTCAGTACCGGCGGCCCGTTGCTGTACCCGACCGCCAGATTCTCGGTGGCCAGCAGCTGCTGGCGGGCGGGTCCTGTCGATTCCGGGCGCGCGCACGTCCGCCTACCGGCGGCCGCACGTGCGTCCTCGTCGCCACCCGCCCGATCGGCGTTGCCTGTGCCGGCGTTCGGGTGTTTCCCTCGTTGATCGGCCGTCATGTTGCCGTCCTCAGTCGTGGCGCGAGTGCGCTGCCGATCGCCGTCGCTGCGAACGCTGCTCCTGCGACGACGGCGATCGTGGCTCCGGGGGGTGCGTTCAGCTCGACGGCGAGCCAGATTCCGATGGTGCCCTCGGCGGCGGCGAGGGCGATGGTGGCGACTTGCCAGGTGGGGATCCGGTTCGTGGTGAGGCGGGTCGTGGCTGCTGGGACGACGAGGATTGCGGTTGCGAGCAGGGCGCCGACGGCGCTGAGCGTCGCGATCGTTCCGAGGGCGACGAGCACGAGCAGCAGGGTGTCCGGCAGCGTGGAGCGGATGCCGAGGGACGGCGCCGACGGCGGGTCGAAGCCGGTCGCGAGCCAGCGGGTGCCGAGCAGCCGGGTGGCGGCGAGCGCCACGAGGGCGGCCGCGGCGGCCAGCCGCACCTCCGGCGGTCCGATCGCGAGCAGGCTGCCGAACAGCAGCGACTCGACGGAGGCGGTCGAGTGGAAGACGTCGGAGGCGAGCACGATCCCGGTCGCGAGCGCGGCGACGAGCACGAGCGCGGTGAGCGTGTCGTGGGGCGCGTGGGAGCGGGTTCGGCGCGTGCCGAGGCGCCCGACCGCGAGCGCGAACAGCAGCGCCGCGCCGAAGCCGCCGAGGGCTCCGGCGAAGCCGAGCCCGTCCGCAAGCACGAGGCCCGGGAAGGCCGCCGCGGCGGCGCCGTGCGCCGGGAACGCGAGGCCGCGCAGCACGATCCAGCAGCCGAGCGTGCCGGCGAGCACGGCGAGCAGCAGCAGCTCGACGAGGGCGCGCTGGACGAACGGAAGCTGGAAAGGCTCGAGCATCGACGCCAAGCATAATGAGAATGAGTCTGATTTGCATGACGTCGCTACGATCGAGTCGATGACCGCGACGAGACGATCCAGCTGGCACGAGCACACGCTCGCGACGCTCTCGGCGGCCGGCTACCGCCGCGGCGGCGCGCGCAACGCGGTCGTCGACCTGCTCGACCGCCAGGACTGCGCGCTGACCGCGCAGCAGATCGACGACAGGCTGCGCGCCCAGGGCCGCAGCGTCGGACGCGCGAGCGTCTACCGGATCCTCGAGCTGCTGACGGAGCTGCGGCTCGTGCAGAGGATCGACGTCGGCCAGGGCGTCGCGCGCTACGAGCGCCACGTGCCCGACGGCGACCACCACCATCACCTCGTCTGCGACAGCTGCGGCCAGATCGCGCCGTTCTCCGACCCCACGCTCGAGCAGGCGATCGAGCGCGTCTCGCGCTCGCTCAGCTTCGCGGTCGACGACCACGACGTCGTGCTGCACGGGTCGTGCAGCGACTGCAGCGACGACGCGTAGCCCGGCGTCGCTGGTCGCTCAGCGAACTCCCAGCGTCCCATTGCCGTTCCTTGGGGCGCCGCTTACGGGAGCTTGGGGTTGCGTGCGCAAGATTGACCGCATGCCGATTCCTCCACATGGCCCGGTCCCTCTCGACAAACAGGCTCGTGCCGCAGCCGAGCGCGACGCCGGCGTGCGCCGCGTCCGCCGAGCGACGCGCTGGCTGGTCGCCGGCGCGATCGGCCTGACCGGCGCGATCGCGGGCGTCGCCGCGCAGCAGACGCTGCCGGCGAGCGCCTCGGCGCCGGGCGACGCGACGGCCGCCGCGTCCGGCTACGCGTCGGGCGACGGCGGCTACGCGGACAGCGGCGACTACGAGACGGACGACGGCTACGAGTACGACGGCGGCGCCTCCGCCGCGCCGCAGGCACCGGCCCAGGCGCCGCAGTCCGCGTCGTCGTCGGTCACGCCGAGCGCCTCCTCGGGAGCGTCATGAGCGCGACCGCGACCTGGCGCGCGCTCGGCACGAGCGCGAGCGTCGTGGTCGCCGACGCGGCCGTCCTCGCCGCCGCGCGGGCCGCGGTCGAGCGCGAGCTGGTGGCGATCGACCTCGCCTGCAGTCGCTTCCGCGACGACTCCGAGCTGACCGCGCTCAACGCCGCCGGCGGCAGGCCGTTCGGCGTGAGCCCGCTGCTCGCGCAGGCGATCGGCGTCGCCCTGCGCGCCGCGCGGGTCACCGGCGGCGCCGTCGACCCGACGCTCGGTGCCGAGCTGGTGCGCGCCGGCTACGACCGCGACTTCGCGGAACTGGCATCCAAACCGCGCGAAGCGTCCTGTCCTGGATATGCAATTCCCGGCCAGGTCAGGACGCTGGACGCATGCGGCGGCGTGCCGCGCCGCCGCTCCGACTGGCCCGGCGTGCGGCTCGACCTCCGCGAGGGGACCGTCACGTTGCCGGCGGGCGTCGCGCTCGACCTCGGCGCGACGGCGAAGGCGCTCGCGGCCGACCGCTCCGCGCGTGCGGCGCACGAGGCGGCCGGCTGCGGCGTGCTCGTGAGCCTCGGCGGCGACGTCGCGGTCGCCGGCCCGGCGCCCGAGCACGGCTGGGCGATCCGCGTGACGGACAACCATGCCGGCCCACAGGAGGCCGCCGGCCAGACGGTGACGATCCGCTCCGGCGGACTCGCGACCTCCGGCACGACGGTGCGCCGCTGGCAGGCCGGCGGGGCGCCGCGCCATCACATCCTCGACCCGCGCACGGGAGAGCCCGCAGCCGTCGTGTGGCGCACGGCGAGCGTCGCGGCGGCGACCTGCGTGGACGCGAACACCGCCTCGACTGCAGCGATCGTGCGCGGCGCCGACGCCGCTCCGTGGCTGCTGCGCCACGGCCTGCCGGCGCGCCTCGTCGCCGCGCGCGGGCGCGTGCTGCTGATCGGCGCGTGGCCGCGCCGCGACGGCGCGAGCGCGAGCGCCGCCGCATGAGCCTGTTCGCCGCCACGACGAGCGCCACGTGGCTGCTCACGCGCGCCTCGGGAGCCGTCAGCCTGCTGCTGCTGACCGCGACGTTCGCGCTCGGGATCGCCGACGTGGCGCGCTGGAAGAGCCGCACGTGGCCGCGCTTCGCGGTCGACGCGCTGCACCGCAACCTCGCGCTGCTGGCGGTCGCGTTCGTCGGCGTGCACGTCTTCACGACGCTGGTCGACCAGTTTGTCTCGATCGGCGTGGTGGCCGCCTTCCTGCCCTTCTCCAACGGCTACAAGACGTTCTTCCTCGGGCTCGGCGCGCTCGCGTTCGACCTGCTGCTGACGCTGCTCGTCACGAGCGTGCTGCGTCACCGCATCGGCGTGCGCGTGTGGCGCGCGGTCCACTGGGCGGCCTACGCCTGCCTGCCGGTGGCGGCGATCCATGCGCTCGGCACCGGCAGCGACGCGTCGCAGCCGTGGATGCTCGGCCTCGCGCTCGGCTGCGCCGGCGCGATCGCTGCAGCGATCGTCGCGCGGCTCGGCCTGCGCTCCGGCGACCGGCACCCGGGAACGCTGACGCGATGAGCGCGAGCGCCCTCCCCCGCCTGCTCGCCGGCGCCGACCCGCGCGGCGGCGCGCCGCTCGCGACGCACCTCGCGCATCACGGCATGGGCACGCTGGCGATCGACGCCGCGTGGCTCGTGGCCGAGGTTGAGCGCGCCGGCCTGCGCGGGCGCGGCGGCGCAGGCTTCCCGACCGCGACGAAGCTCGACGTCGTCGGCCACGGCCGGCGGCGGCCCGTCGTCGTCGCAAACGGCAGCGAGGGCGAGCCGGCGAGTGCGAAGGACGCGACGCTGCTGACGCAGGTCCCCCACCTCGTGCTCGACGGGCTGCAGCTGGCCGCCGCCGCGACCGGCGCGGACACAGCGTTCCTGTGCGCGAAGGGCAGCGGGACCGGCGCCCGCGACGTGGTCGAGCACGCGCTCGCCGAACGCGCGGCGGCCCGTCGCGACGCCGTCCCGGTCCAGGTCGTCTCCGTCCCGGACGGCTACGTCTCGGGCGAGGAGAGCGCGCTCGTGAGCCTGCTGAACGGCGGCCGCGCCCTGCCGACGGCGGTTCCGCCACGGCCGTTCGAGCGCGGCGTCCACGGCCGGCCGACGCTGATCCAGAACGTCGAGACGCTTGCGCAGGTGGCGCTGATCGCCCGCCACGGCGCGGACTGGTACCGGGAAATTGGCACGCCCGCCGAGTCGGGCAGCGCGCTCGTGACGCTGCGCGGCGCGGTCGAGCGGCCGGGCGTCTGCGAGATCGCGCTTGGCACGTCGCTGTCGTCGCTCGTCGCGCACGGCGGCGGGGACCTGGCGCGCTCGCGCGGGGTGCTGGTCGGCGGCTACTTCGGCACCTGGCTCGACGCCGGCGCGGCGCACACGGCCGCGCTCGACGGGGCGACGCTGCGCCCGCTCGGCGCCTCGCTCGGCTGCGGCGTCGTCGCGGTGCTGCCGCACGACGCCTGTCCGGTCGCCGAGACGGCGCGCGTCGTGCGCTGGCTCGCCGGCGAGTCCGCCGGGCAGTGCGGCCCCTGCGTGTTCGGGCTCGCGGCGGTCGCCGACGCGCTCGAGCGCGTGGCAGGCGGATGCGGACCGGGACGGCGCGAGGACGACCCGCTCCGGCGCGTGCGGCGCTGGTGCGGCGAGATCGCCGGGCGCGGCGCCTGCCGGCATCCCGACGGCGCGGCGCGGCTCGTCGCGAGCGCGCTGCGCACGTTCGAAGCCGACTTCGAGGACCACGTGCGCCACGGTCGCTGCGACGCCTGCGCGCGAGCCTCCGTGCTGCCGCTGCCGGCGCACGAGACGATGGCGGCGGCCGCATGAGCCGCGAGCCGTCGCACCTGCGCGTCGACCCGATCGCCTGCACCGCGCACGGCCTGTGCGCCGAGCTGCTGCCCGAGCGCGTGCGGCTCGACGACTGGGGTTACCCGATCGTCGACGGCGAGCCGCTGCCGCCGGAGCTCATGGCGCACGCCCGCCGCGCTGCTGCCGCCTGCCCCACCCTCGCGCTGACGCTGAAGCGTCAGACGCGCGCTTCGCCGAAGACGAGCCGCAGCGTGCGCGCGACCCAGGCGTAGACGGAGCGGGTGAGCGGCATGGCTCGACGCTACCCGGGCACCTAAGCCGTCGCTCAAGCAGCCGGTTGCCGGGCCGCCGCGAGCTCGGCGGCCGCGTCGATGATCATGTCCTCCTGGCCGCCCACGATGCGGCGGCGGCCGAGCTCCATCAGGACGGCGCGCGGCTCGACGCCGAACTTCGCTCCGGCGCGCTCGGCGTGCAGCAGGAACGAGGAGTAGACGCCGGCGTAGCCGAGCGAGAGCGCGGTCTTGTCGATGATCTGCGCCCGCGGCATCAGCGGCGCCACGACGTCCTCGGCGACGTCCATCAGTGGGAACAGCTGGGCGTTGCTCTGATGGCCGGAGCGCTCCAGCGCCGCGGCGAGCACCTCGAGCTGCGCGTTGCCGGCGCCGGCGCCGAGCCCGCGCAGCGAGCCGTCGAGCCACGTCGCGCCCGCCTCAACCGCCGCGAGCGCGTTGCCGACGCCGCAGCCGAGGTTGTTGTGCGCGTGGAAGCCGATCGCGACGTCCGCGGGCAACGCATCGCGCAGCGCCCTCACGCGCGCGGCCGCGGTGGCCGGCACCATCGCGCCGGCCGAGTCGACGACGTAGACCACGCGTGCGCCGTAGGTCGCCATCAGCCTCGCCTGCCGCGCCAGCTCCGGCGGCTCCAGCATGTGACTCATCATCAGGAAGCCGACGGCGAGCATCTCGTTGGCCGCCGCCCATTCGAGGTGCTGCTCGGCGATGTCGGCCTCCGTGCAGTGCGTCGCCACGCGCGCGATCGTGGCGCCGAGCCCCTGCGCGCGCTTGAGCTGCTCGAGCGTGCCGATCCCCGGCAGCAGCAATGCGGCGATCCGCGCCCTCACGACCGCACCGGCGGCCGCCTCGATCAGCGCCTCGTCGGCGTGCGCCGAGCGGCCGTACTGGATCGAGCTGCCGCCGACGCCGTCGCCGTGCGAGACCTCGATCGCGTCGATCCCGGCCGCCTCCAGCCCGGCCGCCACCGCCGCCACCTGCTCCGGCGTGAAGGCGTGGCGGACGGAGTGCATGCCATCCCGCAGCGAGGAGTCGACGAGCACGACGCGGGTCATCGCGGGGCCTCCATACGAGCACTGTCCATCTCCGACCGCATAGCGGTCGCAGGGGGACACTGCTCGGCGGCCAGCATGCGATTCGCCAGCTCCTCCCCCACGCGCGCCGCGGCGGCCGTCATCACGTCGAGGTTGCCGGCGTAGGCGGGCAGGAAGTCGCCCGCGCCCTCGACCTCCAGCAGCACGGTGACGAGCTCCCGGTCTATGTCGCAGAGCTTCAGGCGGTAGCCGGGCACGTACGCGCGGATCGCGTCCGCCATCGCCTGCACCGAGGACTCGATCGCCGCCGCGTCCGGCTCGCGCACTTGGGCGAAGACGGTGTCGCGCATCAGGATCGGCGGGTCGGCCGGGTTGAGGATGATGATCGCCTTCGCCTCGTCCGCGCCGCCGACCAGCTCCAGCCCGCGTGCGGTCGTGACGGTGAACTCGTCGATGTTCTGACGCGTGCCAGGACCGGCGCTGGCGGACGCGATCGTCGCGACGATCTCGCCGTAGGCGACGTCGGCGACGCGGTCGATCGCGTGCATCATCGGGATCGTCGCCTGCCCGCCGCAGGTCACCAGGTTCACGTTGTCGGCCGCGAGGTGCCGGTCGAGGTTCACCTCGGGGACGACGTACGGGCCGACGGCAGCCGGGGTGAGGTCGACCACGACCTTGCCCGCCGCGCGCAGCCGCGGCGCGTTGGCGAGGTGCGCCTTCGCGCCGGTCGCCTCGAAGACGAGCGGGACGTCGTCGCGCTCGAGGACCGCGTCCACGCCACGGGCGCTCGCCTCGACGCCGAGCTCGCGCGCGCGGGCGAGGCCGGGCGAGTCGTCGTAGATGCCGACCATCAGCGTTGTCTCGATCGCCGCGCTGCGCTGGAGCTTCATCAGCAGGTCGGTGCCGATGTTGCCGGGGCCGATGACGGCCGCCTTGATCATGCGTCCCTTCCCCCTTGGACGAAGACCGGCCGAGCGTATCAGCGCTCGGCCAGCGCGGCGCGGACTGCGGCGTCGAAGCCCATCGGCGCGTCGTTGATCCCCGCGGGCGGCGGGTTGCGGACCACCATCTCCTCGCGCAGGCCGTCGACGAGCGGACGCACGAGCCCGTTGTCGACGGGCGTCACGAGCATCACCCACCAGGAGGAGAGGCGCGGGGTGAGGACGGGCACGCGCACGATCAGCGGCGGGCGGCGGTCCATCGCGCGCGCCGTGCGCTCCATCATCGCGCGGTAGCTCAAGACCTCCGCCCCGCCCAGCTCGACGTCGCCCACGACGTCGTCGCGATCTCGCAGTGCATGCAATGCGTGCACCACGTCGTCGAGCGCGATCGGCTGCGTGCGCGTGTCGATCCAGCGCGGGCAGACCATCGCCGGCAGCCGCTTGACGAGCGCGTGCAGCATCTCGAACGAGGCGCCGCCGGGGCCGAGGACCATCGCCGCGCGCACGTGCACGAGCTGCGGCACGTGCCGCGCGAGGATCTCCGCGACCTCCTCGCGACTGCGCAGGTGCGCGGAGGAGGCCTCGGCGTCCGCGCCGCCGGAGAGGCCGCCGAGGTAGATCACGCGGCGCACGCCTGCCTGCGCGGCGGCGGCGCCGAACGTCTCGGCGGCGCGGCGGTCGCGTGCGGCGAAGTCCTCGCCCGAGCCGCTCTTCCCACCCATCGAGTGGATCAGGTAGTAGGCGACCTCGACGCCGTCGAGCGCGGCCTCGAGCCCCGCGCCGGTGAGCGCGTCGCCCCACACTGCGAACGGACGCACGGCCTCCGGCGCGCGGCTCGGGTCGCGCACCAGGCAGCGCAGCTGGCCGTCGGCGGCGAGCGACGGGAGGAGTCGGCCACCGACGTACCCGGTGGCGCCGGTGAGCAGAACGGAGGTCATGACGGGTATACGGTCCGCGCATACCCCGGGTTGCGTCCGTTGCACCCTCGGGTAAACTGATTGCACAAGCAACTACTTCAGGAGGAGACGCGGTGCAGCTCGACGGCATCCACCACATCACGTGCATCACCGGCGACGCGCCGCGCAACGTCGACTTCTACGTGCGCGTGCTCGGCCTGCGCATGGCGAAGAAGACGGTCAACCAGGACGACCCGACCGTCTACCACCTCTTCTACGCCGACGACAGAGGCAGCCCCGGCGCCGACCTGACGTTTTTCGAGTACCCCGGCGCGCGGCCCGGCCGCGACGGCGCCGGGATGATCCACCGCATCGCGTTCCGCGTCGGCGACGCCGCGGCGCTGGACTTCTGGGCGGCGCGCCTGGAGGGCGAGGGGATCGCCGTCTCGCGCGTCGGCGACGGCGCGCTGCACTTCGCCGACCACGAGGGGCTCGGGCTTGAGCTGCTGGTCGACGACTCCGGCGACGACCCGCTCGTCGCCGCCGCGCCCGACATCCCCGCCGAGCACGCGCTGCGCGGCTTCGCGGGCGTGCGCGCGTACAGCGCCGACCCGGCCCAGAGCACTGCGCTGCTGCGCGACGTGCTCGGCTTCGAGCCGCTCGACGGCGGTGGCACCGACGCAACGGAGTGGGTCTCGCGCGGGCCGCGGCGCGGCGGCTTCTACGGCTACGACCAGGCGCCGCAGGAGCGCGGAATCGGCGGCGCGGGCACGGTCCACCACATCGCCTGGACTTCGGAGGACGAGGACATCGAGGCGTGGGATCAGCGCTACGTCATCGCCGGGCGGCACACCTCCGGGCTCGTCGACCGCTTCTACTTCAGAAGCGTCTATTCGCGCGAGCCGAGCGGCGTGCTGTTCGAGATCGCCACGCGCGGACCGGGCTTCTCGGCTGACGAGCCGGCTTCGGAGATCGGGCGCAGACTGTCGCTGCCGCCGAAGCTGGAGCACCTGCGCGAGCAGATCGAGTCGTCGCTGACGCCGCTGCCGGCGGATCCGCGGGCGTCGCGGGTGGGCTCGTAGGGCCCGGTCGCGTTGCGGGCGGGTCCTTGGCGGAGCTGGCGGGCGGGTCCTGACGACTCCGGGCGCGCGCACGTCCGCCTGACGGCGGCCGCACGTGCGTCCTCATCGCCACCCGCCCGATCGGCGCCGTGGCACCCGCCCGATCAGCGCGGATGGCACCCGCTCGATCAGCCGTTCTGCGGCACGGCCTCGCTACAGTGCGCGGCCGATGTCGCCGGGACCGATTGACCGTCGAGAGCTGCTGCGCCGTGCCGGGCTGGGTGCTGCCGGGCTGGGTGCGGTCGCTGCCGCCGGGTGCGGCTCCGGTGCTGAGTCCGCCACCGCGCCGGCGAGCACCGCGGCTGCGGCCCCGTCTGCCGCCTCCGCCCGCGCGCAGACGGCCGCTGCGATTCGCGCGGCTCGGGTCAGAAAGGTCAAGCGGGGCGAGGCGCCCAACCTGCTGCTGGTGATCGTCGACTCGATTCGGGCGGACCATCTCGGGTCGTATGGGCGCCGTGGGGCGCATACGCCGAACCTCGACGCGCTGGCGCGCGAGAGCCTGCGGTTCACGCACGTGTATCCGGAGGCGTTTCCGACGGGGCCGGCGCGGGCGACGATCTACGGCGGGCGGCGGATCTTCCCGTTCGCCGACTGGAGAGGGCCGCCGCCCGACATGCCGGGCACGCCCGGGTGGCAGGACATCCCGGTCCAGAATCTCGTCACGACGCTGCGCGCGGCCGGCTGGTTCACCGGGCTCGCTGTCGACACGCCGTGGGTGCTCGTCCCGTCGCAGAAGCCGTTCCAGCAGGCGCTGCACCGCTACGTCCCGATCCCGGGACAGACGGGCACGGTGACGAAGCCGGCGAGCCTGATCTCCGACGCGGAGCTGGCGCGGCACGTGCCGCCGAAGATCCTCGACTCCAGCTCGGGCCAGAAGATGCGCCAGTACCTCGCCAACCAGGTCGGGCGCCGCTCGGAGGCCGACTACCTGCCGGCGAGAGTCTTCACCGCGGGAATGAGGCTGCTGGAGGAGGCGAACCGGCAGAGAAAGCCGTTCGCGCTGATGCTCGACTGCTTCGACCCGCACGAGCCGTGGGACCCGCCGGACAAGTACGTGAAGCTGCACGGTGGGGACGTGAACCGCTCGTGGGATCCCGGCACCGTCCTGAACGGCACGACCGCGACGAACGGCCTCGGCCCCGCCGATGTCGCGCAGATGAAGGCGCTCTACCGCGCAGAGCTGTCGATGAGCGACCACTGGTTCGGCAACTTCATGCAGCGTTTCCACGAGCTGGGGCTGGAGCGGGAGACGCTGATCCTGTTCCTGTCCGACCACGGCTTCCTGTTGGGCGAGCGCGGCTACGTGGCGAAGATGGCGACGCAGTGCCACCCGGAGCTGATCCACGTGCCGCTGATGATTCGCTCACCGGACGGCCGCGGCGCCGGGAGAACGACCGACTACCTGACGCAGACGCAGGACGTCGCGACGACGCTGCTGCACGCCGGGACCGTTCGCAGACCGGACTTCATGGACGGCCAGAACCTGCTGCCGTTGCTCGACGGCAGACGCGGCAAGCGCAAGCTGAAGAAGCGCACCTACGTCACCGGCTCCTACAGCTCGATCGTCTTCGCCCGCGACCGCCGCTGGTCCTACATGGGCGACAACCAGAACGCCGAGCCGCAGCTGTTCGACCACAGACGCGACCCGCGCGAAGTCCGCGACCTCGCGGCGACCCGACCGGCGCAGGCGCGTCGGATGTACGAGCGCATGGTCGTCAGAGACAACGGCGGCGAAGCGCTGCCGAAGTTCCCGTAGCTACGCCGCCACGGCCGACGCGGCGCGGGGCCGGCAGACGCACAGGATGTATCTGTGTATCGCGCGGAAGCGCTCGGTCGACTCGATCTCGAAGGCCGCTTCCAACGCCTGCATGAGCCGCTCGGCCGTACGCGGGTGGGCGCCGCGGTCGTAGCGCCACAGCACGCGGCCGAGGCTCGGGCGCGCCGACCACAGCGGGTCGACGAACACGAGGCGGTTGCGCGTGATGCGCGCGAGCTCGCGCGCGAAGCCCGGCAGTTCGCGGTCGTCGAGGTGGTGCGCGACGTCGATGCAGACCGTCCAGTCGGCCGCCGCGTCCTCGAGCCCGGTGTCAACGGCGGAGCGCAGCAGCCGGCGCGCGTTGGGCACCTTGCGCTCCAGTCGCTCCAGCTTGGCGGGGTCGTTGTCCAGCGCCCAGTACTCCGCGCCCGGCGGCAGCAGCCCCGCGATCGTGCCGGTGCCGGCGCCGACGTCGAGCACGGTCGCGCCCGACGCGTCGGCGAGGATCCGCCGCACGCGCCGGTCGATCACGTGCCGTCCGGCCAGGAACTGGATCGCGTCGTAGACGCGCGGATCGTCCGCCACCCCCATCGGCCCCACACTACAGGCGGGACTGTGGGCGGATGACCGAAGCGCGCTCGGGTGCGCGCAGCGACCGGCTCAGCCCTTCAGCGTCTTCTGCAGCTGCCGCTCGACGGCGGCGCTCATCGTCTGCTGGAAGGCGGCGCGGACGGCCTCGCTCGCGAGCGGACGCAGACGCACGAGCGCGTCGCTGAGCAGCGCCCACTCCTGCGGTGAGCGCTTGGCGGGGTCGAGCTCGCCGCCGGCGACGTCCTCGACGAACAGGCGCACGAACTGGTCGGCGATCGCGCGCGTGTGGCGCTGGATCTGCTCGGCGACCGCGAGCGCGTGCATCGGCGGTACGCCCATCGCCGCCAGCTCCTCGCCGGCACGCAGCAGCGTCGGGCTCGGCACCTCGTAGCGGCCGTCGCCGAGCGGGCGGATCAGGTCGAGCTTCTCCGCGCGGCGAACCGCGCGGTCGTCGGAGCTGCCGATGCGCGCGGTCAGGTCCTCGAGCGTGGTCACCTCCGGCTCCTCCTCGGCGAAAGCCGTCAGCACCTGGCGGCCAAACGCGAGCACCTCCTCGCTCGCGCCGTTGGAGGCGCTGATGAGCCGCTCGATCGCCTTGAGGTTGAAGCCCTCGGCCTGCAGGTCCTGGATCAGCCGCAGGCGCGTTGCGTGCTCGGGGCCGTAGTAGCCGGTGCGCGCGCGGACCTCCGGCGGCGGCAGCAGTCCGCGCGACTGGTGCGCACGGATGTTGCGCACGGTCATGCCGGTGTCGCGCGCCAGCTCGTCGATCGTCAGCTCGCCCGCGCGCCGCTCGCTCATGCCGCACATCCTAGGGCGCGTCCCATGGGCTCCTCGCGGGCCGCGCGCTGACATGACAGGTTTGAATGTGTCATCGATCGATGTAGCATATGTCCATGCACTCTTTCTTGACGCTCGCCACGACCGCCGCCGCCCCGCCCGCCGGCGGCGCCGCCCTCGGCCAGGTCGTCGGAGCGACGGTCGCCGTCACCGCCCTCACCGCCGTGCTCGCCGTCCTCGGGCTGCGCCACCGCGCCGGACGGGTCCGATGGCTCGACCGCCTGAGCGCCGCCATGGGCCGTCAGACCGGCCTCCCGGGCTGGGCGGCGCTGCCGGCCGGCCTGGCCGGCGGCTCCCTGATCACCGCCGCGTTCGGCATGTACTGGGACATCTCGCTGCACATCGACCAGGGCCGCGACGCCGGGCCGCTCGCGAACCCCGCCCACTACTTCATCCTGCTCGGCCTCTACGGCATCCTCGCGGCCGGCTGGTTCGCGATCGTGCTCCCGCGCGCCGACGACCCGCGCTCGCCCGCCGCGGTGCGGATCGCCCCGGACTGGTACGTCCCCGTGGCCGGCGTGCTGCTGACGGCATGCGCGTCGTTCTCGCTGATCGGCTTCCCGCTCGACGACGTCTCCCACCGCCTGTTCGGACAGGACGTGACGCTCTGGGGGCCGACGCACCTGATGCTGCTCGGCGGCGCCGCGATGACGCTCGTCGGCATCCTCGTGCTGGTCACCGAGGGCCACCTGGCGACGCACGGCGCCCGCGCGCCCAGCGGCAGCAGCCGGCTCGCGGCCCGCCTGCGCCACACCCGCGTGCTCGGCGCCTGCGGCGGGCTGCTGATCGGCCTCTCGATCTTCCAGGGCGAGTACGACTTCGGCGTGCCGCAGTTCAGCCTGCTGTTCCACCCGCTGCTGATCGCCTTCGCGGCGTCGCTCGGGCTCGTGGCGGCGCGCACGCTGATCGGGCGCGGGGGTGCGCTCGGCGTCGTCGCCTTCTATCTCGTGATCCGCGGCGGCCTCTCGCTGCTGACCGGTCCCGTGCTCGGCGAGACGGTCCCCCACTTCCCGCTCTACGTCGCCGAGGCGCTGCTCGTCGAGGCGCTCGCGTTCGCCGTGAAGCCGGGCAGCTTCCGCTTCGGTGCGCTCGCGGGCGCATCGATCGCGACGCTCGGCGTGCTCGCCGAGTGGGGCTGGAGCCATGTGTGGATGCCGCTGCCGTGGCCCTCGCACATCATGCTCGAGGCGGTCGCGCTCGCACTGCCGGTCGCGATCGCGGGCGGGGTGCTGGGAAGCTTCGTCGCGGGCGCGCTGCGGCTCGACGCCGCCCTGGTCGGGCGCCCGCGGGCGTGGGTCGCGGCCGGCGCGAGCCTGCTCGTCGTCGCGGCCGCCGTGGCGTTCCTGCTGCCGACCACCGCGCCGACCGGCGCGCGTGCGCAGATCGTGCTGCGGACCGTCCACGCGGGAACCGGGTCGGACGGGGACGGCCGCACCGTCGCGGCCACCGTCCGCTTCGACCCGCCGAGCGCCGTGACGGACGCGAACTGGCTGACGATCACCGCCTGGCAGGGCGGCGGCAGACTCGTCGTCGACCGCCTGCGCGCGCTCGGTGACGGCGTCTACGCGACGACGCAGCCGATCCCCGTGAGCGGTGACTGGAAGGCGATGATCCGCTTCCAGCGCGGCCGCGACCTCGCGGCGATCCCCGTCGCGATGCCGGCCGACGCGGCGATCCCAGTGCCTGCCGTGCCTGCGGCCGCATCCGCAACCCGCGCCTTCGAGGGCGACCGGCAGGTGCTTCAGCGCGAGCGCAAGCAGGACGTGCCGGGCTGGCTGTGGGGCGTCGCGGGACTCGTCGTGCTCGGCATCACGTCGGCGCTGCTGCTCGTCTTGGGATGGGGGCTGGTGCGGCTCGCGCGACGGGGGGCGGGCATCGACGCCGCTTCGGCGGCGCCGGCCGCATCGTCGGCTGAGCGCGCAGCGTCCGGCGTCCCTGCGCTCGCCCTGCCCGACTGACGCGGGGAGGGAGACGCTCAGGCAGGCGCCGGCGCGACTGACGCGAGCCCGGCCGCGAGCGTCTGCAGGAGCCGCTCGAACGACGCGTCGCAGTCGACCGGCGTGCAGAAGCCGCCGGCCGCCTCCAGCGTCACGAAGCCGTGCAGCGCGCTGCGGACCGTGCGAACGGCGTGGATCGCGTCGTCGTCCTCGATGCCCCAGCCGACGACGATCGCGGCGATGACGCCGACGACTTCCGCGGCCGCCTGCTCGTGCTCGACGTCGCCGGCAGCGGGCGCGGCGACCGTCGCCGCGAAGCAGCCGGGATGTGCGTGGGCGTAGGCGCGATAGGCGTGGGCGACCGCCACGAGCGCGTCCTCGCGCGCACGCCCCACGGCGGCGCGCCGGAGCGCGTCGCCTAGCTCGCGCAGGCCGTGCAACGCGATCCCCCGCAACAGCGCCTCACGCCCGGCGACGTGGTTGTACAGCGAGGGCGCCCGCACACCGAGCGTGGCGGAGACGCGCGCGAGCGTGCCCGCCTCGAGGCCGTCCGCATCGGCGATGCGGACGGCCTCCTCCACCACCTGCCCGGCGTCGAGGCCCTGGCGCGGCATCGGGTCAGCCGGCCGCCTTCGGCGCGTGGACGATCAGCTTCCGGATCGTCAGCTGCGGCGTGAAGCCGGTCTGATCGCAGTGTCTGTTCAGCTTGGTGACCTTGCCGATCACCTTCGCGCTGCCACCGGGCAGCACGTCGCCGAGGTCGACGCTGCCGTCGCCGTTCTGGTCGTCCAGCCCGAGCAGCACCCGCGCGTGGTCGAGCGTGTACGTCTTCGTCGTGCCCTTATCCGCTCTGGCGGATCTGTTCGTGCTCGTGACGTCGATCGTCACGTCGCCGCTGTAGGTCGGCTTGGCCGGTCTGTCAGCGGACGTCGTCGCGGCCGTCGGCGCCGGGTCGAGCACGAGCGTCTGACTTCTCAGGGTGCCGGCTGCGACGTAGGCGGTCCCATGCGGCGTGCAGCGATGCGATCTGCTCGGCGATCTGGCGTGCTGCTCTCTCCCGGGGTGCGCCCATGCGGGAGTCGTCGCCAGCGCCGCCGCACACGCCGTCATCAGAATCTTTCGAACTATCATTGGCAGTCTCCTTCGTCGCGTTCAAGAGCGCGCTGTCCTTGGCGCTCATGCAGGTGAAACGCGGGAGATGCAGGCAAGTTGGCCGCGTCCACCGTGAATCTGGACGCCGCGGTACGACTGTCGGCCCAGCAGCAGCCCAGTCGGCGTCACTGCCCGTCAGAACGGCTACATTGGGCGATGTCACGTTTCTCGACGCGGGCTGCCGAAGCCGGCCCCGACCCATCTGCTCTGAAAAGGAATTCCGTCGCCATGGCATCCACCATCGATCTGCCCGAGGCCGGCGAGAGCACGTTCTCGCTCGAGCTGACCCAGGACCAGAAGGACGTGCGCGATTGGGTGCACGGGTTCGCGAGAGACGTGGTGCGCCCGGCCGCCTCGGAGTGGGACGAGCGCGAGGAGACGCCCTGGCCGATCATCCAGGAGGCCGCGAAGATCGGCCTCTACGGCTTCGAGGGCCTCGCGCAGTTCTTCGCCGACCCGAGCGGCCTGTCGCTGCCGATCGTCAACGAGGAGCTGTTCTGGGGCGACGCCGGCATCGGCATGGCGATCATGGGTTCCGGCCTCGCCGCCGCCGGCATCTTCGCCAACGGCACCGGCGAGCAGATCGGCGAGTGGATCCCGCAGTGCTTCGGCACCGCCGAGGATCCGAAGATCGGCGCCTTCTGCGTCTCCGAGCCGGACGCCGGCTCCGACGTGTCGGCTCTGCGAACGCGCGCGAAGTACGACGCGAGAACGGACGAGTGGATCCTCAACGGCCAGAAGGCATGGGCCACGAACGGCGGCATCGCGAACGTCCACGTCGTCGTCGCGGCGGTCGAGCCGGAGCTCGGCTCGCGCGGCCAGGCGTCGTTCGTGATCGGGCCCGACACGCCCGGCCTCGAGATGGGCACGAAGGTCAAGAAGCACGGCCTGCGCGCCTCCCACACGGCCGACGTGTTCCTCGACGACTGCCGCATCCCCGGCGCGAACATCCTCGGCGGCAAGGAGAAGTTCGAGGAGCGCGTCGCGCGCGCCCGCGAGGGTCAGAAGTCGCGCTCGCAGGCCGCGATGGCGACGTTCGAGGCGTCGCGCCCGACGGTGGGCGCGCAGGCGCTCGGGATCGCGCGCGCGGCGTACGAGTACGCGCTCGAGTACGCGAGAGAGCGCGTCCAGTTCGGCAAGCCGATCATCGAGAACCAGGCGATCGCGTTCACGCTCGCCGACATGAAGATGGAGATCGACGCCGCCCGCCTGCTCGTGTGGCGCGCCTCGTGGATGGGCCGCAATCAGCACCCGTTCAGAAACGCGGAGGGCTCGATGTCGAAGCTGAAGGCCGGCGAGGTCGCCGTGTGGGCGACCGAGCGGGCGATCCAGATCCTCGGCGGCAACGGCTACACGCGCGAGTTCCCCGTCGAGCGGATGCACCGCGACGCGAAGATCTACACGATCTTCGAGGGCACCTCCGAGATCCAGCGCCTCGTCATCTCGCGCGCGATCTCGGGCATGCAGATCAGATAGCCGGCACGCTTCCCGTGGGCGCTGGCTCGACGTCGGCGCCCACGTTATAGTCGGAATTCAGTTGGTGTTCGCCACGAGGGGGAGGCGAAGTGAACGCGCCGTACGGCGCCGGAGCCGGAGCTGGGATGCCGGACGACTCGCGCGCGCGACGACGGCGCCGGCGGGTCACGCTCGCGATCGCGCTCGCGCTGCTTGTCGTCGCGCTCGCCGCGACGCTGTCGCGGGCGCATGACTCCCGCACCGGCACGAACGGCATCCCGGCGGAATTCGGGCTGACCGTGAGCAGCGGCCCCCATACGATCTGCCAAGCCGGCGAGCAGATACCCGCCGGAACCGCCGCGATTCGCGTCGCGCTGATTGGCAGCGGCCCGGCGCCGAGCGTCGTCGTAACGGACGGCGAGGGCAGGTCGGTGATCGGCCCCGGCGCTCATGCACGCCCGGAGCGCAAGGCGGTCCTCGTGCCGCTTGCGCGGCCGCTGCGCGACGACGCCGAAGGCGACGTCTGCGTGAAGCTGCCCGGAAGCGGGCGCTACGCGCTGCTCGGCATCGCCACCGTCCCCGACTTCGCCGCCACCGAAGGCACCGCAGCACTTGGAGGCCGTGTGCACCTCGAGTACCTGGCTGCCGGCACCCGCTCCTGGTGGTCGTCGATGCCCACGCTCGTGCGGCGGCTCGGCCGCGGGCACGCGTGGTCGGGTCCGTCCGTCGCACTGCTGGCCGCGCTCCTGATGTTCGCGCCGATCGCGCTTGCGGCTTGGCAGCTGACCCGCGACGAGGGCCGATGACGGCCGGGGCGACGGCGGAGCGACGCCCGAGCCGCGCGCGGACGCGCCTGCGCGCGAGCTTCGCGCGGGTGCCGCGAGCGGCATGGGTCTGCGCGCTCGTCGCGTTCCTCAACGCGACCGCGTGGGGAATCGTCGTGCCGGCCTTCCAGGTGCCGGACGAGCAGGTGCACTACGCCTACGCCGAGTATTTCGCCCAGCACGGCCGACCGCCGGCGGCGAGACCGCACGACACGCAGTCCAGCTCCGAGAACGCCGCCCTCACCGCCCTCAAGTTCCGCGAAATGCGGTTCTCGTCCGAGAACGGGGCGATCTGGTCGGCGTCCGAGCAGGCCAACATGAAGGCGGCGCTGCAGCAGGACGCCGACCGCAGCGACGGCAACGGCGGCGGCAAGGAAGTCGCCGCTGAGCCGCCGCTCTTCTACGCGCTGCAGGCGGTGCCCTACACGGTCGCAGGCGGCGGCACGGTGCTCGCGCGCCTGCAGCTGATGCGCCTGCTGTCCGCGCTGCTGGCCGGCGCGACGGCGCTGTTCGCCTACCTGTTTGTGCGTGAGGCCCTGCCCGCGCTTCCGGAAACGTGGACCGTCGGCGGCCTCGGCGTCGCCTTCCTGCCGATGTTCGCGTTCATGAGCAGCGGCGTGAACTCCGACGCGCTGCTGTACGCGGCGTCGGCCGCGATCTTCTTCCTGCTCGCACGCGGCTTCCGGCGCGGCCTGACGCGGGGGTTGGCGGTCGCGATCGGCGCGGCGACGGCGGTCGCGCTGCAGAGCAAGTTCAACGCGTTCGGCCTGCTCCCGGGCGTCGCGCTGGGGCTGCTCATGATGAGTGCCGCCCGTGAACGCGCGCTGCGGCCGCGAACGCTCGCGCTGCCCGCCCTGGCGCTCGCCATCGCGATCGCGCCGATGCTGCTCGAGATGGCGCTCAACGCCACCGTCTGGCACCGCCCGACCGTGGGCGCGACCGCGAGCAACTTCCGCACCTCGTCGATCCATCCGGCGCCCGGCGCCGCGCTGGCATACCTGTGGGAGTTCTACGTCGTGCCGCTGCCGGGCATGACGCGCTATCTGCCCGGCGTGCCCATCCTCGACCTGTGGGAGAAAGGCTTCGTCGGCTGGTTCGGCTGGCTCGACACCAGCTTCCGTCCGCTCGTCTACGACCTCGCGCTCGTACCGCTGGCAGCCGTCTCGCTGCTGGCCGCGCGCACGCTCGTCACCGGCCGCCGCCGCCTGCGCGGCCGCCTCGGCGAGCTGCTCACCTACGCGACGCTTGTAGCCGCGCTGATGGCGTTCGTAGGGATCGCGTCCTACATCTCCTACCTGCGCTACCACCAGAGCGTCGCGCAGACGCGCTACCTGTTCCCGCTGCTGCCGCTGTACGGCGCGCTGCTCGCGCTGGCGGCGCGAGGCGCCGGCCGCCGCTGGGCGCCCGTGCTGGGGACCGCGATCGTCGCGCTGGCGATCGGACACAGCCTGTTCAGCCAGCTGATGGTGCTCGCGCGCTACTACGCCTGAGGCTCTACCGCGGCAACAGCGACGGTGAGCGCCTCGATCACGCCGTCGACCACGCGCGCGACGTCGCCGGCGTCCATCCCGACCCACAGCGGCAGACGCACGAGCCGGCGGCTGAGCGTCTCCGCCACGACCGACGGCTCGGGCTCGCGGCCGTAACGGCGGCCGCCGGGCGAGCTGCCCAGCGGGACGTAGTGGAAGACCGCGTGCACGCCGACGCGCCGCAGCGCGGCGATCAGCGCGTCGCGCTCGCGCTCGCTGCCGAGCACGAGGTAGTAGAGGTGGCCGCTGTGCTCGCAGCCGAACGGCACGCCCGGCCGCTGCACGACGCCGGCGTGCTCGAGCTCCGCGAACGCGTCGTGGTAGAGCGCCCAGAGACGACGGCGCTCGGCCGTCGTCGCGGCGGCCTCCTCCATCTGCGCCCACAGGAAAGCCGCCGAGACGTCGCTCAGGAGGTAGGAGGAGCCGATGTCCTGCCACGTGTATCTGGCCGTCTCGCCGCGGAAGAAGGACGAGCGGTTCGTGCCCTTCTCCTGCACGACCTCCGCGCGCGCGACGAGCGACGGATCGTTGACCACCAGCGCGCCGCCCTCCCCGCACTGGATGTTCTTCGTCTCGTGGAAGCTGAACGCGGCAAGCTGCCCGATCGAGCCCAGCCTCCGCCTCCCGTCGCCGGCCGGCAGCGCATGCGCCGCGTCCTCGATCACGAGCAGTCCGTGGCGTGCCGCGAGCGCCATCAGCGAATCCATGTCGCACGCGACGCCGCCGTAGTGCATGACGAGGATCGCGCGCGTGCGCGCGGTGAGCGCGCGCTCGACGGCGGCTACGTCCAGGTTGAGCGTGCGCGGATCGGCGTCAACGAAGACGGGCGTGGCGCCGCGCAGCACGAAGGCGTTGGCGCTGGAGACGAACGTGAACGTCGGCACGATCACCTCGTCGCCGGGACCGACGTCGGCGAGGATCGCCGCCATCTCCAGCGCGGCGGTGCAGGACGGCGTCAGGAACGCGGCGGGAGCGCCGACGCGCTCGCACAGCCACGCTGCGCAGCGGCGCCCGAAGACGCCGTTCCCCGAGATCTTGCCGGTCGCGATCGCCTGCTCGACGTAGCGATGCTCCGTGCCGACCAACCGGGGCCGGTTGAACGGAACTTCCCCCATTGGGGCACTTTACCGGCCGCCGCTCGCTCGACGATCAGTACAGCAATCTGACCATTGCCCGTGTGGGAGGATCGGTGCGTGCCCGGGGAGCCACAGCCAAGGCTGAGCCTTGTCATCCCGCTGTATCGCGACGAGGCCGCGCTGGAGCAGATCTTCGCGCGCTGCGAAGACGTGCTCGACGGCGTCGAGGGCGGCGGGGAGCTGGTGCTTGTCGACGACGGCGGCTTGGATCGCACATCTCCGCGAGCGCTCGCGCGGGCGCGTACGGCACGCCACCCGACGACGGTCGTCCGCCTCGCGCGCAACTTCGGCCAGCATGCAGCCGTCTTCGCCGGCCTCGCGCATGCGCGGGGCGAGGCGATAGCGACGCTGGACAGCGACCTCCAGTACCCGCCCGAGGACCTGCCCGCGATGCTGCGCGAGCTGTCGCCGGAGTACCCGGTCGTCTCCGGCTATCGCGCGGACCGCCGCGACCCGCTGCTGCGCCGCTGGATCACGCGCGTGCTGACGCGCTGGCTGAACCGCCAGACCGGCGTCAGCCTGCGCGACTTCGGCTCAATGTTCCGCGTCTACGACCGCGCGACCGTCGACTTGATGCTGACGTTCACCGAGCGGCATCGCTACGTGCCGGCAATCGTCGCGTGGCTCGGCGTGCCGATCAAGGAGGTCCCAATCGAGCACCAGTCGCGCAGCGAGCGCGGCTCGCACTACCGCATCGGGACGCTCGTCGAGATGACGCTCGACCTCGTCACCGGCTATGCGGTCTTTCCGCTGCGCGCGCTCACGATGCTCGGGCTGCTGGCGTCGGTCTTCGGCTTCGTCGGCACCGTCGCGTTCGCGCTCTACCGCGTGACCGTCGGCGGCGGCGGCGCCGGCACCGTCTCGGCGTTCGCGCTGATTTTCGGGCTGCTAACGGTGCAGCTGCTGATCGTCGCGCTGATCGGCGAGTACGTCGGGCGCGTCTACAGCGAGGCGAAGGGGCGCCCGTATTACGTGGTCGCCGCCGCCGACCGCGTGTGCTCCGGCCGGCTCGCGGTCGAGCCGGCCGGATGAGCGCACCGCTGGAGCGGCTCGACTGGGACAGCGCCTTCTTCGGCTTCCCGATCGCCCGGGTCACGGCCGTCCGCCTCGACGCGGCGACGCTGGAGCGCGTGCTGGAGGCGTGCCGCGCCGAGCGCATCCGCTGCGCCTACCTGCTGCTGGAGGGCGACGACGCACACGGCAGCGAGCTGGCGCAGGCGGCGGGCTTCGTGCTGCGCGACGTGCGCACGACGCTGGAGCGATGCGTGGACGCGGCCGACGAGGCTCGGCCGGCGGCGGCGGGAGTCGCGCCGGCCAACCCGCAGCAGGACGCGGCGCTGGAGGCGCTCGCGCGCGCCGCGTTCGAACAGACGCGCTTCACCGCCGACCCGGGCTTCCCGCCCGACCGCTGCCGCGACCTGTACGCGGCGTTCCTGCGGCGCGGGCTCGACGGCGCGCCCGAGCGCGTCGTACTCGCCGACCCCGCCGCGCGCGGCTTCGTCGCCTGCCGGCTCGACGCCGCGGAGCGCACCGGCGCGATCGAGCTGATCGCGGTGGCCGCCGAGGGCCGCGGGCGCGGACTCGGCGGCGCGCTCGTCGACGCGGCGCTGGGCGCCTTCGCGGCCGCGGGACTGCGCCGCGCGACGGTCGTCACGCAGGCTGCCAACGTCGCCTCGCAGCGGCTGTACCAGCACGCCGGCTTCCGCACGCGCGAAGTCGGGCTGTGGCTGCACCGCTGGTTCGACTGACGGCCGCGTCCCGGCCCGCCGCACAAGGACCTGCGCCGTGCGCGCGGCGTCGCTGTCGCTGACGGGCGCGTTGCCCTTGCCGTTCTTGAGAGCGAGTCGTGTTCATAAACCCCGCGGATTTGCTCGATTGACCGCTATCGTCAACAGCACGATGAAGACCACACAGGACCGCCAGCGCGACGAACGCGAGCGGAAGCTGGCCGAGATCAGAAGACAGCTCGAGCAGGGCTCGCTGACGATCCGGCAGATGACGCCCGAGGAGAGACGCGCGAATCCGCCGCGGCCGCGCGACGCGCGGCCCGACGCGAGACGGCGCCGCCGCTCCTGACGGCCGCCGCTCACGCGCAGCGCGCCGAGGGGCGCGCCGCGCGCGCACGCACCGGCGACCTCACGCCGTAGGGCTCCCGCGGTCGCCGCGCCGGCCGAACCCCGACTGAGGCGGCCCAGTCCCCTACGCCGCCGCCGGCGCCTCCTGCGCATCCGCCGCATCCTGCGGGCGCACGTGCGGTACGGCGAACAGTGCGAGCAGGACGCCGAGCGCTGCGAAGCCGGCGCCGACCGCGAACGCGCTCTGGAAGCCGTCCGTCAGCGAGGCCGGGTCGTGGGCGCCGGCGATCTGCGACGTCGCGACCGACGACAGCACCGCGAGCCCGAGCGCACCGCCGACCTGCTGCGCGGTGTTGAGCAGTCCCGACGCCAGGCCGGCCTCGCCGTGGCTCACGCCCGAGACCGCGGTGATCGTGAGCGAGACGAACGACAGCCCGAGCCCGACGGCCACGACCACGGACGGGATCAGCACGTCGCCGAGGTAGGAGCCGTCCGGCGAGATCTGCGTGAACAGCAGCAGGCCGATCGTCGTCAAGACCAGCCCGCTCACCAGCACCGGCTTCGGCCCGACCTTCGTCACGAGCTGCGACGCCGCGCCGGCAGAGGTGATGATCGCGGCCGACAGCGGCAGGTACGAGAGTCCCGCCTTCAGCGCGGAGAAGTCGAGCACCTGCTGCAGGTAGAGCGAGATGAAGAAGAACATCGAGAACAGCGACGCGCCGACCAGCAGCGCGACCGCATCGGCGCTGGCGACGTTGCGGTTGCGGAAGATCGTCAGCGGCATGATCGGATGCTTCGTGCGCAGCTCGATCGCGACGAACGCGAGGATCAGCGCGACGGCCAGCGCCAGCAGGCCGATCGTCTGGAGCGAGCCCCAGCCGGCGTCGGTGGCGTCGACGAGCGCATAGACGAGCACGACCAGCCCGGCCGTGACCGAGACGGCGCCGGCGATGTCCAGCGACGTGCGCTCGTGCGTTCTGCTCTCGCGCACGAAGCGCGGCGCGAGCGCGGCGGCCGCGACGCCGATCGGCACGTTCACGAACAGCACCCACTCCCAGCCGGCCCACTCCGTCAGCATGCCGCCCATCAGCACGCCGACGGCGCCGCCGGCGCCGGCGAGCGCGCCCCAGATCCCGAGCGCCTTGTTGCGCTCGGCACCCTCGGTGAAGGTCGTCGTGACGATCGAGAGTGCGGCCGGCGAGACGATCGCGGCGCCGAGCCCCTGCACGCCGCGAGCGACGATCAGCCAACCCGACGAGGTCGCGAAGCCGCCGACCAGCGACGCGACGGAGAAGACGACCAGCCCGATCATGAAGACGCGCCGGCGGCCGAACAGGTCCGCGGCGCGGCCGCCGAGCAGCAGGAAGCCGCCGAACATCAGCGTGTAGGCGTTGACGACCCACTGGAGGCCGTTCTCGGAGAAGCCGAGGTCGCGCTGGATCGACGGCAGCGCGACGTTCACGATCGACGCGTCGAGCACGACCATGAACTGCGCCACCGCGAGCACCGCGAGCGCCTTCCAGCGGCGCGGGTCGAGCCCGCTCGTCTCGGACTGCAGATGTGCGGCTGCGGCGGCGGACATGTCGTGCGACTCGCTTCCGGTCGGTTACAATACGGAACCGGAGCTCCGGTTCAGGATGCGTAAGATACGGAAGCGAGATTCCGCTTGTCAACCGTTCAGCCCACGATCGTCACGAGGCGTCTCCGAGCTGACGCAGCGCGCAACCGCGCGAAGGTGATCGAGGCCGGGCGGGCGGCGTTCGCCGAACACGGCTCGGAGGCGCAGATGGAGGACGTCGCGCGCCGCGCCGGCGTCGGCGTCGGCACCGTCTACCGCCACTTCCCGACGAAACAGGCGCTCGCCGAGGCGCTGATCGAGGAGCGCTTCGACCGCACGATCGCCCACGTGCGCGAGCTGGTCGACCACGAGCCGGACCCGTGGCGCGCGATCGAGCGCTGCTTCGAGTACTGCGCCGCCACGCAGGAGAAGGACCGCGCCTGGGCCGCGGTGCTGGCGCTGATGGCCGGCGGCATGGCCGCGCTGGGCCCGCGCGAGCACCAGATGCAGGAGCTGCTCGCGCTCGAGGAGCGGCTGATCGTCCGCGCCCGCGAGGCCGGCGTCGTGCGCGAGGACCTCGCCGCGTCCGACATGCCCGCGCTCTTCTGCGCGCTCGCGAGCGTCGTCCAGGCCGGCGACAGAAACTGGCGCCGCTTCCTCGACCTTCTGCTCGACGGATTGAGACCGCACTGAGGCATGCCGGCGGTGAGCGGATTCTCATCCGCGCGTTAGGGACGCCCGCGAGACTTCGATGCCGATGAGCAGCAGACCGGGGACCTCGACGCGCGAGCGCAGCCGCCTCGGCCGGCTCGCGCCCGCGCGCCCGCGCGCGGCGATCGCCGTCGCGATCGCGTTGCTGCTGGCGGCCGGCGGCGGCCTCGCGGCGTGGCTGCTCACGCGCGGCGGCGAGGGGGAGCCGAGCCCCACCGCAGCCGACGTGCTGCGCTTCCACTCGCGCCCGACGCTCGATCCCGACCGCGTCCTCGTCACCGTCCCGCCGCGCGGGAGACTCGCGCCCGGCTACGTCTTCCTCGCGGTCAAGCGCGGCCCCGGCCAGGACGGCCCGCAGATCGTCGACGACCGCGGCCACGTCGTGTGGTTCCGCCCGGCCCCTCCCCACACCGCTGTGACCGGCTTCCAGGTGCAGCGCTACCGAGTCCAGCCGGTCCTCACCTGGTGGCAGGGGCGCACGAGATACGGCCACGGCAGGGGCGAGTACGTGATCCTCGACCGCAACTACAGAGAGCTCGCGCGGGTGCGGGCCGGTCACGGCTACATGGGCGACCACCACGAGTTCCAGCTCACGCCGCGCGGGACGGCCTACATGTCGGTCTACGCGCCGCGCAGAGCGGACCTCAGCGCGGTCGGCGGCAGACGCGACGGAACGATCTTCGAGTCGATCGTGCAGGAGGTCGACGTTGCGATCGGCAGAGTCGTGTGGGAGTGGCACAGCGCGGACCACCTGCCGGTGAGCGAGGGCGTCACGCCGCCGAAGGAGACGAAGCCGCACGACTACTTCCACGTCAACGCCGTCGACGAGGAGGAGCCGGGACGGCTGCTGATCAGCGCTCGCAACATGCACGCGATCTACGAGATCGACAAGCGCAGCGGCAGGGTGCTGTGGCGGCTCGGCGGCAGACGCAGCGACTTCCGCATGGGACCGGGCGCCCGCTTCCACTTCCAGCACGACGCCGAATGGCTCTCGCCCGAAACGATCTCGCTGTTCGACAACGAGGCGACGCCGGCGACCGCCGGGCAGTCGCGCGGGCTCGTGCTGCGGCTCGACATGAGACGGAGAACGGCGCGCGTCGTGCGGCAGTACACGCACCCCGACAAGCTGCTCGCGATCGCCGAGGGCAACATGCAGACGCTGCCCAACGGGAACGTCTTCATCGGCTGGGGACCGGAGCGGCACATCTCCGAGCTCAGCCGCGACGGCCGCCTGCTGTTCGACCTCGTCGTGCCGCCGAGAGCTGACAGCTACCAGGCGTTCCGCTTCCCCTGGCACGGCGAGCCGCTCGACCGCCCGGCGCTCGCGGCCCGGCGCTCGGGCGAGCGCGTCACCGCATGGGCGAGCTGGAACGGCGCGACCGAGCTGCGCAGCTGGCAGCTGCTCGCCGGCGAGGACCCCGACGCGCTCCTCCCGCTCGGCGGGCCTGTCCCCCGCCGCAACTTCGAGACCGCGCTCCACGCCAGCACGGACGCGAAGTACGTCGCCGTCGCGGCGCTCGACGCCGGCGGCCGCCAGATCGGCGCCTCGCGCGCTGTCGAGCCGGCGGCGCGCTGAGACGCGGCTCAGCTGCCGCCGTCGAGCCCGAGCAGTCCGATGATCAGCGACAGCAGGCCCAGCAGCAGCGGCCCCAGCGTGGCGACGACGTCCAGCCACGTCTTGGACCCGTTCGCGTTCGCACTGCTCGCAACGCGCTCCTTGACGGTCAAGTAGTAGTCGAGGACCTGCATCTGCTCGGCCTGCGGCGCCGTCCTCGCCTGCTCGCCGTACCAGGCGGTCAACTGCTCGACCTTCTTGTGCATGTCGGTTTCCGAGACCCGCCTCAGGAAGACCCGGCGGCAGATCACGATCCCAGCCGAGAAGACGACGAAGAACACGAGCACGGCCGAGCTCGCGACGATCGGCAGCAGGCTGTCCTCGGCCTTCACCGAGACGATCACGAGCGGGACCTGAGCGCACACGAGCCCGAACGCGAGCCGCCGGCGCACCGCGCGGACGAGCTTCGAGCAGCCGCGGATCGCCGCGTTGCTCTCCGGGGCAGGGCCGAGGTCGATGCTCTCCAGACGGCTCAGGCAGCCGAACCAGGCGACGACGACCGCAAGCCAGAACAGCACGTTGGCGCCCAGGCCAAACGTGACCCCGTCGAGCACGATGAAGGAGACGTCGCGGTCGGGCGCGGATCCCGTCGCCTCGGCGGCGAGCACGCCGATCGCCAGGCCGCCGACGGCTCCGAGCGCGACGACCAGCAGCTGCAGCGGCCACCGCAGGCGGCGGTCGAGCCTCCGGGCGATCCTCGTGCGCTCGGCCGGGTCTCTGACGATCTCGTCGAGCTCCGGCGCGAGCTTGCGCAGCTCGCGCCACGTGCGCCGAGACCAGCTCATCATCAGCGCGATCAGCACGAGGAACGCCGGGGCACTGACGACGGTCCAGCCCGGAGCGCGCCCGCCGAGCCAGATCACGGCGCAGGAGGCCGCGACAAAAGCGCAGCCTCCCACCAAAGGATGTGCACGACCTTGCGCAGCGGCAGCTCCCGTGCACCGAGCCAGCGACGGGCGTAGGCGATGTTGTCGAGCAGAGCGACGGCCAGCACGCGCGGCGGCTGCAGCTCGAAACAGTCGGCGATCGTTCTCGGTTCCTGCGTGCGCGCAGGAACCGTCGGTCCTCTTGGGACTCCAGGCTGGAGCACGACTCCTCCCCGATCATGGTGGCGGACTCGGGAACAGGCCAATGCGACGGTGGAGCGCCTTGGCGGCAGGCACCCCGAGGTTCGTTGACGGCGGCGGCAGGCTGTGTGGCACTTACCCCGCCATCCGGCGGGAGTTACAGCGTACGCTCTAGTTTACGGCTTAAAAGCGTCAGGCGCCGACGCGCACGACGTGGAAGACGCGCGCGCCGCTCGGCGTCGTGACCGTCACGTCGTCGCCCTCGCGCGCGCCGAGCAGCGCCTCGGCGACGGGCGACTCGATCGACAGGCGGCCGTCCTTGGCGCTCGCCTCGGCGGCGCCGACGAGCGTGTAGGTCGCGACGCGGCCGGACTGCTCGTCTCTGACCTCGACGGTCGAGCCGAAGGCGACGACGCCGTTGGGCCCGGCGTTCGCCTCGACGACCTTCGCGCCGCGCAGCCGCTCCCGCAGCCGCTTGATGCGCGTCTCGAGGTGGGCTTGGTCCTCCTTGGCGGCGTGATACTCGCCGTTCTCCTTCAGGTCCCCCCACTCGCGCGCAGTCTTGATGCGCGCGGCGATCTCCGAGCGCGCGACCGACTCGAGCTGCTCGAGCTCGGCGCGCAGCGCGTCGAGCCCCTCCTGCGTGATGGCATAGCCGTCTGTCATCGCGACAGTGTGGCAGGGCACGCGGGCGCGACGCGACGGGCGCGATCCCGCCGCGCCGATACCCTCGGGCGGAGATGGCGCTCGACCTCCTCCCCACCCCGCCGAACGTCGAGCTGCGCACGGACCCCGAGCGGGGCCGGATCGTCGTGCTCTCTTTCCCCTACGACGCGCAGCTCGTCGAGGTGGTGCGCGGAATCCCGCACCGCCGCTTCGACTGGGACGCGCGCGAGTGGTGGGCGCCGGTGCAGGACTGGGTCGCGCACCACGTCGCCGACGTCCTGCGGCGCTTCCCCGAGCTGACCCCGAGCGAGCAGGTCGAGGCATGGCTGTCCGAGGTCGAGCGGCGCTGGCTGGGCCGCGTGAGCACGACGCGCTACGACGGACGCGGCTGGTGGGTCCTGACGACGGCGGCCGGCGAGGTGCCGGCGGAGCTGCGCGAGGGCGCGGTCGAGCGTCCAGCGGAGGCCGTCGAGGAGGGCGCGCTCGCGAAGGCCCCGACGCTGCTCGTCCCGCTCACCGAGGCGAACGCGCACGTCCTGCGCGCCCAGGAGTCGGCGCGCGTCGACGCCGCCGCCGAGCGCTGCATCGCCGCGCTGGAGCTGGGCGACGACCCACCGCCGGCGCGGCTCGTCGCCACGCACGGCGTCGACGGCGCGCGCCTGCGGCTGGAGGTGCTGTGGGATCCCGACGTCGGCGCCGCGTTCGCCGACCTGCCCGGCGCCGAGGGAGAGCGCGTGGTGCCGGTCGACCCGTGGCTGTGCGAGCCGCTGGAGGCGTTCCTCGCGCTGCACGGCGTCGAGGTGACGCCGATGGCGGCGCCGGTGCTGGAAGCGCTGCGCGCCGAGGCGGCCGAGGCCGCTGCGGCGATCCGCGCCTCGCGCGCGACCGAGGCCGACCCGATCGAGGAGGTCGCCGCGGTGATGGGCGGCACGCTGGAGCCGTTCCAGTGGGCCGGGGTGCGCTACGTGCTGCAGGCGCGGCGCGCGTTCCTCGCCGACGAGCAGGGGCTCGGCAAGACGGTCGAGGCGCTCGCGGCGCTGGAGGCCGACGGCGCGTTCCCGGCGGTCGTCGTCTGCCCGGCGTCGCTGAAGCTCAACTGGGAGCGCGAGACGGCGCGCTGGCTGCCGCACCGCTCCGTCGCCGTCGTCGAAGGGCGCGTCGCGGTACCGCCGCGCGCGGACGTCCTGATCCTCAACTACGAGATCGTCGCGACCCAGCGGGAGATGCTCGCGCGCCGCCGGCCGCGCGCGCTCGTGCTCGACGAGTCGCACTACTGCAAGAACCCGCAGGCGAAGCGCACGCGCGCCGTGCGGCGGCTCGCCGAGGGCATGCCGCGCGACGCGCTGCGGCTCGCGCTGACGGGCACGCCGGTGCTCAACCACGCCGACGAGCTGATCTCGCAGCTGCGCGTGCTCGGGCGGCTGGAGGACTTCGGCTCCGGCGCGCGCTTCAGAGCGCAGTTCCGCGGACCGCTGACGGAGGAGCGGCTGCACTGGCATCTGCGCCGCCGCTGCTTCGTGCGCCGGCGCAAGAGCGAGGTGCTGCCGCAGCTGCCGGACAAGCGCCAGGTGGTCGTGCCGGTCGCGCTCGACAACGAGCGCGAGTACAGACTTGCGGAGGACGACGTGATCGCCTGGCTGCGCGAGCAGCCGCTGGACCTCTCGGAGCTGAACGCGAAGATCGCCGCGACGCTGCGCGCGCAGCGACTCGCGCAGCTCGGCACGCTCCAGCGGCTGGCGGCGCGCGGGAAGCTGCACGCGGCGCTGACGTGGATCCACGACTTCCTCGCGAGCGGCGAGCCGCTCGTCGTGTTCGCGCGCCACGTCGAGGTGCAGGAGGCCGTGCTGGAGCGCTTCCCGCACGCGCTGCACCTGCTGGGAAGAGACTCGACCGACGCGCGCGAGGCGACCGTGCGGCGGTTCCAGGAGGACGGGGACGCGCCGCAGCTGATCGTCTGCGCCACGCGCGTGGCGGCGCAGGGGATCACGCTCACGCGCGCGTCCAACGTCGCCTTCCTCGAGCTGGAGTGGACCCCGGCGATGCATGACCAGGCCGAGGACCGCTGCCACCGCATCGGCCAGCACGACGCCGTCACCGCCTGGTACCTGCTCGCCGCGGGCACGATCGACGAGACGATGGCGCGCCTGATCGCCCGCAAGCGCGGCCTCGTCGCCGCCGTCACCGACGGCAAGCGCCTCGACGGCGACGGCCTCGTCGAGGCGGTCGTCAAGGAGCTGCGCGACGGCCGCCCGTTCCGGCACCTGAAGCCGGTGACAGAGCCAGCGGCGGCGAGCTGATACGGGCGCGCGGGGCTGTCAAGGTTCTGGCGTAACCTTGACGTATGTCAAGGATCGATCGCAGCGCATGGGCGCAGCTCAACGCCGAGAAGCGCCGGCTCCTGAGTCCCGTCGGAGCATCGATCGAAGAGAAGCTGCGTCGCGGTCAGCGCCTGTCCGCCCAAGCGGCCGCACTTCGCCGCGCGATCGTCCGCGATGACCAGTCCGTTCGTCGAGCCTGACCTCGCGGCGGTCACCGCCGCGCTCGTGGGCGCCGGCGCGGCCTTCGTCGTGATCGGGGGCTTCGCCGTGATCGCCAACGACTTCGTGCGCGCGACCGAGGACGTCGACTTCCTGATCCCCGACGACGAGACCAACGATCGCGCGCTCGACGCCGCCCTTACGGCGCTCGATGCGCACTGGCTCTCGCCGGAGCGACCGTTTGCGGCTGGCGACCTCGCAGGCCGCGAGCACAGTCGACTGACGACGCGCGCCGGCCTCGTTGACCTGCTGCGCGAAGGTGCGCCACCGCTCGACTTCGCGACGGTGCACGAAAACGCTCACGTCGCTGACCTCGGCGCCGGCCGCTTCCGCGTCGCAGGTCTCTCCAGCATCGTCGCGTTCAAGCGCCTCGCGGGACGTCCGCGCGACAAGGCCGATCTCGACGAGCTGCGCGAGATCCACGGTGAGCTGCCGATCGACCCGTTGCCGGGCCTCGACTCGTAGCGCGCGTCAGCCGACCGCGCGACGCCGCGCCCATGCGTCGGCGGCGAGGCCGGCTACGAGCGCGATCGCCATCGCGGCGACGAGCGGCAGGTCGAGCGCCTCGCGCGCGACGAGACCGGCGACAAGCGCGGCGATGAGGGTGGCGGCGAACGGCACGCGCGGCAGCGTAGCGGGCTACTAGGAGGCCCGCGACAGCGCCGCCAGCCGTGCGCCGCAGGCGGACGCGACGTCGCCGAGGTCCGCATCTGCGACGAGCCGGCGCTGGCGCTCGTGATCCGGCGAGAGCGTGCGCAGCGCCTGCTCGTAGGCGCGGCGCGCGGCGGGCTCGTCGCCGAGCAGGTCGTAGGCGCGACCGAGCTGGAAGGCGG
This sequence comes from Conexibacter sp., assembly GCA_045805465.1. Classification (GTDB taxonomy): domain Bacteria; phylum Actinomycetota; class Thermoleophilia; order Solirubrobacterales; family Solirubrobacteraceae; genus Conexibacter. Next base: position 57,862 of record JBJMLB010000044.1, on the reverse strand, counting down.
CGAGCGCAAAGCCGGGATCGACGTACAGCGCCCGCCGCAGCGACTCGGTCGCCGCCGGACCGTCGGCGCGGCCGAGCTGCGCCACGCCGCGGATGTAGTGGGCGTCGGCGTCGAGTGGATCGGCCGTGAGCGCGCGCTCGGTCGCCGCAAGCGCCTCGTCCATGCGGCCCGCGTCGGCGGCGACGAGGGCGGCCGCCAGCGGCGTGGGACCGTCTCCGGCAGGCGACGTCGCGGCGGGCAGGGCCGGCGTTGTCGCGGCGGCCGGCTCGCGGGCGGGAGTCCGCCAGCTGCGTCTCGGGACGGCGTCGGCGGGGCGCTCGCGGGCGGGCCGGCCGAGGCGAGCACGCCACGGCGCTGCAGGACGCGCGGCGCGCGGCGCTCTGCTCCGCGCCGGGTCGGGCAGGCGGCAGAGGCGGTCGGCCGCGCCGAGCACGAGCATGCCGCCCGGTGCGAGTGCCCGCTCCAGCGAACGCACGACGCGCTCGACCGTCGGTGCGTCGAAGTAGATCAGCACGTTGCGGCACAGGATCAGCTCGAAGCGCTCGCCGGGCGGCGGGTCCGTCACGAGATTGTGCTGCTGGAAGCGCACGAGCCGGCGCAGCGTCTCGCCGACGGCCCACTCCGCGCCGACCGGCTTGAGATGGCGCTCGCGGAGCGCGCCGTCGACGTGGCGCACGGAGCGCGGGCCGTAGCGCCCCCGCTCGGCCCGCCGGAGCGCGGCGGCGGACAGGTCGGTCGCGAGCAACGAGACCGCGGCCGGCTCGCCGAGGGCTTCCGTCGCGAGCATCGCGAGCGTGTATGCCTCCTCCCCCGTGGAGCAGCCAGCGACCCAGGTCCGCAGCGTCGGCGACCCGCTCGCGTGAGCGGTCACGAGCAGCGCGCGCCAGTCGATTGTGTCGAGGTCGTCGCGCTGGCGGAAGAAGAAGGTCTCATGCACGGCGACCGACTCCAGCAGCGAGGCGACGAACGCCTTCCCGCCCACGGGCTCGCGCGCCCGGCGCAGCGCGGTCGCCGCGCCGAGCCCCGGCTCGAGCTTTGCGAGCCCTGCGGCGAGCGAGTGGATGCGGTGCCGGCCGTGCAGGACGATCCCACTGCGGTCGCGGACGAGGTCGGCGAGCTGTTCGAGGTCGTCGCTCATCGCCATGCGAACGCCAGCCGGCCCAGGACCTCGGCGATCGCCGCCGGCGCGAGCGGACGCGCGCCGGCCTGCACGGCCGCGCGCGGCATGCCGTAGATGGCGGAGCTCGCCTCGTCCTGCGCGAGCACGAGGCCGCCGCGCGCCTGCACCGCCGCCGCGCCGGCCGCCCCGTCCCTCCCCATGCCCGTCAGGACGACCGCGACCGCGTCCGCGCCGAGGACCTCGGCAAGGCTCTCCAGCAGCAGGTCGGCGGAAGGCCGGTGCCGTCCGCGGACGGTGACGCGGTCGAGCTTCATGCGGCGAGCGGACGTGAGCGTCAGGTGGGCGTCGTCGGGGGCGAGCCACACGCCGGGGCGCAGCGGCGCGTCGTCGAGTGCCGTCGCCACCGGCAGCGCGACGGCGTCGTCGAGCATCCGCACGAGGCCGTCGACGAATCCGCTCGCGATGTGCTGCACGACCAGCAGCGGCACGGGGAAGTCCGCGGGGAGGGCGCCGAGCAGCTCCGCAAGCACGGCGGGTCCGCCCGTCGAGGCGCAGATTCCGATCGCCTCGCCGCGACGCTTGCGCTCGCCTGACGCACGCGAGGCCGCCTCGCTCGCACCGCCTCGGGCGCGCGCGCGCGAGACACGCGAGGCCGCCTCGCTCATCGTCCGATCAGCCGCTCGACCGTGTCCAGCAGCGCGCGCTGGTCGAAGCGATCCTTGGTGACGTACGCGTCGGCGCCCGCTTCGAGGCCGCGGCGCTGGTCCTCCTCGCCCGCCAGCGACGTCACGACGACGACCGGGAGGGACGCCGTCGTCGGCTCCCCGCGCACGCGGCGCAGAAGTTCGAGCCCACCCATCTCGGGCATCTCCAGATCGGTCACCACGAGATCTATGTCGGCAGCGCCGCCGAGCTGCTGGAGTGCGGCGATGCCGTCACCCGCCGTCGCGACCTGGTAGCCGGCAGCCTCGAGGATGCTGCGCTGCAGCTCCCGCACGGTGAACTGGTCGTCGACGACCAGCACCTTCGGCGCAGCTGCCGCCTCCACGGGCGCGGCGTCCGCGCGCTCGGCGGCCGGCCGGCGCGAGGTCGCCCCGCTGACGGCGACCGCTGGGTCCACGATCAGCGCGACGCGCCCGTCGCTCAGGATCGCGCCACCGAGGTACTGCCGGCGGCCGAGCAGCGGACCGAGGCTCTTGACGACGACGTTCTGCTCCCCGAGCAGCCGGTCGCATGCGAGCGCGACGGTTGTCCCGCCGTGGCACAGAATCAGCGCCGGAGCGCGCGAGGGCAGCTCGTCGCCGGCGCCGCCGAGCGCGACGGCGAGGTCGCCGAGCGGGATCGAGGCGCCGCGCAGCACGATCGACGGCCGCCCGCCGATCGACGTCGTCTCCTCCACCGCGACGACCTCCTCCACCCGCGCCACCGGCACCCCGAAGGCCTGTCCGAGCCGCTCTACCAGCAGCACATGCAGGACGGCGAGCGTGAGCGGCAGGTCGAGCGTGATCGTCGTGCCCCTCCCCGGCTCGCTGTGCGCCGCCAGCCCGCCGCCGATCGACTCGACGTGCGCCTTGACGGCGTCGAGGCCGACGCCGCGCCCCGAGACCGGGTCGACGCTCGCCGCCGTCGAGAAGCCGGGGCGCGCCAGCCGGTCGGCGAGCGCCGTGCCCTCCGGCGCCTCGCGCAGCAGCTCGGCGGCGACGCCACGACCGTCGTCGGAGACCTCGATCGCCACCCGCCCGCCGCGCTGCTCGGCGCGCAGCTCGACGCGCCCGCGCGCCGGCTTGCCGGCCTCGCGACGCTCGGCCGCCGGCTCGATCCCGTGCGCGATCGCGTTGCGCAGCAGGTGGCCGAGCATGTCCGAGAGACCGTCGAGGATCATGCGGTCGAGCTGCGTCTCGACGCCGCTCAGCGACAGCTCGATCTCCTTGCCTTCGCTCGCCGCGAGGTCGCGCACGTAGCGCGGCAGCGGGCCGGTGATCGCCGACAGCGGCAGCGCGCGCAGCTCGATCGCCGCGTCCTGCAGATCGTCGAGCAGCACCTCGCCGCGGTCGAGCGCCTCCCCGACACGCTCATCGGCGCTCGCGCCGACCAGGTGCCCGAGGCTACGCTGGTGGAGGGTGGCGCTGCCCGCGGCGTCGAGCACGCGGTCCACCTTCGCAGCGGAGACGCGGATCGAGCCGTCGGTCCGTGCGCGCGGCGGAGCGGGGGCGCCGTTGGACGGCGCCGGAGCGGACGGCGGCGCGGCCGGTGCCGGTGCTTCGGCAGCCGCGAGGCGGGCGGGCGCCGCCGCCTGCAACGCGGCGATCGCCTCCTCCGGAGCGATCTGCTCGCCTGCGACCCCGCGGCGCATCGCGTCCGCCACGGCGAGCAGCGGCGCGACGAGCTCGCGCGGGACGGGCTGCCCGGCGCTGCGCACGCCGCTCAGCAGCTCCTCGGCGGCGTGCGCGACCTCCTTCACGGGCTCCAGCCCCACGAGTCCCGCGCCGCCCTTCAGCGAGTGGACGTCGCGGAACAGCGCATCGGTCGCGTCCGCCGGCGGATCTCCCGCGTCGATCGCGAGCAGCGTCGCGACGAGCCGGTCGAGCCGCTCCGCCGCCTCCTCGCGAAAGATCTCCAGCAGTCTCCCGCGCGCGTCGCTCATGCGGCCAGCTCTGCCTCGAGGCTGCCCAGCACGGCGGAAAGATCGATCGCGCCGACGAGCACTCCGTCGAGCAGCACCGTCCCGCGCAGCCGTTCGGATGCTCTCCCCTCGTCCAGTTCGGGCAGCTCCGCAACGTCGAGCACCTCGTCGACTGCGAGGCCGACGTCGCCGGCGCTCTCCACCACCACGATCCGCGTCGGCGACCCGCCGGCGACGCCGAGCAGCTGCGCGAGGTCGAGCACGGGCAGGAGCGCCCCGTCGAGCGCGCGCAGGCCGAGGACGGAGCGCGGCATCCCGAGCACGGGTGCGAGGCCCTCCATGTCGACGATCGAGCGCACGTCGGCGACCGGCAGCGCGTAGCGCTCGGCGCCCACGCGCAGGTGCACGTGCATGAGGCTCACGACCGTGCGGCGGTGGACGCGGCGAGCCCATGCCGCGCGAGCGTCTGCTCCAGCTCCTGCACGAGCGCGTCGACCTGCTCGGTCACGGACGCGCGCTGGCGCTGGTCGCCGGCGAGCTCCTCGGCCGCCTTGCGGATCTCCAGCATCGTGCTCGTGACCTGGCTGGCGGCATCCTTCTGCTGCTCCGTCGCCTGAATGCTGTCGTCGAGCACGCCGGCGGTCGAGCGCATCAGCTCGCCGACGTCGCGCGCCTGACGGGAGCCCTGCTCGGTCGCCATGATCGTCGCGTTCGTCTCGTCCTGGATCGCGATGACGATCTCGCGGATCGACTCGGTCGAGCGCACGCTGCGCTCCGCGAGCTTGCGCACCTCGCTCGCGACGACGGCGAAGCCGCGGCCCGCCTCGCCGGCGCGCGCCGCCTCGATCGCCGCGTTGAGCGCGAGCAGGTTCGTGCGCTCGGCGATGTCGTTGAGCAGCGTCAGCACCTCGCCGATTCTCTGGCTGCGCTCCCCGAGCGCGAGCGAGCGCTCGGAGATCGTGCGCACGTGGTCTTGCATCTCGCTCATCGTCTGCCCGGTCTGGTCGGCCGCGGACGTGGCGGCCTGCGCGTTCTCGGCGATCGACGCCGCCGTCGCGCTCAGCTCCTCGATCGTCGTCGCCACCTCGCTGATCGCCGCCGCCTGCTCGGTCGTCGCTGCGGCCGTCTCGCTCGCCGACGCGCGCAGGTCGCCGAGCGCCGTGCCGAGCGTCCCGGCCGTCTGCTTGATGCGCTCCAGCAGCCGGCTGAGCAGCCGCACGGCGTAGGCGAGCAGCAGCGCCATCGCGAGGATCGCGATCGCCCCGATCACAAGCGTGAGGACGCGGCCGTTGTGGGCCGTCGCGATCGCCTGCTGCTCCGTCTGGTCCTCGCGGCGGCTCGCGCGCTCCCCGAGCGGGTCGAGCACGTCGTTGTCCAATGCTCGAACGGCGGTCGTGTAGCGCGCCAGCGCCGGCTGCGCGTCAGGGGTCCCGGCAGCCTGTCGCAGCTCCGCCTCCGGTCCCGCGACCAGGCGGGCGGCACGGTCGAGCGCGACCGCGAAGTCCCCGCGGTCGGCGCTCTCGATGTCGCGCGCACGGCGGATCGCGTTCCCGAAGCGCGTCTGCAACGCGGCGATCTCCGGGGCGCTCGGCTGGGCGCCGGTGAGGGCGGCTTCGCTCACGAGGATCGCGCGGTCGAGCAGCGCCTCCTTCGCGTCCTGCACGTCGCGGATCGCGTCGCCGTGGACGATCGTGGTCTGGTAGCCGCTCTCGGCCTTGTCGTAGCGCCACAGCGCGACGCCGACGGTCGCGCAGCAGAGGGCGACGATGACCGCGCCGACGGCGGCGATCCGGTGCGAGGGCGTCTCGAACCAGCTGCGGGTTGATGACATCGTCGGAGTTCCCTTCCGGAAGACCTGGCTGTTCCCCGACCTGGGGTTGGGTTGCGACCGTTCGCCGCCGATAGGACTGTGAACGCTGACTCGACTGCTTCGATGCCCCGCTACCGAATCCTCGTCGTCGACGACTCCAAACTTGTGCAGGAACTGGCGCGGATGGCGCTCGAAACGCACGACGGCTGGGAGGTACGCTGTACGGCCTCCGGTGCTGAGGCGGTGGCGCTTGCGGTGGCCGAGCCACCGGACGCGGTCCTGCTCGACGTGGAGATGCCGGAGCTCGACGGTCCGGCAACCGTCGCCGCGCTGCGCGCCGAGCCTGTCAGCGCGCAGACCCCGATCGTCTTCCTCACCGCGCACGACGACCCGGACGAGCTCACGCGGCTGCGCGCGCTCGGCGTCGCGGGCGTGCTTCCGAAGCCGTTCGACGTGAGCACGCTCGGGGCCCAGCTCGCGGATCTGCTCGGATGGCCCGCATGAGCCAGCCGGCCGCGACCGTCCCGCCCGTGCTCGCGGAGATCTGGGAGCGCCACCACGCCGGCGTGCTCGAGCAGGTCGACACGATCGAGGCGGCCGTCGTCGCGCTGATGCGCGACGACCTCGACGACGAGCGGCGCGCGCGGGCCACGCGCGAGGCGCACAAGCTCGCCGGCTCGCTCGGCACGTTCGGCCTCGCCGGAGCGTCCGAGCGCTCGCGCGAGCTGGAGCTGCTGCTCGGCGCGCCCGAGACGCTCGGCCCGTCGTCGGTGCCGCGCTTGTCGGAGCTCGTGGTGACCGTGCGCGACGACGTCCGGGCAGTCCTGCCGAGCTCGCCGGCGACGACCGCGCCCGCACCGCCCGAGGCGGCCCGGCTGCTGATCGTCGAGGACGACCTGCCGCTGGCGGAGCGGCTGGCGGAGGAGGCGGCGCGGCGCGGCATCGGCGTCGAGCTGGCCGCCTCCCCAGCGGCCGCGCGCGACGTGCTCGCGCGCATCCGCCCGGCCGGCGTGCTGCTCGACCTCACGTTCGATACGGGCACGGCGGACGCATTCGCGCTGCTGTCCGAGCTGACCGGCGCCTCGCCGCCCGTGCCGGTGCTCGTCTCAACGATGCGCGACACGCTGACCGATCGCGTCGAGGTCGTCCGCCGCGGCGGGCGCGGCTTCGTCGCGAAGTCGCTGCCAGCGCCGCAGGCGATCGACGCGGTGTTGGGGCTGGTCGAGCGCGCGAGCGCACCTGAGACCACCCTCCTCGCGGTCGACGACGACCCGGCGGTGCTCGACGCGGTCGGCGCGCTGCTCGCGCCGCACGGGGTCCGCGTCGTCACGCTCGGCGATCCGCTGCGCTTCTGGAGCGAGCTGGACCGCGTGCGTCCCGACGTGATCCTGCTCGACGTCGACATGCCGGGCGTGACGGGCGTCGAGCTGTGCCGCGTGCTGCGCAACGACCCGCGCTGGGCGACCGTCCCCGTGCTCGTGCTGACCGCGCGCCGCGACCCGGAGTCGATCGAGCGCATCTTCGCCGCCGGAGCCGACGACCACCTCGGCAAGCCGGTGATCGGCACCGAGCTCGTCACGCGCGTGCGCAATCGCGTCGAGCGGCTGGCGCTGCATCGCGCGCTCGCCGAGACGGACAGCCTCACGGGCGTGCAGAACCGCCAGGCCTCGACGCAGGCGGTCGAGCGGCTGCTGCGGCTGGCGACGCGCTACGAGCAGCCGCTCGCGCTCGCCGCGATCGACCTCGACCGCTTCAAGCAGGTCAACGACGTCCACGGCCATGCGGCGGGTGACGCGGTCCTGCGCCGCTTCGGCACGTTGCTGTCGGAGTCGTTCCGCGGCGAGGACGTCGTCGGCCGCTGGGGCGGCGAGGAGTTCGTCGTCGGCATGTACGGAATGTCCGGCGACAACGCCCGCGAGCGCCTGGGCGATCTGCTCGCGGCGCTGAGCCGCGAGCGCTTCGACGGCGCGGACGGCGGACACTTCGCCGTCGCGTTCAGCGCAGGCGTCGCCCGCCTGCAGGAGGACGGCGAAGACCTGCCGGCGATGTATGGCGTCGCGGACGCGATGCTCTACCGCGCCAAGCAGGCCGGTCGCGCGCAGGTCTGCGTCGCCGGGTCGGGCTAGCCGGACGACCACTGTCCATCTGCGACCGCTATGCGGTCGGAGACGGACAGTGGTCGGGTCCTTGCGCTAGCGGCGCGCGATCGCGAGCGCGACTGCGAGCGGCTCGCCGTCGACGTCGACCGGCGGCGCGGGCTCGTCGGCGGCGCCGTCGCCGTAGGCGACGAGCGTCGCCAGCGTCTCGGCCGCCACGTAGCGCTCGTGGTCCCTCGCGGCGCCGAGCAGGTCGGGCGAGCCGGCGAGCCGCAGCTCGATGCGGTCCGTCACGGCCACGCCGGCCTCTCTGCGCGCCGCCTGCACGACGCGCACGATCTCCCGCGCGAGCCCCTCGCGCCGCAGCCGCTCGTCGATCGTCGTGTCCACCGCGACGGTCACCCCGTTGCGCGCGGACAGCACGAGCCCGTGGCGCGGCTCGCGCCGCACGAGGATGTCGTTCTCCGCGAGCGCGTAGGTGTGCGTCGGGTCGAGCTCGTCGCCGGTCGCGACCGACACCGCGAGCACGCCGTGGTCGTGCAGCGCCCTCAGCGCCTCCTCGCCGTCGCGCGAGCGCAGCGCGGCGACCACCTGCGGCATGTCCCTGCCGCAGCGCGGCCCGAGTCTCTGCAGGTTCGGCAGCACGACCGGGCGCTCCAGCTCGTCGACCCGCGCGACGACCTCGATCGCCTTCACGTTCAGCTCGCTGAGCACCAGCTCGCGCAGGCGGCCGACGGCGTCCACGACCCGCGGCTCGCCGCACACCACCACGCGCGGGAGCGGCTGGCGCACCTTCACCTTCGATCTCGCGCGCGCGTCGCGGCCCAGCTCGATCACCTCGCGCACCAGCGCCATGTCCTCCTCGAGCTGCACGTCGCGCAGCGCCTGCACCGGCTCGGGGTAGTCGCACAGGTGCACCGAATCCGGCTCGGCGCCGAAGTCGGCAGCGGCGCCGCCGACAAGGTTGGAGTAGATCTCCTCCGCCAGGAACGGCACCGGCGGCGCGAGCAGCTTCGCGGTCTCGACGAGGCACTCGCGCAGCGTCGCCAGCGCGGCCACGTCACCCTCCCAGAAGCGGCGGCGCGAGAGCCGGATGTACCAGTTCGAGAGGTCCTCGACCCACTCGGCGGCGAGCCGCACGGCCGTCGTCGCGTCGAAGTCGTCGATGCGCGTGCGCATCCGCTCGGTCAGCGCCTGCAGCTTCGAGATCGCCCAGCGGTCCAGCGCGGGCCGCTCGCTCACCGGCGGTGCGCCGGAGCCGTCAAACGACTCGATGTTCGCGTAGAGCACGTAGAAGCCGTACGTCGTCCACAGCGGCAGCAGCAGCTCGCGCATCCCCTCGTGGACGGCGTCCGCCGAAAATCTGTAGCCGGCCCAAGGCTGCTGGGAGGCGAGGTAGTACCAGCGGAACGCGTCGGCGCCGTGCGTGTTCAGCACCTCCCACGGGTCGACCGCGTTGCCGCGCGACTTCGACATCTTGTGGCCCTTCGCGTCCGTCACGTGGCCGACGCAGACGGCGTGTCTGAAGGGGATGTCCCTGAACAGGAGCGTGGACACCGCCAGCGACGTGTAGAACCACCCGCGCGTCTGGTCGATCCCCTCGCATATGAACGTCGGCGGGAACTGCTCGGCGACCTCGCGCTTGCCCTCGAACGGGTAGTGGAACTGCGCGAACGGCATGCAGGCCGAGTCGTACCAGGTGTCGATCGTCGCTCTCACGCGGTGCATCGCGCCGTTGCAGCCGGCGACGGTGCAGCCCCACGAGACGTCGTCGATGAAGGGCCGGTGGAGGTCCTGCGGCAGCGCGCCGGCGACCTCGCGCAGCTCCGCCAGCGACCCGATGCAGTGCCGCGCGTCGCAGGCGTCGCACTCCCAGATCGGCAGCGGCGTGCCCCAGTAGCGATCGCGCGAGAGCGCCCAGTCGACGTTGCCCTGCAGCCAGTTGCCGAAGCGGCCGTCGCGCACGTGCTCGGGGCGCCAGTCGATCCGCTGGTTCTGCGCGAGCATGTCGTGACGGCGGTCGCGCGTGCCGATGTACCAGCTCTCCTTGGCGTAATACAACAGCTTCGAGTCGCAGCGCCAGCAGTGCGGATACGAGTGCACGTACGGCTCGGTGTCCCACAGCTTGCCGGTCTCGTGCAGCTCCTCCACCACCCGCGGCACGGCGTCGCCGACGAACGTCCCCTCGTATCCGGTGATGCGCTCGTCGTAGGTGCCGTCCTCGCGCACGGGATTCACCAGTGGGATCCCGTGCCGCTCGCACAGCACGAAGTCCTCCTCGCCGAACGCCATCGCCGTGTGCACGAGCCCCGTGCCCTTGTCGAGCACGACGTGCTCGGCGGCGAGGACCGTGTGGCCCTTGGGCCCGTGGTCGGGCAGGCGGTCGAACGGCGGCTCGTATCTCGTGTCGACGATCGCGCTGCCGGGGAAGCGGTCGAGCACCTCGGCGGCCTCGCCGAGGATGTCGCTCACGCGCTCCTCCGCCACGACCACGACCTCGGAGCCCACGCGTGCGCGCACGTACGTGAGCGAGGAGTTGATCGCCACCGCGCAGTTGGCGAACAGCGTCCACGGCTGCGTCGTCCAGATCAGCAGCGCGTCGTCCGCTCTCAACGGGCCGCGCGGCTCGGCGACCGGCAGCCGCACCGTCGCGGTCACGTCCTCCGTGTCGGCGTAGCCCATCGCCGTCTCGTGCGAGGAGAGGCCGGTGCCGCAGCGCGGGCAGTAGGGGACGACCTTGTGGCCCTTGTAGATGAGCCCGCTGTCCCACAGCTCGTGCAGCGACCACCAGACCGACTCGACGTACTCTGGGTTGCCAGTGCGGAATGCCCCCTGGAGGTCGATCCAGAAGCCGACGCGCTCGGTCAGGCGCTCCCAGCTCTCGATGTAGTGATCGTTGGACTCGCGGCACCGCTCGTTGAATGCGGCGACGCCGAAGCTCTCGATCTCTCTCTTCGAGTTCAGCCCCAGCTCGCGCTCGACCTGCAGCTCGACGGGCAGCCCGTGGCAGTCCCAGCCGGCCTTGCGCGGCGCGTGGAAGCCGCGCATCGTCTTGTAACGCAGATACGTGTCCTTGAAGGAGCGCAGCAGGACGTGGTGCGAGCCCGGGTTCCCGTTGGCGGTCGGCGGGCCCTCGGAGAAGCTGAAGGTCTGTCCGCCCTCGCGCGCGGCGAGCGAGCGTTCGAACGTGCGGTCCTCGCGCCAGCGCTCCAGCACGCGCTGCTCCATCGCTGGGAAGTCCGGGCGCTTCTCGACCGGCCGGTGCACGTCCCCCATCGCCATCCCCCTACGTCGGTTCAGTCTGCCTCGAGCGTCAGCTCGATGCGCTTGTTCAGTCTGCCCTTGCTCTTGTACGAGGGCAGTGCGATCCGCCCCACCTCGCTCGTGTCGGCGACGTGCGTGCCGCCGTCGGCCTGCAGGTCGAGCCCCTCGATCCCGACGACCCGCACGACGCGGATCGCGGGCGGCAGCAGGCTCACCTTGTTGCGGATCAGGTCCGGGTCCTGGTCGGCCTGCTCTCGCGGGATGAAGTCGACGCGCGTCGGGCGCGCCGCCTCGACCTCGACGTTCACGCGCTCCTCCAGCTCACGCACGAAGTCGCCGGACAGGTGCTCGAACTCGAAGTCCATGCGGCCCCTCAGCGGCTCCATGTTCGCCCCGGTGACCTTGGCCCCGTAGTCGCGCCAGACGACCGCGCAGAGGATGTGCAGCGCGGTGTGCGTGCGCATCAGCGCGTAGCGGCGCTCCCAGTCGACCTCGCACTCGACCTCGGTCCCGACGGCAGGCGCGTCGCCGTCCAGCTCGTGCCACGGCCCACCCGCCACGGAGCGCGCACCGGTCACCGACCAGGTGCGCGCCCCGTCGGTCACGGTCCCGCGGTCGTGCGGCTGACCACCACCCCCCGGATAGAAGGCGCTGCGGTCGAGTTGCACGGCCTTCCCGGATGCGGCCGTGACCGTGGCGGGAAAGCGGCGGCAGTACGCGTCGACCTGGTAGAGCGGGGCCTCCGCCTGAGTCAGGTCAGACAAGGCCCACGCTCACCTCCCCCAGGCGGTCGAACGTCGCGTATGCCGCCTGCCCGGCGGCGATCGGCACGGCCCGCGCCACCGAGCCCGGCAGCACGATGTCGCCCGGCTCCAGCCGCTCGCCGCTCTGCGCCAGGATGCCGGCGAGCCAGGCCACGGCCTCGGCGGGATGGCCGAGCACCGCGTCGCCGCGCCCCCTGACGATCTCCGGCCCCAGCGCAAGGCTGACGCCGAGCTCCTCGACGCGGACGTCGTCCGCGTCGTGCCAGTCGCCGATCACGGCCATCCCGGAGGAGGCGTTGTCGGCGACCGTGTCGACGATCCCGATGCGCCACTGCGCGATGCGGGAGTCGATCAGCTCGAGCGCCGGCGCGAACGCCTGCGTCGCTTCGAGCACCTCTTCGCGCGTGACGCCCGGTCCCTGCAGGCCACTCTTCAAGAGGAACGCTATCTCGGCCTCGACGCGCGGCTGGATGAAGCGCTCGGCTCTCAACTGCGCACCCGAGCTGACGACCATCGACTCCAGCAGGTAGCCGCCGTCGGGCTGATCGACGCCCATCATCTCCTGCATCGCGGCGCTCGTGAGGCCGACCTTCCAGCCGCGCAGCTCCTCGCCCTCGGCCGTGCGCAGCTGACGACCGATCGCCTGCACGCGGTAGGCGTCCCACAGCCCCAGCTCGGGAAACGTCGCGCTCAGCGGCTCGATCGGCTCGCATCGCTGCTCCGCATGCCACAGCAGGCGCGCAAGCGCCTCGTGGTGGGGCGTCATCGCGCTCGCCTCCAGCAGCGCGGCGGCCGGGGACGCGGACGGTCGCAGAGACGGCAGCGGCGGGGCGGGCATGCCCGCCGGCGGGAGCGCTGCGCCGCCTATCGGATCTTCCATGGAGCGCCTCACCGTGCGCATGGCCATCACGCCACCTCCTCGCGTATCTGCATCTCGATCTCGACTTGGATCTCGAAGCCTTCGCGCAACTGGGCGGCGACCTCGAGTATCACGTCCTCCTGCCCTGCGATCACCTCGCGCTTCCCGAGCGCAAAGAAGACGTCGCGCGGGTCGACGCCGAACTCCTCTGCGATGCGGCGGACCGGTCTCGAGTAGCCGGAGAAGACGCCGGCCAGCCCGCTCACGATCGTCACCGAGTCCGTCGTCGGGATCGTCTGCACCAGCTCGCGCTCGGCCAGGTCGGCCGCTTCGAGCAGCTTGTAGAGGTCGATCCCGGTTCGGTGCCCGAGCCGCGTCAGCACCGCGACGAGCACCTCCAGCTGGGTGTTGCCGGCGCCTGCGCCGAAGCCGCGCGCGGTCCCGTCGAGGATCGTCGCGCCCTCCTCGACGGCGGCGATCGAGTTGGCGACGCCGAGCGAGACGTTCTCGTGCCCGTGGTAGCCGACCGCCATGCCCGTGCCCTCGACGAGCGCCGAGACGCGCCGGCGCACGTCGTCGGTCAACAGCGCGCCGGCCGAGTCCATCACGATCACGCCGCTGGCGCCGTAGAGCTCCATCTTGCGCGCCTGCTCGACGAGGTCCCCCACCGTCGTCATGTGGCACATCATCAGCACGCCGTGCACCGGCTTGCCTCTGCCGCGCAGGTACGTGATGTGGCGCTCGGTCAAATCCGCCTCGGTGCAGTGCGTGCCGACGCGGAAGACGTCGGCACCCTCCTCGAGCGCGCCGTCGAGGTCGCGCAGCGTCGCAAAGCCGGGGATCCCGAACGCCTGCAGCTTCACGTCGGTGAGCTGCTCGCGCGCGATCCGCAGCATCTCACGGTCGCTCAGCGCCGCCTGCCCGACCTGCAGCGAGGAGGCGCCGAGCCCGTTGCCGTGCCCGACCTCGACGACCGGCACGCCGGCCGCGTTCGCCGCCGCCGCGTAGCAGCGGATCTGCTGCGCGCTGAGCTGGTGCTTGATCGCGTGGTTCCCGTCCCGCAAGGTCGGGTCGCTGATCAGGATGTCTGCCATTCCCCCTGGTTCCCCCTCGGCTCGCGCCGCGTTAGCCCGTCGCCGCTACCGCCTCGTCCTGCCACACGGCTCGCGCTCGCTCCTCCGCAGCCGCGACCGCCGCGCACGTGATGATGTCCAGGTTCCCGGCATACGCCGGCAGGTAGTCCCCCACGCCGCGGATCTGCACGGTCATGGCGATCCGGCCGCCCTCGTAGAGCGGCGGCACGACGAGCCGGTAGCCGGGCACGTAGCGCTGCACGCGCGCGACCATCTGCTCGACGGCCTCCGTGAGCGAAGCCAGATCCGGTTCGTCGGTCTGGGCGAAGACGGTGTTCTGCATCGTGATCGGCGGATTCGACGGGTTGACGATCAGGATCGTCTTCGCGCGGCTGACGCCGGTGAAGCGCGCGACCGCCGCCTCGGTCGTCGCGAGGTACTCGTCTATGTTGATCCGCGTCGCCGGCCCGACCGAGCGAGAGGCGCTCGTGGAGACGATCTCGACGTACTCGATGTGCTGGTGCGTCGCCGCGACGCACGCCGCCAGCGGCACCGCCGCCTGCCCACCGCACGTGACCATGCAGAGGTTCGGCTCGTGCGCGCAGTCGGCGAGGTTGAGCGCCGGGATGCACAGCTCGCCAAGCTTGGCCGGCGTCAAGTCGATGACCGGCAGGCCGCGCGGCTGGAGCGCCTCCCAATGGCGGCGCGCGTCGAGCGCCGACGTCGCGTCAAAGACGAGGTCGAGCTCGTCGGCCATGTCCAGCACCGCGTCGATCGAGCGGTCGCTGACGGGCACGCCGAGGTCCCGCGCCGTGCGCATGCCGGCCGAGGCGAGGTTGCGCCCGGAGAACAACGCGCACTCGAGCCACTGCGAGCGCTCGACCTTCAGCAGCAGGTCGGTGCCGATGTTGCCGGTGCCGATGATCGCGACCCGCATGGCGCTCACACCCCTACCGGCTCAAGCAGGATGCCGAGGAACGGGCAGGTGTCGGTTGCGACCTCGTGGACGATCAGCCGGTGGTGCTTGCCAGCCGGGATCAGCACCGAGGCGGGCGAGACGAGCTCGATGCGATCGTCGTCGAGCTCGACCGTGAAGCGGCAGCCCGGCGTGACGCACAGGTAGATCTCGTCGTGGTCGTCGTGCACGTGCAGGTCGGCGTGCGGGGCCCCGATCAGTTGCGCGGCGTCGACGCCGGCGATGCTGAAGGGCGCGCCCGGCAATGTCTGCGGCGTGACGAACATCGGCGTCGGAGCGTGGTGTCCTGCGAACTCCTGCGTCACCGGGAGCCCCTCCGTCACGACCACCCCCGAGCGCTGCGCGACCTGAACTGACATCAAGCGTTCCCCTCGTTTCTGTACAGCAGCAAGATCGCCCCCGGGAGACCGAGGTCGCGCACCTCGTGCCGCGACCAGCCAGCGGCGGTGAAGGCCTCGTGCCAGCCATCCGCGTCGAGCAGCTCCTGGCGCATGATCGCGTGCAGCAGCGTGAACTCCGGACGCCAGCGCTCGTCGTGCGCGCCGCTCGCCGGCTGCACCTCGGCGACGAGCATGTGCGCGCCGGCCGGCATCAGCCTGCCGAGCTTCGTCAGGTAGCCGACGAGCGCCTCGCGACCGTGCTCGAAGATCTCGTGCAGCAGGAAGTGCGCGACGACGAGGTCGGCCTCGGCCAGCTCGGGGATCGCGTCGAGGTCGCCGGCGTCGCCGCAGCGCACGACCACCTTCCCGGTCAGCTCGGCGTCGGCGATCATCTTCGCCGCGTCCTCGCACGCCTCCGGGCTCAAGTCGACGCCGACGCCCGTCACGCCGAAGCGCTGCGCAGCGCCGATCAGGAAGCGGGCGTTGCCGCAGCCGAGGTCGACGACGTGGTGGAACTCGATGCCGGACAGCACCTCCACCGCATAGGGCGCGACGTCGTCGCGGCCGATCAGCGCGGAGCCTTCGGCGACCCAGCGGCCGGCCCGCTCCACATCGGTGCCGTAGCGGCGCTTGCCGGAGATGAAGTCCCCCAGGCCGGCGAGCACGTGCCCGTAGCCGCCCTGCAGCCACACGAGGTAGCCCTTGTCCTTGACGACGGCGCGGCCGTGCTCGGTCAGTACGAAGCTGCCGTCGCGCTCCTCCGTCAGCTCGCGCTGTGCGAGGTAGCGCAGCGCGGCCGGCATCAGGCCGTCCTCGTCGGCGACGCCGTCTGGGGCGGAAGCGACCGGCCCGGCCTCCAGGGCCGCGAGCAGTCCGGCCTCGTCGAGCGAGGCGAGCACGCTGGCAAGCGCGAAGCCCTCGAACAGTTCGAACACGGGCCGCTGCTCGACGGCGGCGTCTACGGCGGTCATCCGATCCTGATCCCCCTCGATCGTCCCCCGACGCCGCCCCCGCGGCGCCCCGCCAGTTATATGCCGGTCGCTCGGGGTTCGTCAAGCGCAGCGTCCGCCACGGCGATTGACGCAATTACGAAGATCGTTGTCGGACGCGCCCTCCGCGCCGATGGCAGAGGGCGCTTAACATCAGCTCAACAAACGCTCGCGAGCGCCGGGGCGGTCGCGGGAGCCGCCGACAGCAGCTCGTACTCGGACGAGTCGAAGGCGCGCGTCGCCCGGCGAAACGTCCATGAGCTGCCCGGCCACAGCGTCGTGTTGCGGCCGTGCGCGTCGAGGTACCAGCTCGCGCAGCCGCCCTGCGTCCATACGGTCCGCCGCATCCGCCGCTGCAGCTCTGCGTTGAAGCGCTCCTGCGCCGGCGGTCGCGGATCGCAGGCGACGGCGCCGCGCGCGTCCATCGTGCGCAGCGCGTCGATCACGTAGGAGAGCTGCGACTCGATGATGAACACGATCGAGTTGTGGCCGAGGCCGGTGTTCGGGCCGACGAGCATGAAGAGGTTCGGGAAGCCGGCCACCGTCGTGCCGCGCAGTGCCTGCATGCCCTGCTCGCGCCAGACGTCTCCCAGCACGCGGCCGCCACGGCCACGCAGCCACTCGACGTACGGCATGTCGGTGACGCGGAAGCCGGTGCCCCAGACGATCGCGTCGGCCGGGCGCTCGACGCCGTCTGCAGTGACGACGCCGGTCGGCGTGATGCGCTCGATCGCGTCGGTCACCAGCTCGGCGTTCGGCTGCTGCAGCGCCGGGAAGTACTCGTCGCTCATCAGGATCCGCTTGCAGCCGATCTCGTAGCGCGGGGTGAGCTTGTCGCGCAGGGCCGGGTCGGCGACCTGCTGCTCCAGGTGCCTGCGCGCCATCCGCTCCGGCACGGCGCTGAGGCGGTGGAACTTGAACGGCAGCACGAAGCACTCGCGCCCCCAGTAGATCGCGCCGCGCACCGCCTTCTGCACGCCGGGCAGCGCACGGAACAGCGCGCGCTCGCGCGGCCGAACGGGCCGGCCGGGGTGGGGCATGATCCACGGCGGCGTGCGCTGGAAGACGCTCAGCTGCTGCACCTGCGGCTGGATGCGCGGGACCACCTGGACGGCCGAGGCGCCGGTACCGATCACGGCGACGCGCTTGCCCGTCAGGTCGACGTCGTCGCGCCACGAGGCGGTATGGAAGGCGGGACCCTCGAAGCTCTCCGCGCCGGGGATCGACGGGACCGACGGCTCGCTGAGCGCGCCCATGCCGGCGACGAGGATCCGCGCGGTGAGCGCGCCGCGGCTGGTCTGGACCGTCCAACGCTGCCCGTCGTCGTCCCAGGCGGCGTCGGTCACGTTCGTGCCGGTGCGCACGTACGGGCGCACGCCGAAGTCATCGGCGACCTTCTTCAAGTAGGCGCCGATCTCGGGCTGGAGCGCGAACGTCTGCGACCACTCCGGGTTCGGCGCGAACGAGAACGAGTAGAGGTTCGACGGCACGTCGCACTGGCAGCCGGGGTAGGTGTTCTGGTGCCACGTCCCGCCGACGTCGCCGTCGCGCTCGAGCACGACGAAGTCCGTCCGCCCCGCTCTGATCAGCTCGATCGCCATGCCGACGCCGGCGAAGCCGCCGCCGACGATCGCGACGTCGACGTGGTCGGGAAGCTCCGTCATGGTGCGCTCGCCTTTGATCGTAGAAACATTCTGTTTCCTACTGTACCATGATGTTCCTACATGGCAAGCGTTCCGCGATCACTTCCACGAGGCCGCCACGCCGCCGCCCGCGACGTCGTGCTCGCCTCGCAGCGCGGCCGCCTGCTGGAGGCGATGGCGCAGTGCGTCGCCGAGCAGGGCTATGCCGCCACCACCGTCGCGCAGGTGATCGCGCGGGCCGGCGTCTCGCGCAAGACGTTCTACGAGCACTTCGGCGACAAGCGCGCCTGCTTCCTCGCCGCGTGGGACGTCGGCACGGAGATACTGCTCGAGCAGGTGCTGGCGGCC
The DNA here is from genome assembly GCA_045805465.1 of Conexibacter sp. Lineage (GTDB taxonomy): Bacteria > Actinomycetota > Thermoleophilia > Solirubrobacterales > Solirubrobacteraceae > Conexibacter. Next base: position 39,917 of record JBJMLB010000044.1, on the reverse strand, counting down.
GGCGCGGAGGCGGACGGCTGGCGGGCCCGGCTGCGCGCGGGAGCCGACGCGTTCCTCGAGATCCTCGCCGCCGAGCCGGCCTTCGCACGCTCGTTCACGATCGAGGTGCTGAGCGTCGGCGACGAGGCGCTCGCGCGCCGCGCCGAGATCAACGAGCGCTTCGCCGACGCGCTCGCCGAGACGCACGAGCAGGCGCTCGCCGAGGGCGCCGAGCTCGGGCGGGTGCCGCGCTGGGCGCTGCGCGCGGCCGCCGGCGCCGCCTGGGAGCTGACCGTGGAGCACCTGCGCACGCGCGGCGTCGAGGGCCTGACGGAGCTCGCGCCGCAGATCGAGCAGGTCCAGCTCGCGCTGCTGCGCGGGGAATACAGCGGCGCCTGAACAGGGCGACCCGCCGCCCGACTCCACGCAGAGCCTCCGCGTTCACGTCGACCGGACCGATTTGCGCAGAATCTGTGCAGCCCGGCGGCGATCCCGCCAGTTCGCCGCTGATTCGCCGTACAACACAGTGATAGCGCCACTGGTCGATTGATAGCGTCGGCGCTACCCTCCTCCGTGTGAAGCAGCTCATCCTCCGTGTCTCCCCCGATCTCCATCAACGCATCGCCGCCCGCGCCGCACGGGAGGGCAAGAGCGTGAACGCGTGGGTCACCGAGCTGCTGGAGCGTGTCGCCGACGCAGACATCGCCGAGGACCGTCAAGCGCGCATGGTCGCGCGTGCGGCGGAATTGGGCATGCTCATCGAGATCGACGTGCCGGAGCGCGATGAAGCGGCGCGCGAGCGCGGACGTAAGGCGCTGCAGGAGCTCGCGCCCGAGATGGTGCGCATCCTTGAAGAAGACCGGAATCGCGAGCTGTGATCGTCTACGTCGACTCCTCAGTCCTTGCTCGCGCCTACCTCAGAGACGAGGCCGGCTCGGATGATGCGCGCCGTCTGCTCACCGATCCGGCGATCGGAAAGGCGACCGGCCCTTGGACCCGCATCGAGGTCTCCGCTGCGATCGTGCGCGCGGCGAACGCCGGCCGGCCAGTCGCGGCCGCCGACGCGCTCGCCGAGTTGGACGGCGATCTGGAGCCGAATGGACGAGTCGCGCTGCTCGCTGCCCCTGCCGGGGAGGTCGAGGCGAAAGCGCTGGCGATCGCGCGCGAGCATGGACTGCGGGCACTCGACGCGCTGCACGTCGCGCTCGCCTCGATCGCGATCCCGAAGCTCGCCGACAAGGGCGAGCCGCTCGGGTTCGCCTCGCGCGACGGCGATCAGGCGACGGTCGCCGAGTCGCTCGGCTTCGCGGCCGTCTGAGCGGCGGCCGGCTCGCCGTGGGCCGCGACCGGCGCCCCGGCGGACGGGCCCTGCGGCGGCCCTCCCCGCCGCGCGTCGCGCCGCTCGGCGATCACCGACGCGAGCGCCGCCCCGGCGAGCGCGGCGACGATCACGCCGAGCGACACCGCGATCGAGGGGTGCCACACGTCGACCAGCAGCAGTTTCGCGGCGACAAAGCCAAGGATCGCGGCGAGCCCGAGGTTGAGGTAGCGGAAGCGGTCGAGCATCCCGTCGAGCAGGAAGTAGAGCGAGACCATCCCGAGCAGCGAGAAGGCGTTGGCGGCGAACACGACGAACGTGTCGCGCGTGATCGCGAAGATCGCCGGAATCGAATCGATCGCGAACATCACGTCGAACGCCGCGACCATCACGAGCGCCGCCAGCATCGGCGTCGCCAGGCGCTTGCCGGTGTCCGCCGCGCGCGTGAACAGCCGGTCGCCGTCGTACTCCTCCGACAGCGGCACGACGCGCCGCAGCGCGCGCATCGCGAGCGTGTGGTCGGGGTCGATCTGCTCGTCCGTCTGGCGGGCGATCTTGACCGCCGTGAAGGCGAGCAGCGCCCCGAGCACGTACGTCGTCGCGTGGAACGCGTCGAGTGCGGCGGCGCCGACGAGGATGAACGCGGTGCGCAGCACGATCGCGCCCGCGACGCCCCACACGAGCACCTTCAGCCGCTGCGCCGCCGGCACCTTGAAGAACGCGAACAGGATCGCGAAGACGAACAGGTTGTCGAGCGACAGCGACTTCTCGATCAGGAAGCCGGCGAGGTACTCGCTCGCCGCCGCGCCGTCCTGCATGAGCAGCACGACGAGCGCGAACGCCATGCCGATCGCGGTCCATGCGAGCGACCACACGAGGGCGGTGCGCGTCGACATCGGCTTGCCGCCATGGCCGCGCAGGTCGAGCGCGAGGGCGGCCGCGACGAACGCGGCAAGGGCGATCCAGGCGATCAACATGCCGGACTCCTTCGAGAACGATGGGTGTCTCGAAGGTTTGACCCGCCGGACCGAGGGTCCGACCGACGCGCCGGGCCCGGCCACCGCGGCCGAGCCGTGCTGACGAACGCGTCGTTCAGAGTCTGCTTCGCAAATGGCGCCGAGTCGGATGGCGCCGGATCGTGGATGCCGGGCGCCGCACGCGAGCACAGTCGATGCTGGAAGCATCGGCGAGCATCGCGGGTGGGGACCGGCGCCGCGAGACGGTGCCAGACGGCCGGCGAGCTTTGCGAAGCAGACTCCTACAGGGCTACTTCCCTTCCGAGCTACAGACGATAGCGGGCGACGGGAAGCGGGCCCGCGAACGTGGCGTGCAGGCAGCGCGCCGCTCAGAGCGTCGGCAGCGGCTCGAGCCCGTGCGCGCGCATGCCGGTCTCGACGGCCTCGATCACCGTCTCGATCGCACACACGCGCGCGAAGCCCTTCGACTCGGCCGGGATCAGCCGCCACGGCGCAGACGGCTGATCCGTCCGCGCGATCATCGCCTCGACGGCGACCTCGTACGCCGGCCGCTGCTCGCGGTTGAGCCAGTCCTCGTCCGTCAGTTTCCAGCGTCTGAGCGGGTCCTTCGCGCGCTTCTTGAAGCGCCGCAGCTGCTCCTGCGGCGAGATCTCGAGCCACAGCTTCACGAGCACGGTGCCGTCGCCCGCGAGCATCCGCTCGAATGCGGCGATGTCGTCGTAGGCGCGCAGCCACTCCGCCTCGCTCGCAAGCCCGCGCACCCGCTCGACCAGCACGCGGCCGTACCACGAGCGGTCGAGCACGGCCATGCCGCCCCAGCCCGGCAGCGCCGGCCAGAAGCGCGACAGGAAGTGATGGCGCTTGTCGTCCTCGGTCGGCGCGGCGAACTGCGCGACGCGCACGTGGCGCGGGTCGAGCGGAGCGACGAGCCGCCTGATCGCGCCGCCCTTGCCGGACGCGTCCCAGCCCTCAAACAGCACGAGCAGCGGCGGGCCGTGCCGTCTCTCCTCGCCGCCGATCAGCCCGGCGAGCTGCAAGCGCAGCGTCAGCATGCGCCGTTGCGCTGCGAGCAGGCGCACGTCCGCCTCCTCGCCCTCAGCGACTGGGTCAGGTCGACTTCGCCGAGCCGTCCGCCGCGCGCCATGGCGGCACGATAGCGCCGGCGCCCTCGACGACGAGCAGGGCGAGCGCGACCGGCACCGTCGCCGGCAGCCGGTCGACTACGAGGAAGATCGAGCCCGCGGCGAGCGCGAAGCACAGCGTCAGCAGCGCGACCCAGTGGCGTGTGCGGGCGCGCGTGGCGAGCAGCGCGCCGACCAGCGCCGGCAGGAACAGGTCCGCGTAGCCCATCGTGAGCGGGCCGAGCTCGACGCGCTGCAGCTGCGGCAGCGACTCGGTCACGCCCGCGCTGTTGAGCGCGAGCGTGGCCGGGTCGAGGAAGCCGCTCGCGACGAGCACGAGGTCGACGGCCGCGGTCGCCGCGATGCCGAGGCCGAGCCAGCGCGCCGGCGTGACTGCCACGAGCAGCGCCCCCAGCACCGTGCAGCTCGCGGCGATCAAGCCGAGCGCGGCGATCTGGCCGGCGATCGAGTGGTTGTCGCGGACCGTCACCACGACCATCGCGACGACGAGCGCGAACGCGACCGGGCCGGTACGCGCGGCGGCGATCAGCGCGAGCAGCGGGACGCCGAGCAGCGCGATCTTCGCGAGCGCACCGGCCTGCTGGGGCGCGGCGCGCAGCCACAGGACGACGCCCACGAGCCCGAGCAGCGGCAGCGCGGCGAACAGCGGGTGGCGCAGCGCGCGCAGGGACGGCGGGACGCACCGCACGGCACCGCCGGCGACGAGCGCCGCCTGGGCGAAGGAGCCGCCCGCGTAGGCGGCGATCAGCTCGCTGCTCACCGTCGTGTCACTGCGCGGACTCTGGCTGCATGATCAATTTGTGCCCATGCAGCCTTAGAGGAGGGTTAACGGAGGAGGAGTGTTTATGGATACTTGGTCCGGCACGTATAGTTGTGCGCGCAACAGATGTCCGCCCTGTCCCCCTCACTCGCCCTCGGCCCGGTCCGGCTCGCCGTCGCCGACGTCCGCGGCACGGTCGCGTTCTACGAGCGCGTGATCGGACTGCGGCGGCTCGGCGAGGCCGACGACGGCACCGTGCGCCTCGGAGCCGGCTCCGATCCCGCCCGCCGCGCGCTCGTCGAGCTCGTTGCGGACGCGGCCGCGCCGCCGCCGGCCCGCCGGTCGAGCGGCCTCTTCCACCTCGCGCTGCTCGTGCCCGACCGACGCGCGCTGGCCGAGGCGCTGCGGCGCGTGGCCGCTGCCGGCTGGCGGCTCGACGGCGCCTCCGACCACCTCGTCAGCGAGGCGCTCTACCTTTCCGATCCGGAGGGGAACGGGATCGAGCTCTACCGCGACCGGCCGCGCGAGGAGTGGCGGCGCGCCGAGAACGGCGAGCTGGCGATGGCGACGCTCCCACTCGACCTCGACAACCTGCTCGGGGAGCTGGCGGACGGCGCGGAGCGGCCGGCCGACGCGCGCGCGCTGCTCGCCGCCGCGCCCGCGGACGACCCCGGCACGCTTAGTCGGCATGCCGGCACCGACACCGGCATGCCGACTGGCACGACGCTCGGTCACGTCCACCTGCAGGTGAGCGACCTCTCCGCGGCCGAGGCCTTCTACGTCGGCGCGATCGGCTTCGACGTGATGGTGCGCGTCTATCCGGGCGCGCTGTTCGTCGCGGCCGACGGCTACCACCACCATCTCGGGCTCAACACCTGGGCGAGCGCCGGCGGCCCGCCCGCCGATCCGGCCTCGCGCGGGCTGCGCGACTTCGCGATCCGCTTCGCGAGCCGTGAAGCGCGCGAGCGCGTGACGCGGCAGGTCGCCGAGGCCGGCTACGCGCTGCGCGAGGAGCGCGACGCGGCGGTCGTCACCGACCCGTTCGGCATCTCGGTTCGTCTGACGGCAGGATGACGGCGATCACGCGACCGTCATTTTCCGGCTGCGCGCGCTAGCGTCGCGCGCATGACCTCATCTGGCATCGCCCCCACCCGCATCGGCGGCATCGACCGCGACGTTCTCCCCTTCTGCCTCGGCGGCAACGTGTTCGGCTGGACCGCCGACAGAGCCCGCTCCTTCGCCGTGCTCGACGCCTATGCCGCCTCCGGCGGTGCGCTTGTCGACACGGCGGATGCCTACTCGCGCTGGGTGCCCGGCCACAAGGGCGGCGAGTCGGAGGCGATCATCGGCGACTGGATGGCCGCGCGCGGCAACCGCGACGAGCTCGTCGTGGCGACGAAGGTCGGCGCAGACGGCGACGGGCTCGCTCCGGAGACGATCCGCAGCCACGCGGAGGCCTCGCTGAGACGCCTGCGGACCGACCGCATCGACCTCTACTACGCGCACTTCGACGATCCCGGCACGCCGCTGGAGGAGACGCTGCGCGCCTTCGACGCGCTCGTGCGCGAGGGCAAGGTGCGCGCGATCGGAGCCTCCAACTACACGCCGGAGCGCCTCGCCGAGGCGCTCGCGATCTCCGATCGCGAGGGGCTCGCGCGCTACGCCGCCCTGCAGCCGCACTACAACCTCGTCGAGCGCGGCGCCTACGAGGGGCCGCTCGCGGAGCTGGCGGCGCGCGAGGGACTCGCCGTGCTGCCCTACTGCGCGCTCGCGGAGGGCTTCCTGACCGGCAAGTACCGCCCGGACGGCACGCCGCCCGCGAGCGACCGCGCCGAGGATGCGCGCGCATACCTCGACGCGCGCGGGATCGCCGTGCTCGCAGCGCTCGACGAGGTCGCCGCCGCGCACGCGACGAGCGTCGCGGCCGACGCGCTCGCGTGGCTGCGAGCGCAGCCGACGGTGCTCGCGCCGATCGCGAGCGCGCGCACGCCCGAGCAGCTCGCGGAGCTGCTCCCCAGCGCACGGCTGGAGCTGAGCGCAGAGCAGCTGGAGCGCCTGACGAGCGCCTCCGAGCCGGTCGCATAGCCGCCGGGCTGCGCCGGCCGTGCGCAGTAGACGGCTTAATCGGGCATTACGTTCCCCACTACTCTCGTACGGCGAATGGGATCTCCGAGACATCTGTGGACGGGCGGCTGGCGTGACGAGTCCGAGCGGGCGCGCGACGCGGCCGAAGGCACCGCCGAGCTGCGTCGCCCATCCCAGCCGCAGGCGCCCGGCGCCGCCGACGCACCGGATGCCGGTGCGCAAGGGCGCTCGGGCGGCGGCCCCCGCCGCCTGACCTGGCTGCTCGGCGCGATGCTTGCCGCGGCGGCGATCGCCGGCGGCGCGTTCGCCGCCGGGATGCTGCTCGACGGCGGGCGCGACAGCGGCCCCGATCCGCTGCCGGCCGTCGCGAGCGAGCCGATCAAGCCCCACAGAGGCGAGACGCGTCCGGGTGCGATCTACGCCGCCGCGAGCCCGGCCGTCGTCTCCGTCCGCACCAATGTCGGCGAGGGCACCGGCTTCCTGATCGACCACGAGCAGGGCATGCTCGTCACGAACGCGCACGTCGTCGGCACCGCCACGCACGTGCTCGTGCGCTTCGGCCAGGACGGCGACGCAATCGACGGCGACGTGCTCGGCGTCGACCCCTCCAGCGACCTCGCCGTCGTCTCCGTCGATCCCAGTCGCGTGCCGAGAGGCGCGAAGGCGCTCAGATTCGCCGACTCGCGCTCAGTCGAGGTCGGCGACCTCGTCGTCGCGATCGGCAACCCGTTCGGGCTCGACCGCACCGCGACCGAGGGGATCGTCTCCGGCCTCGGACGCTCGATCCAATCCCCCAACGGCTTCGCGATCGACGACGTGATCCAGACCGACGCGCCGATCAACCCCGGCAACTCCGGCGGCCCCCTCCTCGACGACGGCGCCAACGTGATCGGCGTCAACTCGCAGATCGCCACAGCCGGCGTGGCCGGCAACATCGGCATCGGCTTCGCCGTCCCCTCCAACACGGTGCGCCAGATCGTGCCGCGGCTGGAGAGAGGCGAGGCGATCCCGCGCCCGTGGCTCGGCGTCACCACCACCCCCGCCTCCCCGACGCACCCCGACGGGGCTGAGGTCGCGGACGTCGTCAGCGGCGGGCCCGCCGCGCGCGCCGGCGTCAAGAGAGGCGACGTGATCAAACAGATCGACGGTCAGCCGGTCCAGGATCCCGAGGACGTCGCAGCCGCGATAGGCGACGACAAGCCGGGCGACAGAGTCGTCATCGAAGTCGAACGCGACGGCCGCACGCTCACGCTGCACGCCAGACTCGGGAAGCGACCCGCGCGGATCCCGTGAGCCTCGCCGTCAGCTTCGGGGCACCGCTTGTTCTGCTCGCGCTGATCGCGTTGCCGCTGCTGGTCGTCTGGTACGCGCTGCAGCAGCGCGCGCGGCGCGCCGCCGCGGCGGCGTTCGCGGCGCCGCAGCTGCTGCCATCGGTCGCGCCGCGCCGTCCGCGCTGGCGCCGCCACCTGCCGATGCTCGCGTTCGCGCTGGCGCTCGCGCTGCTCGTGCTTGCCGCCGCGCGGCCGCAGCGGACCGTCGCGGTGCCGGTCGAGCACGCCGCGATCGTGCTCGCGACCGACGTCTCCGGCTCGATGCTGGCGACAGACGTGCAGCCGAGCCGGCTGATCGCCGCCAAGCGCGCGGCGCGCGCGTTCGTCGACCGCGTGCCGGCGGGCGTGAACGTCGGCGTGCTTGCCTTCAACAACCACGCCGTCGTGCTGCAGAGCCCGACGCGCAGCCGCGGCGACGTGCGCGCCGCGATCGACCGCATGGCGGTCAGCGGCGGCACCGCGACGGGCGAGGCGATCGCGAGCGCGATGACCGCGCTGCGCAACACCCCCGGCGAGGGCGGCAGACGGCCGCCCGGTGCGATCGTGCTGATCTCCGACGGCACCTCGACCTACGGCCGCGATCCGGTCGCGACGGCGCAGCAGGCGGCGAGACTGCACATCCCGATCTACACCGTCGCGCTCGGCACCGACCACGGCACGATCCAGGTGCCCGGCAGAGGTGGCGAGCGGAGAACCGAGCGCGTCCCGCCTGACCCGCAGGCGCTCGCCGCGATCGCCCACGCCTCCGGCGGGGAGACCTTCACAGCCGCCACGACGGACGGGCTCGACGCCGTCTACGAGCGGCTCGGCTCCCAGCTCGGCCGCCGCGACGAGCACCGCCAGGTGACGACCGCGTTCGCGGGCGGCGCCCTGATCCTGCTGCTGGCCGGCGCCGGCCTGTCGCTGCGCTGGTTCGGCCGGCTGATCTGACCACGAGACAAGGAGCGAGAGACCCCGATGTCCGACGATCCCACCATCGAGAGCCGCGCGCCGCGCCGAGAGGACCCGCGCGACGTGCTCGAGGAGGCACTGCACGAGATAAAGCGCGTGATCGTCGGGCAGGACGCGATGCTCGAGCGCCTGCTCGTCGCCCTGCTGGCCGGCGGCCACGTGCTGCTGGAGGGCGTGCCCGGCCTCGCGAAGACGCTGACGGTCAAGACGCTCGCGCAGGTGCTCGGCGGCTCCTTCACACGCATCCAGTTCACGCCCGACCTCGTCCCCGCCGACCTCGTCGGCACGCGCGTCTACCGGCCCGACACCGGCAGGTTCGAGACCGAGCTCGGCCCCGTGTTCGGCAACTTCCTGCTCGCCGATGAGATCAACCGCGCGCCCGCGAAGGTGCAGTCGGCGCTGCTCGAGGTGATGCAGGAGCAGCAGGTGACGATCGGCGGCGAGACGTTCCCCGTCCCCCACCCGTTCCTCGTGCTCGCGACGCAGAACCCGATTGAGTCCGAGGGCACCTACCCGCTGCCGGAGGCGCAGGTCGACCGCTTCCTGATGAAGGTCGTCGTCGACTACCCGACGATGGGCGAGGAGGCGGCCGTCGTGGACCGCTCGCTCGGGCGCCCGGCGGAGGTGCGGGAGCGGCTGGCGCTGGCGGACCTGGAGCGCTTCAGAGGCGCGATCGACGCGGTGCTGGTCGACCGCGAGGTGATCGCGTACGCGGTCGCGCTGGCGGACGCGACGCGGCGGCCGGAGCGCTACGGGCTCGAGGACGTCGGTGCGTTCATCGAGTTCGGCGCCTCGCCGCGCGGGCCGATCGGGCTCGTGCAGGCGGCGCGCGCGCTGGCGCTGCTGCGCGGCCGCGGCTACGTGGCGGTGGCCGACGTGCGCGACCTCGCGCCCGACGTGCTGCGCCACCGGCTGGTGCTGTCCTACGACGCGCTGACCGAGGACGTGACGGCCGACGAGATCCTCGAGCGCGTGCTGGCGACGGTCGAGGAGCCGCCCGCAGACCACCTCGCCGGCCGCCGGACGGCCGCCGCCTGAGCATGAGCGCATTGCGCCCACCGGCCGCGCGCCAGGGCCCCGGGCCGCTGCCGCACGGGCTGATCGCGGGACTCGACCTCGTGATCGCCCGTCGCGCCGCGGGCGCGCTGCCCGGCGACCGCAGAGCCGCCGGGCTCGGCGCCGGCACCGAGCTGGCCCAGCTGCGGCCCTACGAGGTCGGCGACGACGTGCGCCAGATCGACGCCGCCGCGACCGCCCGCACGGGCGTGCCGCACGTGCGGCTGCACGTGCCCGAGCGCACGCTGACGACGTGGATCGTGGTCGACGCCTCCCCCTCGATGGCGTTCGGGACGGCGGACCGGCTGAAGTGGGACGTCGCCGAAGGCGCGGCGCAGGTGCTCGGGCGGCTCGCGGTACGGCGCGCCGGGCGCGTCGCGCTGATGACGTTCGGCGCCGGGCGCCCGCGGCTCGTGCCGCCGCGCGCCTCGAAGCCGGGCGTGATCGCGCTGCGGCGCGCGCTGGCGGAGGGCTGCGCGCCGGACGGCCGCCCCGATCGCCACGCCCTGGCCGACGCGTTGCGCCGCACCGGCAAGGTCGCGACGCAGGCGGGGCTCGTGGTGCTGATCTCCGACTTCCGCGACCAAGACGACTGGACGCGGCCCTTGGGCGCGCTGCGCGCGCGCCACTCCGTGATGGCGATCGAGGTCGGCGACCCGCGCGAGGCCTCGATCCCAGCGGTCGGACGACTGTCGCTCGTCGACCCCGAGTCAGGCGCGCGGGTCGAGGTCGACACCTCGCGCCGGCAGGTGCGCGAGCGCTTCGCTGCGCTCGAGGCCGAGCGCCGCGCGCTGGTCGCGCGCGAGCTGCGGCGGCTGGAGGTCGAGCACGTGGCGCTGTCGACGGAGGGCGATTGGCTGCAAGAGCTGGGGAAGCGACTGCGATGAGCTTTGGTCAGCCGCTGCTGCTGCTCGCGCTGCTGCTCGTGCCGCTCGCGCTCCTGGCACAGCTCGCCTCGCGGCGCCGGGCGCGCAGATACGCGGTCCGCTTCCCCGCCGCCGCGACACTCGCGCTCGCCGCCGGGCGCACGCCGGCGTGGCGGCGCGCACTGCCGATCGGGCTGCTGCTCGCGTCGATCGCGGCGCTCGCGTTGGCGTTGGCGAAGCCGCAGCGGACGGTCGCGGTGCCGGTCGAGCGCGCCTCGATCATGATGGTGACCGACCACTCACGCTCGATGATGGCCGAGGACGTCGACCCGACCCGCCTGGCGGCGGCGAAGCGCGCGGCGCACACGTTCCTCGACCAGCTCCCGCATGGCGTGCGGGTCGGCGTGACGACGTTCTCCGACGTGCCGGACGGGACGCAGGCGCCGACGCGCGCCCACGCGCTCGTGCGGCGGATGATCGACGCGCAGATCGCCGACGGCGGGACCGCGACCGGCGACGCGCTGCAGGTCGCGCTCGACACGCTCGAGCGCGAGCCCAAGGGGGTCGACGGCAGACGCCCGCCGTCGGCGATCGTGCTGCTGTCCGACGGCACGACGACGGTCGGCCGCGACCCGGTCGGCGTCGCCGAAACCGCACGCTCGCTGAGAATCCCTGTCTACACCGTCGCGCTCGGCACGCGCGACGCGACCGTGCCGAACCCCGGCTTCGGGCCGCCGCTGCTGTCGGTCCCGCCCGACCCCGAGCTGCTGAAGCGCGTCGCCGACGCCTCCGGCGGCCGCAGCTTCTCCGCCCAGGACGACCAGCAGCTGTCCTCGATCTACAAGACGCTCGGCTCCCAGCTCGGCACCCGCGACGTCCATCGCGAGGTCACCGCCGCCTTCGCCGTCGGCGGCCTCATCCTGCTGCTCGGCGCCGCGGCTGCGTCGACGCGGTGGGCGGGACGGTTGCCGTAACCGAGACGAACTGCGGGAGTACGGCGCGACGCGAGAGTCTCGAAATCCAGGCTCTCGATCCTTGGACTCAAGTCACGACGGCCCAGGGCTCGACGCGCGAGCTGACGATCAGGCCGGCGGCCCCGTACGGGTCGTCGGCCGCGAAGGCCTCGGCGTCGGACGCCTCGCGGAAGGCGAGCAGGCCGCCGTGGACCGGCACGCCGATACCACCGGCGATCACGAGGCGGTCGTCAGCCCGGTAGCGCTGGATCAGCGCGAGGTGCGCATCGCGGTGCGGGGCGCGGCGCTCGGTCATGTTCTCGACGTACTCGTAGACCAGCAGGTGCAGCAGCTCTGGCATGGCGCGGAGCCTAGCGAGGTCAGGCGGCCGGAGCGGGCTGCGGGGGGGCGCCTCGTCGAGCTCCGCCGTCGAGCGGTTCGGCGCGCCTCGGCGAAGTGTCCTGCTCTGGTGTTGTCCTGCGACGCCAGGACAGGACACTTCGCCGCCGCGTAGACGAACCGGAGAGCCCGACGGCCCAGCGGCTGGCTCAGGGCTCGACGACGCGCCACTGCCAGATTCCGTCCGCGTCCGGCGCGGCGACGAGGTGGTCCTCCAGCACGCCCGCCTCTCTGCCGGCGCAGCCGGTCGCGGCGAGGCAGCGGATGCGGAGCTCGGCGTCGGACGCCTCGACGTGCAGCACGTGCTTGAACAGCGGCGGGTCGTTCCAGTCGAAGTACTCCGAGAAGAGCGACTGCAGCAGGCCGCGCTTGTTCTGGCCCGGCAGCGGGAAGATCTGCTCGGCCGCTCGCCACGTGCGCTGGGTGATCTCGACGCCACGGGCGTCGGCCTTGGTCGGCGTGACGTCGAGGCGCTCGGCCATGTACGCCGCCGCCTGCACGGGGTCGAGCTCGACATCGTGGACGAAGGGCCACTTGCGCTCGTACAGCCGGCTGTAGAACGACAGCGAGTCGCCGCGCAGCGGGTAGCAGCGGAACGCGTTCTCGCTCACGCCGTCGAGCGCGATCCTGGGGATCGTGTGGGTCGCGTGCATGAACGCGCCACCGCCGCCGCTGACGAGGTACTGGATCGTGCGCCCCGCTCCGACCTCGACCGGATAGCGCTGGTAGTTGTGGATGTCGCCGCCGATCGCAGCGACGTAGTTGTGCGCCGGGTCGCGCACGACGTCGTCGACCGATCTGCCCGGCTCGCCCTCGATCGCGCCCGCGTGACGTCTCCCGTCGACGTAGAGCGGCTTGCCCGTCACGAGGATCTTCGGCTTGGGCGAGGCGGCCGAGACGCGGCGCAGCCACGCCGCCTGGTCGCGGTCGATCCCGCCGGTGATGCCGGTGTCGATCCCGACGAGCTGGAGCGGTCCGGTGTCGAGCAGCCAGTACGGCGCAGGCTGGCCGGACGCCGGCCGTGCGTCGCGCCGCGCGCGCAGGTCGGCGAGCGTGACGCCGCCGAGCCGCGGCGGCCGGTGCCACAGCAGCTCGCGCAGCCCGGCGCGGCTGAGCAGCCGCGGCTTCGGCGCCGGCGGCGTCGTCTCCACCCCGCACAGGTGGAACATGAAACCGCCGAGGCCGTCGTACCAGTCGTGGTTTCCCGGGACCGCGTAGATCGGACGTCTGTAGCCGTCGTAGACGTCGTAGAAGTTCTGCACGTACATTGCCGCGCCACCGGCCGGATAGATCACGTCGCTCGCAATCACCATGAAGTCGGTCTGCGCCGAGAGACGGTCCAGCAGCGGGATCGTCACGTACTGCGACATGTCCCCCTCGCCCGTGTCGCCTGCGAGCACGAACGACACGCGCTCATCCAGGTCGCTGCGATCGATGTGCGGGTCCGACAGCCCGAGCGACGTCATCCAGCGGCGGCGCTCGTCGTTCGTCGGGTCACCGCCGAACAGTCTCGCGCGCGCGATCTTGTCGTTGCGCGAGGAGATCAGCGGACGCGGGTCCAGCCATGAGAACGGCTTGCGCGGTCTGAGGTCTCTCAGCTCCCCGCTCGTCGGGCAGTTCCAGCCGGCGCCGCTCACCGACGCGCGCGAGTTGGCTCCTCCCGATGTGTCGTGCCCCGTGCCCGCCACGGCAAGAGCGTTGCAGGATCACCGGCGTCAGTCGAGCGGCAACGTGCGCCGCAGCGCGAGCACGCGTGCGGCGGCGTCGAGCATGCGTGCGCGGAAGGCGGGCGAACGGTGCGCCTGCGCGATCACGGCGTCGCGCACGAGCGGGAGCGACCCCGGGCCGGTCATCAGCAGCAGATCCGCGCCGGCGCGGAGGGAGCGCACCGCCGCCGCGCCGACGTCGCGGGGCGGGCGGGCTCCGGTACCCGCGAGCGCGGCGTGCGCCTCCAGCGAGTCCGTCATCACGACGCCGTCGAAGCCGAGCTCGCCGCGCAGGAGATCCGTCGCGATCGCGTGCGACTGCGACGCGATGCGGTGGGCGTCGAGCGCCGGATAGCGCGCGTGCCCGAGCATCACGAGCGGCACGCCGACGGCGAGCGCGGCCTGGAACGGCTGCAGGTCCGCGGCGAGCTGCGCGCGCGTGCGGCCGACGCGCGCGGCGGCCTGGTCGGTGTTCGTCGTCGCGCCGCCGAGGCCGGGGAAGTGCTTGGCGACGGGCAGCACGCCGGCTTCGCGGTAGGCGCTGACCGCCGCGCGCACGGACGCGGCGACGCGAGCGGCCCCGCCCGGGTAGGCGCGGCTCGCCATCACCGACCCGCGCGTGCCGGCCGCGAGGTCGGCGACCGGGCCGAGCACCACGTTCACGCCGACGGCATGCAGCGCCCGCGCTGTCGCGGTCGCCGCGCGGGCTGCGACGGCCGGCGTCGACTGGCCCGCCTGGCCGACCGCCGCGGGCGCGAACTGCAGGGTGCGAATCGCGCCGCCCTCCTGGTCGAGGCAGACGATCGGCGGCGGCCCGCCGCGCGTCGCCCGTTCGAGGCTCCCGGTCAGCGCGTGCACGGACGCGACCGACGGCGCGTTGCCGCCGAACAGGATCGCGCCGGCCACGCGACCCTCGCGCAGCGCGCCGAGCACGTAGCCGGGCGCGCGCGTCCCGTCGAAGGAGACGATCAGCAGCTGGCCGACCTGCCGCTGCAGCGGCATGCGCGCGACGTCCGCGCGCGCCTGCTCGAGCGCGCTCGGAACGGGAGCGGCCTCCTCGCCGGGAGCGGCGCCGCCAGGCGCCGTCCCACCCGCCCGCGCGCCACCGTCCGACCCGCCGTCGCCGAGCGCCGCGATCGCCACGCCCAGCAGCAGCGCCGTCAGCGCAACCGCCGCCAGCGCGGCCCGGCGACGGCGCACGGCGGCGCGTGTGCGCGACGGCGGTCTGCGACGGGGCGTCACGCCGCGGATCTTCGCAGCAGGGTCCTCGTCGCGACGGGGACCGGGCGTCGGGGCTCGGCCGCGAAGCGTCCTGCCCTGTCCTCGCAGCGCGAGCCCGGAGCAGGACGCTCCCCGCTCAACCCGCGCACGCCCGCGTCGATCACCCGGTGCGATGGCGCGCCGCCTGCTGATGACCGCGTTCGGCTGGAACGACCCCGGCGGCGGGACGACGGTCCCGCGCCTCGCCGCGAAGGAGCTCGCGCGGCGCGGCTGGGAGGTGACTGTCTTCCACGCCGCCGTCAAGCCCGCCCCCGGGCAGCCGGCCTACCACGTCGCCGAGTGGGAGGAGGACGGCGTGCGGCTCGTCGGCGTGCACAACCGCCCGCACGGGCTGTGGGACCGCGAGCGGCCGCTGCGCGAGCTCGACGACCCGCCGATCACCGCCGCCTTCGCGGCCGAGCTGGATCGCGTCGCGCCCGACGTCGTCCACTTCCACAACCTCCACAACCTCGGCGCGGCGCTGATCGACGAGACGGCGGCGCGCGGCGTCCCGAGCTGGTTCACGACGCACAACTACTGGCTGATCTGCCCGCGCGCCTACCTGATGACGGCCGACGGCACGATCTGCGCCGGCCCCGGCGACGGGCGCCGCTGCGCGACGTGCACCGGCGGGCAGGACCCGTCGGCGTATGCGCGGCGGCTCGCGGAGATCCGCGCGCGCATGTCGCGCGGGGTGACGGGCGTGCTGGCGGTGTCGGAGGCGGTGCGGCGCACGCTGCTCGGGGCGGGCTACCCGGCCGAGATGGTCGACGTCGTGCGACAGGGGATGCCCCACGACACGACGCTGTGGGAGCGGCTCGGGCGCGATCGCCGGCCCGGCCGCGCGGCGGGTCCCGACAGACCCCTGACGGTCGCCTTCCTCGGCTCCGCCTATCCGCACAAGGGTCCGCAGCTGCTGATCGAGGCGGCGCAGCGGACGCGGACGCCGGTGCGCGTGCTGATCCACGGCGAGGTGCCCGACGTGTTCGCGCCGAGACTGCGCGCTTTGGATGTGCGCGGGGTGTGCGAGCTGCGCGGCACGTTCGCGACGGACGAGCTGGAGGACGTGCTGGCGGGCGTGGACGTGGCGGTGCTGCCGTCGATGTGGTGGGACTGCGCGCCGCTGGCGGCCGCCGAGTGCCTCGCCGCGCGCGTGCCGCTGGTCGTGCCGCGGCTCGGCGGGCTTCCCGAGGCGGTGCGCGACGGGGTCGACGGGCTCGTGGTCGATCCGCTCTCCGTGGACGCGCTCGCGGCCGCATTGGATCGGCTCTCCGCCGAGCCGGGGCTGCTGGAGCGGCTGCAGGGCGGCATCGAGGCGCCGCACGCGTTCGACGCGTACGTGGACGAGCTGGAGGCGTACTACGCCGGCAACCGCCCGGGCCTCGTTCCGGTCGACGCCGAACCGGACGAGCTCGCGGTGCTGTGCGAGGGCGACGTCGAGCCGCTGGCCGGTGCGCGCATCCAGCGCCTCGGCAGCGCCGACCCGCCGCTCCCCCACGCCGCCGACGTCGAGCTGCGCACGGCGTGGCCGCCGGCCGGGCGCGTCGCCAGCTCCGGCCGCCTGGTCGTCGTGCAGCCGGCGGACGCCGCGCAGGCACCGCTCCCCCCGCTCGACGAGCTGTGGGTCGCGGACGAGGGCGCCCGCGAGGGCTGGATCGCCGCCGGCCTCGGCTCGGAGCGCGTCGTCGTGCGGCCGAGCGATCCGGCCGAGCGGCTGCGCGCACTCGCCGCCCGGACTCCGCGCAGCGCCGATCCTGCCGCAGCGGAGCCGTGGCCGCTTGCCGAGCAGGTCAGCCTCCACGTGCTCGCGACGCCCGCCTGGCGCGGCGCCGACCGGCTCGCGATGCTGCTGGCGCAGTGGTGCGCCGCGACGACGCCCGCCACGAGCGCCTGCCTCTACCTGCTCGCCGACCCGGCGGTCGACGGCGCACCCGCGGCGATCGAGCAGCGCGTGCTCGCCGCCTGCCAGGCGAGCGGCGCCGACCTCGACGCCGCCGCCGACGTGACCGTCCTGCTCGAGCCGGCGAGCGCCGAGCGCGACACGCGCCTGCACGCCGCGATGGACGCCTACATCCCGCTGCACCCGGCCTGCGCCGGCCACGAGCGCCTGGCCCGCGCGACCGGCAGCACCGTCGTCACGCTCGACGCCCACGCGCTTGCCGAAGCCGTCGCGCGCCGCGCCGCCGACGCTACCCCCACGCCCCCGATCGCTGCCTGAGCGGGCGATACGCCCCGGTCGGGGAAGGGACCGACCGGGACGCACCGCTGATGGGTCGGGATGTGAACCCGTTTTCATCGTTGCCGCTGCGTCGGACGGCACGCGTTCAGCGCCCACCGAACCTACGGCGAGCGCTCCGGACATCGGAAACCCGGCGTCCGCCAGCCCTCGCCTCCCGCTCAAGCACACTCTCCTGCGACCGATCCAATAGGGGATGGAGCCGCTCGTCACTTGCGTGGTATGCGCGTACGACTACGGCGCGTACGTCGAGGCGGCGGTGCGCAGCGCCTTGCAGCAGGAAGGCGTGCCGGGCGGCGCGGCCGCGCTGGAGGTGGTCGTCGTCGACGACGGCTCGACGGACGAGACGGCGACCGTGCTGGCGTCATTCGGCGACGCGATCACCGTGCTGCACCAGCAGAACGAGGGGCCGTCCGCCGCGACGAATCGCGCGATCGCCCGCGCCCGCGGTCGCTACATCTCGCTGCTCGACGCCGACGACGTGTGGCTGCCGGACAAGCTTGCGCGGCAGGTGGAGCTGCTGGAGCGGCGGCCGGCCGTCGGGCTCGTGCACGGCGACATGGAGGTGATCGACGGCGCCGGCCGCCGCACGCGGCCGTCGAAATACGACTGGTACGGCGAGCTGCCCGTCGTCGGCCGCGCGCTCGGCCGCTTGCTGTCGCAGAACGAGGCGACGACGTCCTCAATCACGTTGCGCACCGAGCTGGCGCAGGCGATCCCGCCGACGCCCGCGTGGGCGTGGTGCCGCGACTGGTGGCTCGCCGCGCACGTCGCGTCCACGCACGAGGTCGACGCCCTGCGGGAGCCGGTCGCGCAGTACCGCATCCACGGCGACAACGTCAGCGCGCAGGACGCGCAGTCCGAGCGCGCGATCCGCCTGTGGGAGCGCGACCTGAGAGTCCGCCGTCTGCTGCTGCGTGGCCTCGACCTGTCGAACGCGACGCTCGACGAGCTGGCGCTCGCGTGGGCGCGCTTCGGCGGCTTCCTCGCGAAGGTCGCGGAGGTGCGCGGGATCGCGCAGGCGAGCGTCGTGCCGGTCGACGGACTCGACCGCGCGGAGGCCGCGGCGCTGCGCGACCGCGCTCGAGCGCAGCTCGACGCCGAGCCGGCCGCCGCCGCCCGCGCCGCCGTCAAGGCGATGGCGGCGGACCCGTTCGAGCCGGCGAGCGCCGCACTGTTCGAGGCCGCTCGCGGCCGGCCCGGCGCCGACCGGGAGCCGACCGGCGCGGAGCGGACGCGGGCGTTCGATGAGTTGACGGCGGCGCTGCGCTCGCCCGACGCCGCGGGCCGTGCACGCCACGCAGGCCGCGCCCGCGTGCTCGACCCCCGTGACGACCACGCAAGCGTCCTGCTTCAGGGCTCTCATGCGACCACGATCCAGGACACTGTCCAGCGGGAGCGCTTCCACGCGCCGGTGGGCGGGAGCGGGGTCCTGCTCGACGGCGCGCGCGCGTTCGTCGCCGTCGCGGACGCCGCCGAGCTGTGCGAGGACCCGGCGCTGCTGCGCGCCTGGGCCGCCGCATTCGAACCCGACGACGAGGCGACGCTCGCGATCGTCGCCGACGAGGATGACCTCGAAGGGGTGCACACGCGGCTCGCGCAGGCGCTCGACGCCGCCGGCCTCGGCGCCGACAGCGAGCACGACCTCGCGCTCGTGCCGGCGACGGCGGGCACGCCCGCCGAGACGGCGCTCGCGCGAGAGGCGCACGCGTTGTTGAGCGATCGCCACGCCGACCGCGCGCTCGCCGGCCATCCGCGCGCGACCGCGCAGGACATGCAAACGCTGCGCGCGCTCGCCGAGCGCCGCTGGTCGCACGACGGATTCGGCGCGCCGCTGGCGGTCTCGATCCAGATCTGCCCGCAGCGCTGGGACGGAGCCGAGCGCTGGGGCGATACGCACTTCGCGCGCGCGCTCGCCGACGAGCTGGTGCGTCGCGGCCACGACGCGCGCATCGAGGTGCTCGCCGAGTGGGACGCACCCGACCGCCCGCCGGCCGACGTGACGATCCACCTGCGCGGGCTGTCGCCGTACGTGCCCCGGCGCGACCCCGGCCGCGACGAGCTGAGCGTGCTCTGGAACATCAGCCACCCGGATCTGCTGACGATCGCCGAGTGCGACGCCTTCGACCTCGTCGCGACGCCGTCCGCGCGGCACGCGGAGGAGCTCGCGCGCCGGACGAGCACGCCGGTCGTGGTCGTCGAGCAGGCGACCGACCCCGTCGTCTTCTTCCCCGACCGCGATCGCGCGCACGAGCGCGAGCTCGTGTTCGTCGGCAACTCGCGCGGGATCTTCCGCCCGATTCTGCGAGACCTCCTCCCCACCGACCGCGACCTCGCCGTCTGGGGGCAGGGCTGGGGCCGCGTCCTGCCGCCCGGCCTCGTCGTCGGGCAGCACCTGCGCAACGACGAGGTGCGGCGTGCGTACAGCTCCGCCGCGATCGTGCTGAACGACCACTGGGACGACATGCGCGAGCAGGGGATCGTCTCCAACCGCGTCTTCGACGCGCTCGCCTGCGGGGCACTCGTCGTCAGCGACCATCTGCCCGAGCTGGAGGCGCGCTTCGGCGACGCCGTCGTCACGTACCGCACACGCGAGCAGCTGCACGCGAGGATCGCCGAGCTGCTCGCCGACCCGGCGCAGCGGGCGCAGCGCGCCGCCGCCGGCCGTGCGCAGGTGCTCGCCGCACACACCTTCCGTCACCGCGTGGACGCGCTGCTCGCGGCCGTCGCGCCGCTCAAGACCGGCTCCGCCCGTCCGATCCTCTGCTCATGAGCACGATCACGGACGCCGGCCTCGCCGCCGGCTGGCGGGAGAAGGCGCTCGCGGCGCTGGAGGACGGCCGCCGCGCCGAGGCGCACGAGTGGCTGCGCCAGGCGCTCGCGGAGACGACCGAGCTGGAGTGGCTCAACGACCTCGCGGTGCTGACGCACGGCCTCGGCAGAGAAGACGACGCGGAGGCGCTGCTGCGCGCCGTGCTCGCAATCGAGCCCGAGCGGGAGGACGCCGCCGAGAACCTCGCCGCACTCGTCGACGGCGCGCGGAGCGCTGCCGCCGGCGACGCCCGCTGGCGGCGCTCCGGCACGCTCGGCGGCCCCGACCCGGGCATGTACGAGCGCGCCTTCCCCGGCATGCCGCGCCCGGACATCATCAGCGAGCACACCTCGCGCTACTCCTATGCGCTCGGCCTCGTCGGCGGCAAGCAGGTGCTCGACCTCGGCTGCGGGACCGGCTACGGCTCGGAGATGCTGAGCTGGTCGGCCGCCTCGGTGCGCGGCTTCGACCTGTGGGAGCCCGGCGCGGACGAGCATCCCCGGTGGCCGGGCGTCAAGCAGCTCGACTACGGCCACGACCTCTGCAAGCACCCCCTCCCCCCGGCCGACCTGGCCGTCATGTTCGAGGTGATCGAGCACCTGCCCGACGCGCCGCGCGCGCTCGCGATCGCCTTCGGCGCGGTCGGCGAGATCGTCGGCTCGTTCCCGAACCCCGTCTACCACGGCTCGTGGATGAACCAGTACCACGTCAACGACTGGCCGCTGGAGCAGTTCGAGCGCGAGCTCGAGACCGCCGCGATCGCCAGCGGCCGCTTCTCCGGCGTCGAGCTGACGCACCACCACCAGGCTGTGAGAAGTCCGCTGCTGCAGCCCGGCCGCGACCCCGAGTCCTCCTACTGGGTCGTGCATGCGCGCGGCATCGCGCGATGAGCAACCCGACCGCGATCCCGGTCGAGGACCCGGCCGTCGTCACCGTCGAGAACAGCGTCCCGCGCGCGATCTCGGTCGGTCCCGACACGCCGCTGCGCGACTACTGGGCCGCCCGCGCGCACCAGCACACGACCGACCGCTACCTCGGCATCAAGATGTCGAAGTTCCCCGAGGACCTGCGCGTCTACGAGCACCTGATGTGGGTCGCCGCGCCCGACGTGATCGTCGAGCTGGGCGCGCAGTCGGGCGCCAGCACGCTGTGGCTGCGGGACCGCCTGCGCACGCTGCACGGCTACGGCGCGCTCGCCGCCCCGCCGCGCGTGATCGCGGTCGACATCGACCTCGACGCCGCGCGCTACAACGTCGGCGTCCGCGACCCGCAATGGGCCGACAGCATCTCGTTCGTCGAGGGCAGCGTCTGCGACGCCGCCGTGCGCGAGCAGGTCGGCGCGTGCATCCCGCGCGGAGCCGTCTGCATGGTGATCGAGGACTCCGCGCACGTCTACGAGACGACGAAGGCCGCGCTGGAGCTGTACAGCGACCTGATCGCCCCCGGCGGCTTCTTCGTCGTCGAGGACGGCTGCGTCGACGTGCCGTGGATGCGCATCAAGCCCGACTGGCCCGAGGGCGTCCTTCCCGCCCTCGACGAGTGGCTCGCGACGCCCCAGGGCTCCGCCTTCTGCGTCCGCCGCGACCTCGAGGTCTACGGCGTCAGCTGCCACCCGCAGGGCTTCCTGCAGCGGGTCGCGTAGTCCACACGCGCCGCGCCGCTGGCTCCTCCAGCGCGATCTCGCGCAGGCTGCGCCAGGCGCGCGCGACGAGCGCCAGCAGCATCCCAAGCGCGAGCGCCACGCCGACCACGTCGAGCCCCGTGAGGCCGGTGTCCAGCAGCTCGAAACGCATGTCGAGCCCGAGCGCGAGCGCCGTGTTGAGTGCGATCAGCAGCACGCGCACCTCGGTCGGACCGATCTTCCCGTAGCCGATCGAGAACCGCCCGAGCGCCTGGCTCTCGAGGTACACGTTGATCGAGAGGATCAGGTAGGCGACGCCGAGCAGCATGCCGACCGACAGCAGCATGTAAGGCGAGAGGCCGAGGCCGATCGCGATCGCGACGGTCGCGCCGGCATCGACGATGTGGTCGAGGTAGTAGCCGTAGCGGGGGCGCTGGATGTCGCGCACGCGCGCGAGCGTGCCGTCGAGCGAGTCGCCCAGCCAGTGCACGACGAGCAGGGCGCTGGCGACCCACAGCCAGCCGCGGCCACCGTTGGAGAGCAGATAGGTGGCGCAGATCGCAACCGCGGCGGCGATTCCGAGCAGCGTCAGGTCGTCGGGCAGGATCCAGCGCGGGAGGCGCCGGGCGATCGCCTGCAGCGCGCGCCTCTCCGGCTTGGCGAGCAGGAAGCTCGGCGTGCGCTCGGCATGGACCGCCGCCGTCTCTTCAGTTGTTGACCGTCGGTCGATAGTGTTCATACCGCTATTTACCCATGGTCAGCAAGATCGTTACACTGCGGCTCGATGCCGCGCCGGACCTTCACCCGCCTGCCCGTCGAGGAGCGCCGCCGCCAGCTGCTGGAGCTCGGCGCCGACCTGTTCGCCCGCCACTCGTACGACGAGATCTCGATGGCGCGCGTCGCGCGCGAGGCGGGAATCTCCAAGCCGCTGCTCTACCACTACTTCCCGCGCAAGCAGGACTTCTTCCTCGCGACACTCGCGCAGGCCGCCGAGCAGGTCCGCCGTCTCACCGAGCCGCCGCCCGGCGTCGCGCCGGCGGAGGCGCTGGCGGTGAGCCTCGACGCCTTCCTGGCGTGGGTCGGGCAGCACGAGCTGGCCTATCGCAAGCTGCTGGAGAGCGCTGGCAGCGTGCCGGCCGTGCGCACGCTCGTGGGCGACGTCCGCGGCCGGACGGCCGCACGCATCCTCGACGGGCTCGGCGTCACCGCTCCCCCGCCGCCACGCCTGCGCGCGGCCATCCATGCGTGGCTGTGGTTCCTCGACGGCGCGATCGAGGACTGGCTCACCCACCGCGACCTGACGCGAACGGAGCTGCGCGACTTCCTGCTCGGGGCGCTCGGCGGCGCTCTCGACGCGGCCGGTGGCGAAGTGCTGCTCAGCTGATGCAGATTTCTGCATCGCTTATAACTTCTTCTGCATGCGCACGACGCTCGACCTCGACGATCACCTCCTGACCGAGGCGAAGAAGCTGGCCGCCGAGCGCGGCACGACGCTGACCGCGGTGATGGAAGACGCGCTGCGGATCGTGGTGCGGCGCGGGGACAGAGCCGAGCAGCGCAGACGAGTGAGACTGCCGACGTTCGGTGTCCCCGGCGAGGGCTTCATGCCCGGCGTCGACATCAGCGACAACGCCGGCCTGCGCGAGCTGATGGACGAAGGGCTGCCGCTCCACAAGCGGCGATGATCCTCTGCGACGTCAACGTCCTCGTCTACGCGTATCGCACTGAGGCACCCGAGCAACGAGCGCTACGCAGGCTGGCTGCGGGAGACGATCGCCTCCGAGCTGGCGTACGGCGTCAGCGAGCTGGTGCTGAGCAGATTCCTTGGCATCGTCACGCATCCACGGGGCATGACGACACCGGCGCCGATGGAGTCGGCGCTCGCTTTCGCGGAGGCGCTGCGCAGTCAGCCCAACGCCCTGCCCCTCGCCTGCGGGCCGCGCCGCTGGGCCATCTTCGAGCGACTCTGCCGCGACTCCGGCGTGCGCGGCAACCTCGTACCTAACGCCTACCTCGCCGCACTCGCGATCGAACACGGGGCCGAGTTGGTTACCGCCGATCGCGACTTCGCGCGATTCCCGGGCCTGCGCTGGCGAACGCCGTTCTAGCCCAGGTGCCCCGCCGCCCAGCACTGCGCGGCGCCGTGACAGTTCGCCATCCCCGCCAGCTGCGCGCTGAGTCTCGCGAGCCGCTCCGGCGGTACCTGGTCCGCGAGGTTGTGGAGCTGGAACGGGTCGGCGGCGAGGTCGTACAACTCGCGCTCGCCGTCGGCGTACTCGACGTAGAGCGCGTCCTCGGAGCGCAGCGCCTCGTATGAGGGCGGGTTGCCGGAGCCGGCCGGCGGGAGGTCGGGGTCGCTCGCGCCGTTGACGTTGCCGTGGTGCTCGATCAGCACCGCGTCGCGCCAGTCGCCGGCGGTGGCGTCGTCGGAGGCGGGATGCAGCAGCGGCACGAGGCTGTGCCCGTCCGCTCTCGGCGGCGCCGGCGCGCCCGCCAGCTCGGCAAACGTCGGGCACAGGTCCGTGTTCTCCGTCATCGCATCGACCGTGCGCCCGGCCGGGACGCCCGGGCCGGTGACGACCAGCGGCACGCGCACGTCCGGGTCGTACGCCGTCAGCTTGCCCGGCGTCAGCCGGTGCTGGCCGAGGTGGAAGCCGTTGTCGGAGCTGAAGACGATGTAGGTGTTGCGCGCCACGCCGAGCGCGCGCAGGCGTCTCTGCAGCCGGCCGATCATCCGGTCGACAGCCTGCACCGTGCGCACGCGGTCGCGGAACGTCTCGTCGACGCGGGCCACCTCGGCTTCGGTCAGCGAGCGATGGTCGCGCAGCCAGGGCGGCTTGTCGGACATGTCCGCCTCGTCGAAGGCGGGATCGCGCGGCGCCGTCAACGTCGGGAAGCGTCGCGCGTCGCGCGGCGCGGGGATCGCCGGCGAATGCGGGGCGAACGTCCACACGTTCAGCATGAACGGCGACCCTTCGGCGACCGACTCGCCGAGGAAACCGATCCCTTCGCGTGCGAGCACGTTCGTCAGGTAGTCCCGCGCGCGGAAGCCGTGCCGCACGACGCGCACCGTGCGCGCGAGGCGGTAGCCGAAGCCCTGATAGCCGTTGCCGGCGACCGTCCAGTCAGTCCAGCCGGGCGGCACGTACGGCCCGCCGAGCGCGGTGCGGATGCGCGACGGCGAGTACTGGTTCAGGTACTTCCCCAGCAGGGCGGTGCGGTAGCCGACGCCCTGCAGGTTCGTCGCGTAGGTGTCCTGCTCGAGGCCGTTCGCATGGAATGCGAGGAAGCCTCCGTCGGCGCCGGTGTTGCGGAAGATCCCCGTGTCGTGCGGATACTGGCCGGTGAGGATCGACGCGCGCGACGGGCAGCACAGCGAGTCCGTCACGAAGTAGTTCGAGAAGCTCGTCCCGCGCTGCCGCAGGCGGCGCACGTTCGGCATGTACGGCAGCAGGTCGCTGGAGAGGTCGTCGGTCAGGACGAAGATGACGTTCGGCTGCGGCGGCGTGAACGGCGCGACGATCGACCGCACGACGTGATCGAGCGCTCGCGTCGTGCGCATGGCTGCGACGACGCCCGCTTCGGCTGCGGGAGCGTGGATGCGACCTGTCTGCGGATGTGCGCTGCCACGGGCGTTCGCGTGCGCCGAAGCCGCTCCCGTCGCGCATGCGAGCGCCACGAGGAGCGCGGCCCCGGTCCCGGCGAGCCGCCCCGATCGCCGTCGGAGCATTCGGGCATGGATAGCAGCTTCGCCTGCTCAAGTGGCACGCCGCTCGACCGATGACCGGGCAGACGCATGAGCACACTCGTCGCCGATCCGCCTGTCCACGACGCCTTCGCCGCGGCCGCCGCCGCTGAGCGCAAGGCGCTGCGCGCGGTCTTCCTGCAGCTCGTGATGGAGGCGCAGCGCACGGTCCTGCCGGACAACCTCGACCCGCTCTTCCACCCGTGGGGGCACGGCCTGCCCGACCCGGCGGACGCCGGCGCGCGGCTCGTCGAGCAGCTGGAGATCCTCGACCGCTGCTCGACGCTGTGGCGCCGCCTCGGCGACGACCCCAGCCGCGAGCTGTTCCTCAGATTCCTCGCCTACAGAGCGCTCGGCCCGGCGCACGTGCGCCTCCAGTTCGAGGCGCTCGACTACCGCCGCGCGGTGATCGAGCTGTCCGCGAAGGCGATCGCGGACGGCGGCGTGATGGGCGCCCCGGGCCTGCCGCTCGAGTGGCAGTTCCACCTCTACGACCTCTCCGTCGCCGGCTACCCGCTGCGCCTGCTCGGCCAGCAGCTGCCGCTCGCCTCCACCTTCGTGCTCTCGCAGTACGCGTACCGCGACCTGTCCGTCGGCGCGTTCCCGCGCCCCGGCGACGTCGCGCTCGACGTCGGCGGCTGCTGGGGCGACACCGCCCTGTGGCTCGCCCACCACGTCGGCGAGCAGGGCGCCGTGCACACGTTCGAGCCGACGCCGCGCAACCGCGCGCTGCTGCAGCGCAATCTCGACCTCAACCCGGAGCTGTCGGAGCGCGTGACCGTGTGGGAGGACCCGCTCGCCCCGACCGCCGGCGAGAGCGTGTGGGTGCGCGACACCGTCTCCGCCGGCGCGCAGATGCAGGGCGAGCTGCCCGCCGATGACGACCCGCACGGCCGTGAGGCCGTCGAGCTGCGCACCGAGACGATCGACGCGCTCGTCGCGCGCGGGGCGCTGCCGCGCGTGGACTTCCTCAAGATCGACGTCGAGGGCGCCGATGTCGGCGTGCTCGAAGGCGCCGCTCAGACCTTGCAGGAACAGCGGCCGAAGCTCGCACTCGCCTGCTACCACAAGCCCGACGACCTCGTCCGCTTCCCGGACCTCGTCGACTCGCTCGGGCTCGCCTACCGCTGGTACCTGCAGTGCTCGACGATGACGCCCGTCGACACGGTGCTGTTCGGCGTCCCGGTCGTCCCGGCGCGCTGACCGCTACGCCGGGTGCCCGCCGCGCCGGTCGACGACCGCGCGGTAGATCCCCAACAGGATCATCACGCCGACGATCGCGCCGATCAGGCCGCCGAGGTCGAACGCGTCGTCATCGCCGATCCCGAGCAGCTCGGTGAAGATCAGGAACCCGACGATCGAGCCCAAGACGCCGAGGAGGGTCGTCGCGATGAAGCCCATGGGGTCGCGACCGGGCATCAGGAAGCGGCCGAGGTAGCCGGCGACGATGCCGAGGATGATTGCTCCGATCATGCGCTGAGGGCTACCCGCGCACACCGGCTCGAAACTACGAGTCGAACGCCGCGGCGATCGCGGCCAGCTCGGCCGGCCGCAGGAAGACGTGCAGCTCGCCGTCCGCGATGCCGGCGAGCGCGCCCTTCTTCATCCGCACGCGCGCGCCGGTGCAGTCGAGCACGGCCTGCGCGACGTCGGGGTTGTGCGCCACGATCAGCACTTCCATGCCGAAGCCGGCCGCGACGCGCTCGGGGTCAAAGCGCCCGCCCGCCAGCTCAGGGGCGAGCTGCACCTCGAGCCCGAGCGGCTCGCACGCCAGCAGCGCCGTGTCCCGCGCGCGCACGCGCGGGCTCGCGAGGCATGCGTCAAGCGGCACGCCGAGCGCCTTCAGGGCGGCGCCCGCGGCGCGGGCCTGCGCCCGGCCCTTCTCCGTCAGCGGCCGCTCGGCGTCCGGCCGGCCGCCCGGGTCCTCCGCGTCCGCGTGGCGCAGCAACCAGATCATCGTCCGCCCGCCGCGCCCGCCGCCTCGGCCGCCTCGGCGGTCAGCTCGGCGCGGCGCGCCGGCTCCTGGAACGGCGCCGGGTCGCGCAGGTAGGCGGCGATCACGTCGAGCTCGCGGTCGCTCGCGGCGCCGCGCAGCGCCTCGACGCTGCGATCGTCGAGCACGAGCCGCGAGACAAGCCGCACGCCGGCGGCGTCGGCGCGGCGGCGCGCTTCGGCGCCGCGCTCGAGGAAGACCACGACGGCCTCGGTGCGCACGTCCTCGACGCCGCGCCGCTCCAGCTCCAGCTCCAGCTGGCGCAGGGCGATCTCCTTCGAGTCGAAGCCGGTCACGAGGTCGTCGACGAGCGCGACGCGGTCGCCGGGGCGGAAGTCCCCCTCGACGAGGCGGTGGCTGCCGTACGACTCCGCCGCCGCACCGTCCCCGAGGTCCTCGGCCCGGCGCACGCCCGGCAGCTTGCGCGTGTAGCCCAGCGGCAGGCCGAGCGCGTAGGCGAAGCCGGCCGCGAACGGCACGCCCGCGGCAGCGAGCCCGACCAGCTGGGTCGCCTGCGGCAGCTCCTCGCGCACCAGCTCCGAGCCGGCGTCGACGAGGAAGCGGAACAGCTCGGGATCGGCCGGCGCGTCGCGGAAGTTGACGTAGAAGGGACTCCACGCGCCGGACATCAGCTCCCAGCCGTCAGGCTGGTCGCGCAGCCACGTGCGGATCACGCCGGCGCCGTAGAGACGGCGCACCAGCTCGCCGGCCAGCTCCCGCTTGCGTGCGTCCCAGCTCACGGCGCGAGCGTATCGCGCGCGGCAACGTGGCAGCATCCGCGCCGTGCTGTGGATCGTGCTGACGGTGATCGTCGCGACCGCCGTCGGCGTGGCGGTCGAGCGGCGCGACAACGCTCGCGCACACACCGCCCGGCTCGTGCTGCTGCAGGCGATGCTGTGGGTGCTCGTCCCGTTCGTCGCCTACGTCAACATCGCGCGCGCGCACCTGACGCTCGACGCGACCCTGTCGATCGCGATCGCGGCAGCGTCGATCGTCGTCGCCGGCACGATCGCGTGGCGGCTCGCACGCGGCCCGTTCGCACTGCCGGACGCATCAACCGGCGCGGCGGTCGTCTGCACGATCCAGGCGAACACGGCGTACTTCGGGCTGCCGCTGATCGCCGCGCTCTTCACCCAGGCGCAGCTGTCGCAGGCGATCGTCTACGACGCACTCGTCTCGCTCCCGATGTTCGTGATCGGCAGCTTCAGCATCGGAGCGCGGCTCGGGCACGCGAGCCGCGGCGGCCTGCGCGAGCAGCTGAAGACGGGCTTGCTGCGCAACCCGGTGCTGTGGGCCGTGCTCGCCGGCCTGCTGGTCCCGGAGGCGTGGGCGCCGGAGGCGCTCGTGACGCCGTCGCACGTCGCGGTCTACGCGCTGCTGCCGCTCGGCTTCTTCGTCGTCGGCGTCACGCTCGGCGACGAGGCGAAGGACGGCATGCTGCGGATCCCGCCGCCGCTGACGCCGCCGATCACGGCGGTCGTGCTGCTGCGCATGGCGTTCGTGCCGCTCGTCCTGGCCCTCGTCGGGCTGACGCTGATCGACGTGCCGCCGCCGTTCTACGTGATGGCGGCGATGCCGACCGGCATCAACACAGTGCTCGTGGGACACGCGACGGGGCTCGACCTGCGGCTGACGTCGTCGAGCATCGCTTGGACGACCGTCGTCGCGCTCGTGGGCATCGTCGTGCTGGTGCTCGTGCGCGCGATCGCCTGAGCTATCTGCGGCGCCGTCCGCCGTGTCTTCTGCGTCTCGGCGCCGGTCTGCCGAGCGTCAGTCTGACCTTCGCGCCGTCGGCGCGGACGGCGCCGGCCCTCGGCTTCGACTTAGTCACCACGAGTCTGCCGGCTCTCGCGCCGCTCGGCGCCTTCACTCTGCCGAGCTTGCAGTGAGCCGCTCTGAGCGCGCGCTTCGCTCTTCTGAGCGACTTGCCCTTGAGGCTCGGGACCTTGCACCGCACGACGGTCCACGTCGCGATCGCGGGCGAGGGATCCCCGACGATCGCGCGCGGCGACAGCGCGCGCACGGCGAACGTGTGGCTGCCACCTCTCACCGTCACCGTCGCCGGGCTCGCGCAGGCCGCAAAGGCGCCGCCGTCGAGCTGGCACTCGAAGCCGCCGGCGAGCGGGGCGTCCGCGCGCGCGAACGCGAACGTCGCTCTGCTCGATCTCGTCGCTCTGCTCGGGCCGCCGGTGATGGCGGTGTCCGGCTGGCGGATCTCGTCGAGCGCGGCAGCTGCGTCGATCCGCCCGCCCGTCGTCGTCCGGCCGACGAGCGCGGCGACCGGATGCACCGTCGCCATCAGCGCCGAGCGCACCTGCGCCACCGAGGCCGACGGGTTGAGCGAGAACAGCAGCGCCGCGGAGCCGGTGACGTGCGGCGCGGCCATCGAGGTGCCCTGGAGGAAGTCGTACGTCGTGGGCGAGCTCAGCATCGAGCTGCAGACGACGGCGAGGTCGTCGAGCCACACGCCGTTGGCGGAGGTCGGAGCGCTCGGGGCGACGTAGGCGAAGCGCACTCTCAGCGACTGGCCCGCGGTCACCGGCACCCGGTCGGTCGAGAACCCGGCCATCGCCGCTCCGGGGGTGTCGTTCGGCAGGAATCTGAACGTCTGACCACCGCTCGTGGAGATGAAGTACCGGAAGTCGCCGTCGCCTCCCTGACGGACGAAGCGCCTGCCGGTGAGCCGGCATCCGTCGACGCCCGCCGGGAGCGCGATCCCGTTCGTCAGCTCGACCTGATAGGTCTCGCCGGCTCTGGGCGCTCTCCCGGGAGAGTCCGTCATCCCGGTCGAGGTGAGCGGCCCGTCGCCCGCCGGGGCGGTGCCGAAGCCCGAGCCCGACGGCGTCCACGTCGTGCCGAAGCCCCCTCTCTCGAAGTCGTCCGCGAAGCGCTGCTGCTGCGGAAAGTCCGGGTAGGTGCTGAGGATCTCGGTCCCCGGCGCTCCGACGTCGACCGAGCTCGCGCCCCAGTCGGAGAAGCTCGCCAGGCCGTCGGCCTGGTCGGTCGCGGCGACGCAGATCACGTTGTCGACCGCGCCTGCGATGCCCGACGTCGACGGGTCATAGGCGCACGGGTAGTGCGGGACGGCGTCGTTGTCGACCCCGTCGTTGCCGGCGGAGATGACGAACAGCACACCCGGGTTGGCCGCCAGCGCGTCGCGAATCGCCGGGTTGAGCGTCGTGCCGCCGAGCGACATGTTGGCGGCGCGGGCGCCGTGCGCGCCGGCGTAGTTGATCGCGAGGATCTGCGACGAGGACGGACAGCTCGTCTGCCCGTTCGCACCGGAGTAGGCACACACGCGCAGCGGCATGATGCGCGCGTCCTGCGCGACGCCGCTGACGCCGATGCCGTTGTTGCCCGCCGCCCCGATTGTGCCGGCGGTATGGACGCCGTGGCCGCCGTCGGCCCCGTTGTCGTCGGTCGGATCGCCGTCGATGCTCGGCGCATCCGCCGCTCTGCCGACGAAGTCCGCGCCGTGCGAGTCGTCGACGATGCCGTTGCCGTCGTCGTCGACGCCGTTGGCGGGGTCGACCGGGTTGTTCCACGCCACCCCGGCGAGGTCCGGCGCGTCGAAGCGGTAGCCCGAGTCGATGTCTGCGACCACGGTCGACGACGTGCCGCGCGTGCGGTCCCAGGCGGCGAGCGCGTTGACGTCGGCGCCCGGGAGCGCGCCGCTGAAGCCGTCGACGTTCGCGCCGATGTTCTGCAGACCCCACAGCTGGTTGAAGAGCGGATCGTTCGTCGTCGCGTGCAGCACGTCGTAGGTATCGCGCGTCGCGGTCTGCACGTCCGGGTCCTCGCGCAGCGCGGCGATCGCGTCGGCGACGCTCTGGCCGGGCCGCGGGCGCAGCAGCTGGAACTGCGGATCGCCGAGTGTGCGTACGAAGCCGGCGTCCGCGCGGTCGCGCGCGTCGAGGCGGTCGGCTCTCGTGGCCTCGGACGCCCACACGACGATCAGGCGATCGGGACGCGCACCGACCGGCGCTGAGACGACCGGCGCCTCCGAGGCCGCCGGCGCCGCGGCAGGGAGCGCGAACGCGGCGAAGCCGAGCAGCGCGGCGCAGGCGCTGCGAACGGACGAGATGCGGACGGGCACGGGGGATCTCCGGGTCGACGGCGGGGGCGCAGGGGCAGGCTATTGCATCGACGCGCCGCCGCCCTGTCGATACGACAGCTGTCGTTCGGCGGACCTCCAAGCCCCCATCTGACACCACCGGCGCGAATCAGAAACGCGCTCGTCTAACCTCGATGGATGCGAATCGAGCGGACGGTCAAACTCCTCCTTCTCGCCCTCGCCGGCCTGGCGCTCGCAGCGCCCGCCGTCGCGCAGGCCGAGCCCATCAACGACTTCAACTTCCAGGTCACGAACATCAAGCCCGGCGGTCGCTTCACGCTCCTGTTCCACGCGACGACGCGCGACTCCACCGGCGGCGTGCCCCCGGCGCCCACGGCCAACTACCTGCGCATCCCGAAGGGCGCGACGCTGCGCAGAGAGTTCCTCACGAAGAGATACTTCTGCGACGGCCCGAAGCTGCGGACGGACATCGACACGATGGACTTCAGCGGCACGCCGTTCACGAAGCGCGTCCAGAACCTCAAGCCGTTCATCAGATACCTCGCGCGCCACGCCAGAAGCGCGCGTGCGAAGAAGGCGCTCGCGAACGCGCAGACGTGCGACCGCGCGAGAATCGGCAGCGGCACCGTGAGAGTCGACGCCCGCGGCTTCTCCGAGAAGCTCGACAGACTGATAGACGGCACCTTCGTCGTCTTCTTCAGCAGAGCGACGAGACCGGGCGCCATCGCCGGCTTCACCGTCCTGGGCGCCGCCGACGAGGACCAGGAGATCGTCAAGCGCAGAACGTTCGAGGTCCTCACGGGCGTGCACGTGGCGTTGAACGCCAACTTCGTCAACGATCCGACCCCGGACGGCCTCTTCGGCTACCGCCTCGACCTGCCGCCCGGCGACGTCAACGGCATCAGAGTCAGCCTTGCCGAGCTGGAAGTGACGACGAGCGGCCTCTCGCTGCTCAAGGGCTCGTGCCTGAAGCAGGACGCCAGAGGCAGATGCGTGAAGAGACAGAGAAGAACGCTGTTCTGGTTCACGATCCCGCCGTGCCCGGCCTCCGGCTTCTTCAGCTTCCAGGAGTTCTTCGGCTACGAGCCGCCGACCCCGAGCACCACGAACACGGTCAGATTCACCTGCCCGCGCTTCCTCCAGTAGGCGGCAGCCGGTAGAGCGTCCCGCGCGTCGCGTCAGTGCGACGCGATGCGCGGGAGGATCCGGTCGAGCCATCTCGGCACGTGCCAGGTGCGCTCGCCGAACAGGCGGATCAGCGCGGGGAACAGGATCAGCCGCACGATCGTCGCGTCGAGCAGCACCGCGACCGTCAGGCCCACGCCGAACTGGCGGATGTTCGAGACCGGCGAGGCCGCGAACGAGAGGAAGACGGCGGCCATGATGAACGCCGCGCCGGTGATGATCGTGCCGGTCTTCTCGAGGCCGTAGTGGATCGCGCCCTCGGTGGTGCCGGTGCGCTCGCGGCCCTCGAGCAGACGCGTGATGAGGAACACCTCATAGTCGATCGCGAGCCCGAAGATGATCGCGAACAGCCCTGACAGCGCGATCGCGTCGAGATAGCCGGGGCCGCCGAGCAGCGGCGCGTCGCCCTGGAAGCAGATCACGAGCACGCCGACGGCGGCGCCGACGGTGACGAGGTTCAGGATCACCGCGCAAAACGCCAGCACGGGCGAGCGGAACAGCACGAGCAGGACGACGAACGTGATCAGCACGAGCGCCACGACGAGGTAGGGGAAGCGGGACGTCGTGTTCGTGTCGAAGTCGTGGAGCAGCACGGCCGGACCGCCGACGACCGCCGTCGTCGCGTCCATCTGGCGCGCGGTGACCGCCGTCTCGCGCCGCAGCGCTCTCGCCATGTCGACGCTGGCGGCGTCGAACGGACCGGCGCTGCCGATCACGACGACACGGGCCGTGCCCCCGCCACCCGCGACGTTCGTCACGAAGCCGGCGTTGGACTGGATCTGCGGATCGGCGCCCTGGATCGCCGCCAGCACGAAGTAGCCGGAGCCGATCGCTCTGCTGACGTCGGTGCCGCCCCGCCGCAGCGCCGCCTGCTGCTGATCGGCCTGCGCGCGCACGCGCACGACACCGCCCAGGATCTGCTTCACGCCGTCGTCGAGCTGCGTGGTCCCGCCGACTGCCGCCTGCAGCCCGTCGGCGAGCGCCCGCGCGCCGTCGTCGCCGTTGGGCCCGTTCAGCAGTACCTGTGCGCCGGCGTCGAGCTGGTCGAGGCCGTTGCTGAGCTGGCCGCTACCGCTCGCCAGACGCTGGGCCCCGCTGGAGGCGCGGCCGAGGCCGTCGGCCAGTCTGCCGGTGGCGTCCTCGAACTGCAAGAGCGCTCTCTGGAGCCGCACGGTGCCTCTCGCGAGCTGGCGCGCGGCGAGCGCGTTCGCGGTCTGGTTCGACGCGGCCGAGGAGAGGTTCGCCAGGCTCGCGCTGATCTGGTTGAGCGCCTCGTTGGTGTCTCTGACCGCTCGCTGGACGTTCGGGTCGGCCGCGACCGCGGGGTTCGTGCGGTTGGCGTCGCCGAGTGCGCGCAGCGCATCCGCCATGCTCGACGACGCGTCGTTGAGCGGGACGAACAGCTGTCTGTTGACAGTGCGGTCCGCCTCCGTGAGCGAGTCGCTCAGCACGTCTACGTTCTGCACGAGTCGTCTCACCTGCGGCTGCGCTCTCACGAGCGCGCGGTTCAAGCGGCTGGCGCCGCTGCTCGCCTGCCCGACCCCGTCGGCGAGCGCGTGGGTGGCAGGCGCCGCACGGCGCGCGCCGGCGGCGAGCTGCCCGGCGCCGCCGGCGAGCTGCTCGATTCCGACGGCGAGCTGGCTCGCGCCGGCCGCGCCGGCGGCGAGCCCGTTGCGCAGCTGCGACGTGCCGTCGCTCGCGCGTCTCAGGCCGTTCTCCAGCCGCACGAGCAGACCGCCGATGCCGAGCGCCTGCGTCGTCGCTCTGCGCAGCTGTCTCGTGCTGTTGAGCAGGACGGCCGGGCCGAGCACCGACTCGACGCCCGGGAGTCTGCTGACGCGCTCCTGGAAGTCGTCGAGCGCCTGCAGCCGCTCGGTCGTCGTGATCGGGCCGCGCGTCTGGAAGTCGACCTCGAACGGCGCCGCGAAGCCGGCCCCGCGCAATCTCTGGAAGCGCTCGAAGCTGACGCGCGCGGGGTTGTCGGGCGGCAGGTTCGCGAGGTTCGGCGGCCCGGTGTCCATCGCGAGCACGGGGACCGACAGCAGCAGCAGCGGCAGCAGCACGAAGAAGGCGGCGGCGGCGGGCCGCTTGAGCGCGCGCTCGGCGATCGCGACCCACGGGCTTGCGCCGCGCGCGCCGCCGAACTGCCAGCGGTTGACGTTCGTGCCGAGCACCATCAGCAGCGCCGGCATCATCAGCAGCGCCACGCAGACCGCCACGATCGTCGCGACGAGCAGGCCGAGCGAGGAGGAGACGAGCAGCGAGCCGGGTGCGAGCGCGAGCGCCGTGAGCATCCCGATCGCGAGCGCCGAGCCGGCGAACAGGACGGTGCGGCCGGCGCGCGCTGTGACCTCCTCGACCGCGTCCGGCACGCTGCGCCCGTTCGCCAGCTCCTCGCGGAAGCGCGAGACGACGAGCAGCGAGTAGTCGACCCCGAGCGCGAGCCCCATCATCGCGACCAGGGCCAGCGCGAGTGCGTCGATCTCCACTCGGCGCCCGATCAGGCCCATCAGCGCGATCCCGAGTCTCGTCACCAGCAGGCCGCTGATCGCCGGCACGAGCGCCGCGATCGGGCTGCGGAAGATCGCCAGCAGCATGATGATCAGGACCGGGAGGGCGATCAGCTCGCCCTTGTCGAGCGCGTCGAGCGCGACGCCGTTGATCGCACGCATCAGCGGCGACTGGCCGGTCAGCTCGACTCTGAGGCCCTCTCTGCCTCTGTATCTCGCCAGCAGGCGCTCGACCGCGGGCGTCGTCTCGTCGAAGATCTCACGCAGCGACTTGTGCACCTGCAGCGTCATCAGCGCCTGCCCCGGTTGC
Source organism: Conexibacter sp. (assembly GCA_045805465.1). Taxonomy (GTDB): domain Bacteria; phylum Actinomycetota; class Thermoleophilia; order Solirubrobacterales; family Solirubrobacteraceae; genus Conexibacter. Next base: position 4,647 of record JBJMLB010000044.1, on the reverse strand, counting down.
TCCGTCAGCACGCGTCTGCCTCTGGAGTTCCACGGGCTGAGCACCTCGACGCCGTCGATCTGCCCGAGCTGGCGGACGATCACCGGACCCTCGCGCTCGACGACTCTCTGCGGCCCGACGAGCAGCACAGCGAGCGCGATCGTGCTGCCGAACTGCGACTCAGTCAGCTCGGCGGCGCGCGCCGAGTCGCTGCCGGGGATCCGCAGGTCGGTCTCGTGGATCTGCTCGCGGGCGTTAGAGGCCGTCAGCGCCGCGACGAGGAAGATGACCGCCCAGGCGCCGAGGATCCACCCCGGTCGCCGCGTGGCGAAGCGTCCGAGCTTCCTCACGCCGACAGCGCCTCTCCAACCGTCACTCGATGGCTTATACCTGGGGTGGGCTTGGCGCCGCGCAGCTACACACCCTGAACTCCTTACATGCGGAAGACCGGCGCGGCCCGCGGCGCGAGCGGCGCGTTCGCGCAGGCGCCGAGCGCGAGCCCGACGACAGTGCGCGTGTCGAGCGGATCGATCACCCCGTCGTCCCACAGGCGGGCCGTCGCGTAGTACGGATGGCCCTGCGCCTCGTACTGCTGCTTGAGCTGCGCGCCGACCTCCGGCTGGCCGACCTCGGTCATGACGGTCGCCGCCTGCTCGCCGCCCATCACGGAGATGCGCGCGTTGGGCCAGATCCACAGGAAGCGCGGGTCGTAGGCACGACCGCACATGCCGTAGTTGCCGGCGCCGAAGGAGCCGCCGACGATCACCGTCAGCTTCGGCACGCGGGTCGTGCTGACGGCCGCGACGAGCTTCGCGCCATCCTTCGCGATTCCCCCGGCCTCGTACTCGCGGCCGACCATGAAGCCGGTGATGTTCTGCAGGAACAGCAGCGGGATGCCGCGCTGGTCGCACAGCTCGACGAAGTGAGCCGCCTTGAGGGATGACTCGGAGAAGAGGATCCCCTGGTTCGCGACGATCCCCACGGGGTGGCCGTGGACGTGCGCGAAGCCGGTCACGACCGTCGTGCCGTACTCGGCCTTGAACTCGTGGAAGCGCGAGCCGTCGGCGATGCGGGCGACGATCTCGCGGGGGTCGTATGGGGTGCGGCTGTCCGGAGGGACCGCTCCGTACAGGGTTTGCTCCTCCACCGCCGGGACCTCGACCGCCTTGCGCTCCCATGGGGCGTCGGGCTTCGAGGGGAGGGTCCCGACGATGCTGCGGACGATCCGCAGGGCGTGGTCGTCGTCCGTTGCGAGGTGGTCGACGACGCCGGAGGTCTTCGCGTGCAGGTCGCCGCCGCCCAGCTCCTCCGCGGTCACCTCCTCGCCGGTCGCCGCCTTTACGAGCGGCGGGCCGCCGAGGAAGATCGTGCCCTGCTCCTTCACGATGACCGTCTCGTCGCTCATCGCTGGGACGTAGGCGCCGCCGGCGGTGCAGGACCCCATCACGGCGGCGATCTGCGGGATGCCCTGCGCGGACATGTTCGCCTGGTTGAAGAAGATCCGCCCGAAGTGCTCGCGGTCGGGGAAGACCTCGTCCTGCATCGGCAGGAAGGCGCCGCCGGAGTCGACGAGGTAGATGCACGGGAGGCGGTTCTCCAGTGCCGCGCGCTGCGCGCGCAGGTGCTTCTTGACGGTCATCGGGTAGTACGTGCCGCCCTTCACCGTCGCGTCGTTGGCGACGACGATCACCTCGCGGCCGTGCACGCGCGCGATGCCGGTCAGGATCCCGGCGCCCGGCGCGGCGCCGTCGTACATGTCGTGGGCGGCCAGGGGGCTGAGCTCCAGGAAGGGGCTGCCGGGGTCGGCCAGGCGGTCGACGCGGTCGCGTGGGAGCAGCTTGCCCCGCGCCGTGTGGCGCTCCCGCGAGCGCTCCCCACCCCCGAGCGCGGCGCGCGCCTGGCGTTCGCGGAGGTCCACCGCGAGCGCTCGGTGGGCCTCCTCGTTGGCGGTGAACTCCGGCGTCCCCGGTCGCGCGTGGGTGTGCAGGACCGTGCTCATGCCGGCACCTCCGAGGTGCGCGGATCAGTGTCGGATATTTCGACACCATCCCGCACACCTCCCGCTTCGAGCGCGACGAGCGCCTCCCCCTGCGTGACGCGCTGACCGGTGGCGACGAGGACGTCCGCGACGACGCCGTCGGCGGGCGCCTGGATCGCGAGCTCCATCTTCATCGACTCGAGGACCACCAGCGTCTCGCCCTCGGCGACAGTGGCGCCCGGCTCGGTGCGTACGTCGATCACGGTGCCGGGCATGGGAGCGTCCAGGGATCCACCGGCGCTGCGCGCGCCATGGCGGTCGACGGCGAGCGACCAGCGCGTAGGGATCCCGCCGTCCACGAGCCAGACGGCGGAGCCGTCGCGGAAGAGCTCGACGGTCCGGACCACGCCCCTCTCCCCCTCGATGCCCAAGCCGCCCGGCAGCCGGCGCGCGCCAGACAACGCCACCGCCGAGGCTTCGCCGTCAGGGCCGTCGAGCCGCATCCGCGGCGGCGCGTACGCAGCCGGCCCGCCAAGCCGCCACCCGTCGAGCGAGTCCCACAGATCGTCGGAGCGCGGCGACCCGAGCAGCGCGAGGACCGCCAACCCCGGCAGGTCCGTCGCGGGCTCCGGCACGGCGACCGCGTCGCCGAGCCGCTCGATCAGCTCCGTGTCCAGCTCCCCCGTCCGCACCTCCGGCCGCGCGAGCAGCGCACGCAGCCACGGCGCGTTCGTCGTCGGCCCGACGACCCGCAGCTCGGCGAGCGCACGGTCCAGGCGGCCCAGCGCCGCGGCTCGATCCGGGGCGTGAGAGATGACCTTCGCAAGGAGCGGGTCGTAGTGAGCGGTCACCTCGGACCCCTCCTCGATGCCCGAGTCGACGCGCACGTCGGCCGGCTCGCGGTACGCGACCACCCGTCCGGTGGACGGCAGGAACCCGTGCGCCGGGTCCTCGGCGTAGACGCGCGCCTCGACGGCGTGGCCCGAGAGCGAGACGTCGGACTGCGACAACCCGAGCGGCTCGCCGGCCGCCACGCGCAACTGCAACTCGACGAGGTCGACGCCCGTGACCAGCTCCGTCACCGGATGCTCGACCTGCAAGCGCGCGTTGACCTCCAGGAAGTAGAACGACGACGGATCGTCGCGCTCGGCGATCAGCTCGACGGTGCCAGCGCCGACGTAGCCCGCGGCGCGCGCCAGCGCGCATGCGGACGCGCCCATCCGCTCGCGCAGCTCGGCGGAGACCACCGGCGACGGCGCCTCCTCGATCACCTTCTGATGGCGGCGCTGCAGCGAGCACTCGCGCTCGCCGAGGTGGAGCACGGTGCCATGCGCGTCGGCGATCAGCTGCACCTCGATGTGGCGGCTGTGCTCCAGGTAGCGCTCCACCAGCAGACGGTCGTCTCCGAACGCGGCCTTCGCCTCACGCCGCGCCGCGCCGATCGCCTCGGGGAGATCGTCCAAGGCCCGCACCACGCGCATCCCCTTACCCCCGCCGCCCGCGGCGGCCTTCAGCAGCACAGGCAGCCGCTCACCGCCGACCCACTCGACGATCTCGGCATCCGTCAGTGCACCAGCGCCGCCGGAGCTGAGCCCCGGCACGACCGGGACCCCGGCGCGCGCGGCGACGTCCTTGGCGGCGACCTTGTCGCCCAGCAGCGCCATCGCCTCAGCGCTCGGCCCGACGAAGGTCAGCCCCGCCTCGGCGCACGCCCGCGCGAACGCCGGCCGCTCGGACAGGAAGCCGTAGCCGGGGTGGATCGCATCCGCCGAGACCGCCTGCGCCGCCGCGATCACCCCCTCGATGTCCAGATAGGAGCCCACGCGGACCGCCCGATCCGCGACGCGCGCGTGCAGCGCCCCCGCGTCGGCCTCGCCGTAGACCGCAACCGACTCGATGCCGAGCCGCCGCAGCGTCCGCGCGACGCGCACGGCGATCTCGCCGCGGTTGGCGATCAGGACGCGCGCAAGCACCTAGTCGCCCTGGAGCCCCAGCTCGGCGATCGCGGCCTCGCGCATCTTGAACTTCTGCACCTTGCCGGTGACCGTCATCGGGAACTCGTCGGTGAACTTGAGATAGCGCGGAACCTTGAAGTGCGCGATCCGTCCGTCGCAGTACGCGCGCACGTCGTCGTCGCTCAGCTGCGCTCCGGGGCGGAGCTTGATCCACGCCATCAGCTCCTCGCCGAACCGCACGTCCGGCACGCCGAGCACCGCTACGTCGGCGATGTCCGGGTGGCCGTGGAGGAACTCCTCGACCTCGCGCGGGTAGACGTTCTCGCCACCGCGGATGACCATGTCCTTGCTGCGGCCGACGATGTCGACGTAGCCCTCGTCGTCGATCGTCGCGAGATCGCCGGTGTGCATCCAGCCGTCGTCGTCGATCGCCGCGGCGGTGCGCTCCGGGTCCTCCCAGTAGCCGAGCATCACCGAGTAGCCGCGGGTCAGCAGCTCGCCGCGCTCGCCGCGCGCGAGCACCGTCCCCGTCTCGGGGTCGACGACCTTCACCTCGACGTGCGGATGCACCTGCCCGACGGTCGAGACGCGCTTCTCCAGCAGGTCGTCGGGTCCGGTCTGCGTCGAGACCGGCGAGGTCTCGGTCATGCCGTAGCAGATGGTCACATCGGTCATGTGCATCCGCTCGATCACCTGACGCATCACGTCGATCGGGCACGGCGCCCCGGCCATGAT
>JBJMLB010000043.1:0-19479 GCA_045805465.1 Conexibacter sp. | reverse complement strand
TTCCGCCCCGAGGAGCTGGCCGAGCTGCTCGGCCTGCCCGACGGCGTGGTGACCCTCGGCTGGCTGTGCCTCGGCTGGCCCGACGAGCGGCCGCCCGCGCCGCGCGGCGAGCGTGCCGGGATCCAGGCACGGCCCGCATAGCGCGCCGATCGACGCGTCGGCCATCGACAGCACGTCGCAGTTCGGGACCGTGCGCTTGATCTGCTCCGCGACCGTGCGATCGAAGATCGTGACGATCAGGCGCACGCCCGGGGCGAGGTGCTCCACGAGCAGCGCCGTGCGCAGCGCCGCGAAGTCGTCGCGGTGGATGACGATCGCGGCCGCGACGCCCGCGGTGAGCTCGCGGCGCAGCTCGCGGTCGAGCGGGTGGTGCAGCCAGCGCGCCGGCGCGCCGGCGGCCAGCAGCGTCGCCTCGACGTCGTGCGCGAGGTCGCCGTCGCCGACGACGAGGATCGGCGGGCGGCGCTTCGGCGCGCTCCACCCCCGTGCGGCGGCGGCGCTCACCCGCGCGCCGGGGCGTCCGCGGGCGCGCTCGTCACCTGGTAGACCTTGCGCAGCGTCTCGTGCACGCGCCAGGTCGTGCGGTCGCCCGCGCGCAGGACCCCGACCGACCCGGGCCCGACGTCCAGCGTCGGGCCGCCCGCGACCTCGATCGTCGCGCGGCCGCAGATGACGACGAACAGCTCGTCCGCCTCGACGTCGGTGACCGTTCCCGGCGTGATCTGCCACACGCCGCGCTCGACGCGCCCGTCGGATGAGGTGTCGAGCACGGCGATCGAGGTCTCCGGCTCGCCCGCGAGGATCGTCTCGACGGCGAGCGGCAGCGGCTCCAGCGGGAGCTCCGCCACCACGGCCGCGAACGGGCTCGCATTCGTGCGGGGGATCGTCATCTGGCGCATCGTCCCGGCGGCCCGGGGCGCGAGCAAGACACGGGCAGCGCCAATCCCGGGGCGCCGATGCGACGAAGCGTCATACAGCGCCCCGGGCTACGCGGCAGGCGCCTCGCCCTGCGTTCTGGCTACCTCAGCGGGCAGGACGGCTCGGAGCCGCCATCGGGTCGTCAGCCCGCTGGATCTTCCATGTGACGTTGTGGACAAGTTCGGGCGTGACTTCGTCCGAAACGCCGATGCGCAACGATGACCGTTGCATGCACGATGTCAACATGCGACAGAACGACCGCGACCCCTTCGCCGACGGCGTGGTGACCGTTCGCTCGGCCCTCGAGCTGCCGGCGCTCAAGCGCGGCGTGCCTGAGGTCATCGCCGGCCACGACGCGCTCGACCGGCCGATCCGCTGGGTGCACACGAGCGAGGTCCCCGACGTCGCGTCGCTGCTGAAGGGCGGCGAGCTGCTGCTGACGACCGGGATGGGCATCGGCACGACGGCAGCTGAGCAGCGCACGCTCGTCGAGCAGCTCGCGCGGCGCGGGATCGCCGGCATCGTGCTGGAGCTGGGCACGTCGCTCGCCACCACGCCCGCGGCGTTCGCCGCGGCCTGCGGCACGCACCGCATCCCGCTCGTCGTGCTGCACCGCGGCGTGCCGTTCATCGACGTCACAGAGGCGATCCACGCCGAGCTGGTGAACGCGCGCTTCGCGCTGATGGAGCACGGCGAGACGGTGCAGCACCGCTTCACCGAGCTGATGCTGGGCGACGCGGGCGTGCCGGAGCTGCTCGACGCGCTCGCCGACCTCGTCGGCAACCCGGTCGTGCTCGAGCTGGCCGACGGCAGCGTCGCCTACCACGCGGCGCACGAGCTCGCCCAGCGCGACCTCGTCCCCACCTGGGAGGCGTGTCTGCGCCAGCTCCCCTCCGCCCCTCCGACGATCGAGCACCCCGTCCCGACCGGCGAAGGCGCCGACGCGAGCGGTCGGCTCGTCGCGCTCGGCGTGCAGCGCGAGCTCGACCGCTTCGACGCGCTCGCGCTCGAGCGCGCAGCACCGCTCGTCGGCCTGACGCTCCAGCGGGCCGGCGCCGGCGACGCGACCGCGGTGCGGGAGCGCGGCAACTTCCTCGCCGAGGTCGTCAACGGCGCGATCGGCGAGAACGAGGCGGCCGAGCGCGCGGCGTCCTTCGGCTTCGCGGCCGACTGGCTGCTCGCGATCGCCGTCGGACGGCGCACGCCGGCGCGCGCGAGCCTGAGCGCCGAGCGTGACCTGCAATGGTCGAAGGTGTGGCGCGACGTGCGCCGGGAGCTCAAGGACCTGCATGCGCCGGCGCTGCTCGGCGGCGCCGGCGCGCAGACGCTGATCGTGCTCGGGCTGAGCGCCCCCACGGCCCGGCAGGCAAGCGCGGACCGCGTCGCGAGCCTGATCGCGACGGCGACGCAGCGCCACCTCGGCAGCCCGCGGGCGGCCGTCGTGTGCGCAAGCCGGCCGGTCGCGACGTGGGGCGCGCTCGCCGACGCGATCGACCACGCGCTCGCCGCGATCCCGGCCGCCACGCACGCGCGCGAGCGCGACTGGCACGACGCCGAGGCGCCGGACGTCGACCGCCTGCTGTGGAGCCTGCGCGGCGACGCCGAGCTGCGCGCGTTCGTGGAGGGACGGCTCGGGCCGGTGCTCGAGCACGACCGCCGGCGCTCGGCGAAGCTGCTGCCGACGCTGGAGGCGCTGTGCGCGCACGGCGGCCGCAAGGCCGCGACCGCGCGCGAGCTGCACCTGGAGCGGCCCTCGCTCTACCACCGCATCGCGCGCCTGGAAGAGCTGCTCGGCGGCTCGCTCTCTGACGCCGACACGTTCCTCGGCGTGCACCTCGCGCTGCGCGCCCGCCGCCACCTGCGCGACGCCGCATAGGGGGCGGCGCGGCTCGCGAACGCAAAGCCCGCCGCGCCGCGGATCGTTTCAGAAGTCGAGCGCCTCGCCGTCCGCCGGGATCGCGACGCGCTCGCCGACGCCGGCCGAGTCGACCGCCGCGCGCAGCTCCGCGCGCGTCAGCAGGCAGTGGTTGATCGCCTCCAGGTGCACGACGACGAGGCGCGCCTGAGGCACGGCCTCGGCGACCGCGACCACGTCCTGCGCGGTCATCGTGATCGGGTCGCCCTCGAGGAAGCGCGCTCCGCCGGCGTTGAGCACGACGACGTCGGGACGGTGCGCGTCGAGCGCCGCGACCAGCTCGTCGCACCACACGGTGTCGCCGGCGACGAGCAGCACCGGCTCGCCGGGAGCGGCGAGCGCGAAGCCGGACACCGGGGCCATCAGGTCGCCGATCTCGCCCGTGCCGTGGCGGCCGCCGGTGCGCGTCACCGCGATCCCCTCCCAGTCGCGCGCGTCCTCGACCGGCAGCGCCGCGAGGAACCCCTCGCGGCTCTGCAGGAAGCCGACGTCGGACGGCTGGCAGAGCAGCGGCAGGTCGCGCGGCAGCAGCGCGCCGGCCGCGTCGTCGTAGTGGTCGTGGTGGAGGTGCGTGACGAGCAGGCCGTCGAGCCCGTCGAGCAGCTCCGCGGCCGGGACCGGCATCGCGACCAGCGGGTTCGGGCGCTGGTTCGGCGTCTCCTCGATCGGCGGCAGCGTGCCGGCGTCCGCCAGCATCGGGTCGATCAGCAGGCGCCGACCGGCGAGCTCGAGCACGAGCGTGGCGTGGCGGATCAGTTGCAGTCGCATGCGGGCGAACCTAGCCGGCCGCCCGGCCGGGTGCAGAGAGTCCGACGCTCCGTCCGCGGACTGCCGCAAGCGCGGACGGTTCGGCGCTTGTGGCGCACGACGCCCGCCGATAGTCATCCTGTCATGCGGTCTTCCACCTCGCTCGCCCGCCGCAACGGCGACATCTCCCACTGGCAGGCCGCGATCGGCGTCCCGCCGCGGCGCCCGGCACTCCCCGGCGACCGCGAAGCCGACGTCTGCATCGTCGGCGGCGGCTTCACCGGCCTCTGGACGGCGTACTACCTCAAGCGCGCCCGGCCGGAGCTCGAGGTCGTCGTGCTCGAGCGCGAGCACGCGGGCTTCGGCGCCTCGGGGCGCAACGGCGGCTGGGTCTCCAGCCGCATCGCCGGCTCGCACGCCGCGATGGCGGCGGAGCACGGCCGCGACGCCGTCCTCGCGCTCCAGCGCGAGATGCAGGCGACGGTCGACGAGGTGCTGGCGGTGTGCGAGCACGAGCAGATCGAGGCCGACCAGGTCAAGCCCGGCGTGCTCGTCGTCGCGCGCGGCGCCGCGCAGACCGAGCGGCTGCGCGCGGGGATCGTCGAGGAGCGCGCCTGGCAGGTCGGCCCGGAGGACGGGCTGGAGCTGGACGCGGCCGGCGTCGCCGAGCGCGTGCGCGTCGCCGGTGCGCAGATGGGCGTGTGGAGCCCGCATTGCGCGCGCGTGCAGCCGGCAAAGCTCGCGCGCGGCCTCGCAACCGCCGTCGAGCGCCTCGGCGTGCCGATCTACGAGGGCACGGCCGTGCGCGAGATCGCCCCCGGCGCGGCGATCGGCGACCGCGGCGTCGTGCGCGCCCGACACGTGCTGAGCTGCCTGGAGGGCTTCACGCGCGAGCTGCGCGGCGAGCGGCGCACATGGCTGCCGCTCAACTCGGCGATGATCGTGACCGAGCCGCTGCCGGAGGCGACGTGGGACGAGATCGGCTGGCGCGAGCCGGTGCTGCTGGCCGACCTCGCCCACGCTTACTTCTACGCGCAGCGCACGGCTGACGGCCGCATCGCGCTCGGCGGCCGCGGCGTCCCCTACCGCTTCGGCTCGCGCATCGACCACGGCGGCCGCACGCAGCAGCGCACGATCGCGCAGCTCGTGGAGGTCCTGCACGGCCTCTTCCCGGCGACCGCGCCGGCCGCGATCGAGCACGCCTGGTGCGGCGTCCTCGGCGTGCCGCGCGACTGGTGGCCGCTCGTGCGGCTCGACCCGGCCACCGGCCTGGGCACGGCCGGAGGCTACGTCGGCAACGGCGTCTCGACGGCGAACCTCGCGGGCCGCACGCTGCGCGACCTCGTGCTCGGCGAGCAGACCGAGCTCACGCGCCTGCCGTGGGTCGGGCGCACGACGCGCCACTGGGAGCCGGAGCCGCTGCGCTGGATCGGCGCGAACCTCGTCTACGGGCTGTACCGCGCCGCCGACCGCCGCGAGGCGGCCGGCCTGCCGCACACGAGCGCGCTCGCCGCGCTCGCCAGTCGCCTGTCGGGTCGATGACGCCGCTGCGCGCGCTGCGCGCGCCCGGCGTCGGCGGGCTGCTCGCGCTCGCGCTGGTCGCCCGCCTGCCAGTGACGGCGATCGGGCTGCTGCTCGTGCTGCAGGCGCGCGCGCTCGGCGCGACGTACGCGCTCGCCGGCCTCACCACCGGCGCGTTCGCGATCGGCGCGGCGCTCGGCGCCGTCCTCCAGGCGCGGCTCGTGGACCGCATCGGCCAGTCGGTCGTGCTGCTGACGGGCAGCGCGTGCACGGCGGGCGTGCTCGTCGCCATCACGCGCGTCCCGGCGAGCCACTCCGCCCTGCTCGTACCGCTCGCGTGCCTGTGCGGCGCCGCGGTGCCGCCGATCGGCCCCTGCCTGCGAGCGATCTGGTCGCGCACGCTGTCCCAGGAGCAGCGCCGGAGCGCGTTCTCGCTGGAGGCATCGCTGCAGGAGCTGGCGTTCCTGTTCGGGCCGCTGATCTTCATCTCGCTGGCGACGAGCACGAGCCCGTCGACCTCCCTGCTCGCGCTGGCGGCCGTCCTGTTCGCGACGAGCTTCGGGTTCGCGCTCACCTCGCAAGCCCGCGCCACCCGCCGGGGGGCGACGCGCGTGCGTGCCAGAAGCGCCCCATTGCGGAACGGGCCGGTGCGCACGCTGCTCGCGGCCTCCTTCGTAATGGGGGTCGCCATCAGTTCGGTCGAGATCGGCATCGTCGCGTTCGCCGACCACGAGGGCGCGAAGGGCGCGACCGGGATGCTGTACGGCCTCTGGATCGTCGCCAGCCTCCTCGCCGGCCTGCTGGACGGGTATCGCCGGCGCAAGCGGCACCCGGTCGCCGAGGCGCAACTGCTGATGCTCGCGCTCGCCGTCGCGGGCATGCTGCTCGCGCTCGCGCCGAGCGTGCCGCTGCTGGCGCTGGCGCTCGTGCCGGCCGGCGCGGCGGTCGCGCCGCTGTTCTCGCGCGTCTTCGGGCTGACCGGCGACGTCGCCCCGCCCGAGGGCCTGACCGAGAGCTACGCGTGGACGACCGCCGGCCTGCTGGGCGGTGTCTCGATCGGCGCGTCGATCACCGGCGCACTCGACACGGCGCTCGGCGTCCACGCCTGCTTCCTGGTCGGCACCGTCGCCGGAGGCGCGGGCGCCGCGATGCTGCTCATGCGCGGCGGCGCCTTCCGGCTGGCGACGCGCCAGTAGGGCTGAGCGCGTCGCCCATCCGGGCCTCCGCCGTCTACGCGTGCGACGTCATGACGTGCTTGAGCTCGGTGTAGTCGTCGAGCGAGTAGACCGAGAGGTCGCGGCCGTAGCCGGACTGCTTGAAGCCGCCGTGCGGCATCTCCGCGACGTGCTGGGTGTGGAAGTTGACCCACACGCAGCCGAAGCGCAGGGCGCGGGCGGCGCGCTGGGCGCGCCCCACGTCGCGCGTCCAGACGGAGGACACGAGCCCGTACGGGGTGCCGTTGGCCATCGCGATTGCCTCCTCCTCGTCGCGGAAGCGCTGCACCGTGACGACCGGGCCGAAGACCTCCTGCTGCACGAGCTCGTCGCCCTGCTCGACGCCCGCGATCACGGTCGGCTCGTAGAAGCAGCCGGGCCCGTCGACGGCGCGCCCGCCGGCCACGACCTCGGCGTGCGCGGGGCGGCGCTCGACGAAGCCCGCCACGCGCTCGCACTGCGCGGCCGAGTTGAGCGGCCCAAGCGTCGTCGCCGGATCGAACAGGTCGCCCATGACGCGCGCCTGTGCCCCCTCGGCGAGGCCGACGACGACCTGGTCGTAGACAGCGGGCGCCGCGAGGATCCGCGTCGGTGCGGTGCAGTCCTGGCCGGCGTTGTAGAAGGCGGTCATGCTGAGCAGTTCGAGCGCCGCTTCGAGGTCGGCGTCGTCAAAGATCAACACCGGCGCCTTGCCGCCCAGCTCCAGATGGACGCGCTTGACGCTCTGCGCCGCCAGCGCGGCAACGCGTCTGCCGGTCGCCGTCGAGCCGGTCAGCGAGACGATCCCGACGTCGTCGTGGCCGACGAGCGCCTCGCCGACGTCGCCGTGGCCGGTCACGACATTCAGCACGCCCGGCGGCAGGATGTCGGCCGCCAGCTCGGCCAGGCGCACTGTTGTCGTCGGCGTCGTCTCGGCCGGCTTGAGCACGACCGCGTTGCCCGCGGCCAGCGCCGGGCCGATCTTCCAGATCGCCATCAGCAGCGGGTAGTTCCACGGCGCGATCTGCGCGGCGACGCCGATCGGGTCGCGCCGCACGTAGGACGTGAAGCCCTCCGCGTACTCGCCCGCGGCACGTCCCTCCGCGCAGCGGGCCGCGCCCGCGAAGAAGCGCAGCTCGTCCGCGGCCGGCCCGACCTCGTACGCGAGCGCGTGGGCGTACGGCTTGCCGGCGTCGCGCGCCTCCAGCTTCGCCAGCTCCTCCGCGTCGGCCTCGAGCGCGTCGGCGAGCTTCAGCAGCATCCGCGAGCGCTCGGCCGGCGTCGTGCGCCCCCAGCCGGCGTCGAAGGCCGCGGTCGCGGCGCGCACCGCGCGGTCGGCGTCGGCCGCGCCGCAACGGGTGACCTCGGCGATCTGCTCGCCGGTCGCCGGCGCGACCACCGGCTCGCTGCGGCCGTCCGCCGCCTCGACGAAGGCTCCGTCGATGAAGCTCTTCAGCATCCGCTCCTCCAGCTCGTTCGGGCACGGCCGCAAGGGTCGGAAGGCCGACCTTCCGGCAATCCTCTACACCATGGCCAGGTCGCCTGCAAACTAACAGCCGGGCGCGGGCCCGCCAAGCCGCCCGCGCCCACCCCGACCGGGTGTCACACGGGCCGCGCCGACCCATGACACATCGCATCGTGACGCCGGCTCCCGGCTGCCCTAGCGTCGGCCGCATGGAGACCACCCACATCGCACCGATCGCGCTCGCCGCCGCCCAGGCCATTGCCCTCCGGGAGACCGGACCGCGGGCCGACCCGCTCTCCGGCATGCCGGTCGAGTCGTCCGCGCCGCTCTACTCCGATGCACAGGTCGACGTCGGGGTATGGGAGTGCACGCCCGGCTCCTTCCGCGCCGCTCGCGTCGGCTTCAGCGAGGTCGCGCACATCGTCGGCGGCCGCGGCACGCTCGTCTCCGACTCCGGCGAGGTGACCGAGCTCGTGCCCGGCGCGGTCGTCGTCACGCCCGAGGGCTGGACCGGCACCTGGACGATCGAGCAGACGCTGCGCAAGCTGTACGTGATCTGGCACGCAGCGCAGCGCGCGTAGGGGGCTGGTCGTCGGTCGTCGATCGCGCGGAGCGGTCGAAGGCCGGCAGGGCGGGAAGCCCGCCTGCTAGCGCCCGGCCCCGACGTTCATCGCTACGTACTTGGTCTCGAGGTACTCCTGCAGGCCCTCGGGGCCGCCCTCGCGGCCGTAGCCGGAGTGCTTGACGCCGCCGAACGGCGCGCCCGCGTTCGAGACGATCCCCTGGTTGAGGCCGATCATGCCGGTCTCCAGGCGCTCGATCACGTCGAACGCGCGGTTGACGTCGCGCGTGAAGACGTAGGCCACGAGCCCGTACTCGGTGTCGTTCGCGGCCGCGACTGCCTCGTCGTCATGCGCGAACGGCACGATCGGCGCGACCGGCCCGAAGATCTCCTCGCGCAGCACGCGCGCGTCCGCGTCGACGCCCGCGAGCACCGTCGGCGCGAAGAAGTAGCCCGCCCCGTCGAGGCGCGCACCGCCGGTGAGCGCCCGCGCTCCCCGGTCGACGGCGTCCGCGACCAGCTCCTCGACCTTCTCGCGCTGGGTCTCGTCGATCAGCGGGCCGACGTCGACGCCGGCCTCGGTGCCGCGCCCGACGCGCATCGCGCCCAGCCGGCTCGCGAGCCGCGCCGAGAACTCGTCGGCGACGCGCTCGTGCACGTGGAAGCGGTTCGCGCTCGTGCACGCCTCGCCGCCGTTGCGCATCTTCGCGAGCACCGCCCCCTCGACCGCCAGGTCGAGGTCGGCGTCCTCGAAGACGAGGAACGGCGCGTTGCCGCCCAGCTCCATCGAGACGCGCAGCACCTGCTCGCCGGCCTGCGCGATCAGCAGCCGGCCGACCTCGGTCGAACCGGTGAACGACAGCTTGCGCGTGCGCGGATCGGACAGCAGCGCCTGCGTGACCGGACCGGCCGTGTTCGTCGTGACGACGTTCAGCGCGCCGGCGGGCAGGCCGGCCTGCTCGAAGATCTGCGCCATCGCGAGCATCGACAGCGGCGTCTGCTTTGCCGGCTTGACGACGCACGTGCAGCCCGCGGCGAGCGCGGGGGCGACCTTGCGGGCGCCCATCGCGAGGGGGAAGTTCCACGGCGTCACGAACACGCACGGGCCGACCGGCTGCTGCAGCGTCAGCATCCGCCCGGCGCCGTTCTCGTTCGGCGTGAAGCGGCCGCCGATACGCACCGCCTCCTCCGCGTACCAGCGCAGGAAGTTGGCGGCGTACGCGACCTCGCCGCGCGCCTCCGCGAGCGGCTTGCCCATCTCGAGCGTCATCAGCAGCGCGAGCTCGTCCGTGCGCTCCGTCATCAGCTCGTAGGCGCGCCGCAGCAGCTCCGCCCGCTCGCGCGGCGCCGTTGCGCGCCAGCCCTCGAAGGCACGGTCGGCCGCGGCGATCGCGTCGAGCGCGTCGTCGACGGACCCGTCGGCGACCTCGCACAGCGGCTCGCCCGTCGCCGGGTCCTCGACCGGGATCGTGCCCGCGCCCTCGCGCCAGACGCCGTCGACGTACAGCCCGCGCGGGACGTCCTCGAGCACGCGGGCCTCCTTGGCGCGCAGCGCGGACCGCTCGACGCCGCTCACGAGTCGAACCCGAGCCCGAGCCGGTCCAGCGTCCTGAGCCACACGCCGCGACGTCCCGCGTTGGCGTCCGCGGCCGCCAGCCGGTTGCGCGTCAGCTGGATCACTCCAGTGCGCAGCGGCTCGGGCGGGAACGGCAGCGGCTTGCGCCGCACGTACGCGGTCCGGGTCGCGTCGGTCTCGCGGCCGTCGAGCAGGTCCAGCGCGACCTGCGCGCCGAAGCGCGTCGCGGCGACGCCGAGGCCGGTGTAGCCGACGGCGTAGGAGACCTTGCCGCCGTGGACCGTTCCGAAGAAGGGGCAGAAGCGCGAGCAGGTGTCGATCGCGCCGCCCCAGGCGTGGCTGAAGCGCACGTCCGCCAACTGCGGGAACGTGACCCCGAAGTGCTCTGAGAGCCGCGCGTGCGTCTCGCCGCCGTCCTCGTCCCAGCGCCGCGTGACCGGACCGCCATAGCGGTAGACCGCGTCGTAGCCGCCGAACAGGATGCGGTCGTCGGCCGTCAGGCGGTAGTAGTGGAAGCGGTTGCCCATGTCGCCGATGCCCTGGCGGCGCTCCCAACCGATCGTCATCTTCTGCTGCGCGCTCAGCGGCTCCGTCGTCAGCACGTAGTCGTAGACGGGCGCGATGTACGCGCGCAGGCGGCGCAGCAGGGGTGGAAAGGCGCTCGTGCCGAGCAGCACGCGGCGGGCGCGCACGCGGCCGCCGGCCGTCTCGACGTCGATCGCGTCGCGCACGCCGGCGGGCTCGTGCAGGCGCAGCGCCGCGCTGTGCTCGTGGACGCGCACGCCCATGCGCAGCGCCGCGTCGAGCAGCCCCGTCGCGAGCCGCGCGGGATCGACGAGTGCCCCGCCGCTCTTGGACCACACTGCGCCGATATAGGTCGGCGAGTTCACCTCGGCCCGCGTCTCGGGTTCGTCGAGCAGCTCCACCTCGTGGCCGAAGCGGCGCGCCTCGGCCATGGCCTCCTCCAGCCACGCGAGCTCGTGCGGCTCGAGCGCGGGCGAGAGCACGCCGTTCTCCTCCCAGCCGCAGTCGATCCCGTGGGCGCGGACGTCGTCCCGCATCCCGTTGAAGTTCTCGTCCGCGAGCCGCTCGAGCGTCTCGATCTCGTCGGCGAAGCGCGCGAGCCCGTTGGTCAGGCCATGCGTGAGTGAGGACTCGACGAAGCCGCCGTTGCGCCCACTCGCGCCGTACGCGATCGTCGCGGCCTCGAGCAGGACGACGTCGCGCGCGGGATCGGCGCGCTTGGCGTGCAGCGCCGCCCACAGCCCCGTGAAGCCGCCGCCGACGATGCAGAGGTCGGCGCTCGCGGCGCCGCTCAGGGCCGCCTGCGGCTCGCGCGCGGGCAGCGCGTCGAGCCAGTACGGCACCGACCGCGCGTCGGCGTAGCGCGCGCGGTCGGTTGAGGTCGGACGATCCGCCCAGGGACGGGACATGCGGTGCGAGCGATCTACTCGTTGACGGGGAAGCCGAGGTTCACGCCGCGGTGCGCCGGATCGGCCCAGCGCCGCGTGACGACCTTCCCGCGCGTGTAGAAGCGCACGCCGTCCGGCCCGTGGACGTGGAGGTCCCCGAACAGCGAGTCCTTCCAGCCGCCGAACGAGTGGTAGGCCATCGGCACCGGGATCGGCACGTTGACGCCGACCATCCCGGCAGTGACATCCTGCTCGAACTGGCGCGCGGCGCCACCGTCGTTGGTGAAGATCGCCGCGCCGTTGCCGTACGGGCTCGCGTTCGTGAGGCGGATCGCCTCGTCGTAGCTCTCAGCCCGCACGACGCACAGCACCGGACCGAAGATCTCCTCGTCGTAGATGCTCATGCCGGGCTTCACGTTGTCGAACAGCGTCGGCCCGATCCAGTAGCCGCCGGGGCGGCCCTCGACCTGGAGCCCGCGTCCGTCGGCGACGAGCGTCGCGCCCTCGGCCTCGCCGGCGTCGACGTAGCCGCGCACGCGCCCGAGGTGCGCGCTGGAGACGAGCGGCCCCATCTCGGAGGCGGCGTCGGTCCCGTCGCCCACGACGAGCTTGTCGATCCGCTGCTGGAGGCTCTCGATCAGCGGGTCGGCGATCGCGCCGACGGCGACCGCGACGGACACCGCCATGCAGCGCTGGCCGGCGGAGCCGTAGCCGGCCGAGACGAGCCCGTCGGCGGCCAGCCCCAGGTCGGCGTCGGGCAGCACGATCGCGTGGTTCTTCGCGCCGCCGAGCGCCTGCACGCGCTTGCCGTGGGCGGTCCCCGTCTCGTAGACGTGCTTCGCCACCGGCGTCGAGCCGACGAATGAGATCGCCTTCACCTCCGGGTGCACGAGCAGCGCGTCGACCGCCTCCTTGTCCCCGTTGAGGACCGTGAAGACGCCCTCCGGGAGGCCGGCCTCCGCGAGCATCTCCGCCATCAGCAGCGACGCCGACGGGTCCTGCTCGGACGGCTTGAGGATGAACGCGTTGCCGCAGGCAAGCGCCATCGGCGCCATCCACAGCGGCACCATGACGGGGAAGTTGAACGGCGTGATGCCCGCCACGACGCCGAGCGGCTGGCGCAGCGAGTACGAGTCGATGCCGTTGGAGACCTGCCCGGACATCTCGCCCTTGAGCAGCTGCGGCAGGCCGCACGCGAACTCGATC
Source organism: Conexibacter sp. (assembly GCA_045805465.1). Classification (GTDB taxonomy): domain Bacteria; phylum Actinomycetota; class Thermoleophilia; order Solirubrobacterales; family Solirubrobacteraceae; genus Conexibacter. Next base: position 6,964 of record JBJMLB010000043.1, on the reverse strand, counting down.
ACCTCGAGGCCGCGCTGCACCTCGCCGGCCGCGTCCGAGAGCACCTTGCCGTGCTCGCGCGTGACGATGCGCGTCAGCTCGTCCGCGCGCGAGCGCACCTGCTCGCGGAACGCGAACATGACGCGCGAGCGCTGCCCGAGCGACGCGCGGCCCCAGGCGCGCGCCGCCTCGGCGGCGACGCCGACGGCGCGGTCGACGTCGTCGGTCGTCGCGAACGGGACGCGGGCGACGACCTCGCCGGTCGCCGACTCGGTCACTTCGCCGAAGCGCTCACCGGCACCTGCGTCCGGGCGCCCCGCGATCCAGTGATGCAACGTCGTGGTTTCGGTGGTCGTGGACATGGTGACTGCTCCGTCTCTGGTGGGTTCCGTGGAAGGGCGTGGCGGCCTCAGCGGATGCGGTCGGCGGCCTCGCGCAGGACCGTGCCGAGGATGCCGACGATCTCGTCGAACTCCTGCTGGCCGGCGATCAGCGGCGGCGAGATCTGCACGACCGGGTCGCCGCGGTCGTCGGCGCGGCAGATCAGGCCGGCTTCGAACAGCCGCTCGGACAGGAAGCCGCGCAGCAGTGCCTCGGACTCCTCGTCGTTGAAGCTGGCGGCCGTGTCGCGGTCCTTGACGAGCTCGACGGCGTAGAAGGCGCCGGCGCCGCGCACGTCGCCGACGATCGGGATGTCGTAGAGCTGCTCGAGCGTCGTGCGGAACGCCGTCTCCTGCTCGGCGACGCGCTCGACGATCCGCTCGCGGCGCATGATCTCGATGTTCTTCAGCGCGATCGCGGCCTGCACCGGGTGGCCGCCGAACGTGATCCCGTGGGCGAACGACGCGGTGTCCTGCGTGAACGGCTCCATCACGCGGTCGGAGGCGATCAGCGCGCCGATCGACGCGTACGCCGAGGAGAGCCCCTTCGCGCAGGTGATGAGGTCGGGGCGGATGTCGTAGCGCTCGGAGGCGAACCACGCACCGATGCGACCGAAGGCGGTGATCACCTCGTCGGCGCACAGCAGGATCCCGTGCTCGTCGCACAGCGCTCGCACCCCTTGGAAGTACCCGGCCGGGGGCGTGTAGGCACCGCCCGCGTTCTGCACCGGCTCCATGATCACCATCGCGATCGTCTCGGGACCCTCCGACCAGATCCGCTGCTCCAGGTCGTCGAGCAGGAAGGCCGTGAACTGCTCCTCGGTCTCCCCCGCCGGGCGGCGGTAGCGGTTCGTGTTGCGCACGTGCGAGACGGCCGGCACGAGCGGCTCGAACGGCGCGCGCAGCGACGCGACGCCGTTGATCGAGAGCGCGCCCATCGTCGTGCCGTGGTAGGCGACGTCGCGGCCGATCGCCTTCCAGCGTCGCTCGCCGCGGGCCGCGTGGTACTGACGCGCGAGCTTCCACGCCGACTCGACCGACTCGGACCCGCCGGAGGTGAAGAAGACGCGGTTGAGGTCTCCCGGCGTGAGGCTGGCGATCTCGCTCGCCAGCTCGATCGCGCGCGGATGCGCGTACGACCAGTTCGTGTAGAACGGCAGCTCGCGCATCTGCTCCAGCGCCGCCTGCCCGATCTCCTCGCCGTACGAGTAGCCGACCTGCACCGCGAACAGGCCCGCGAGCCCGTCCAGGTAGCGGCGCCCCTCGATGTCCTCCAGGTAGCAGCCCTCGCCCCGCACGATCACCGGGATCTTCTGCTCGTCGCCGTAGGCGCCCATGCGGCTGAAGTGCAGCCACAGGTGGTCGAGTGCCTTGCGCTGCAGCTCGGCAGCGCCCGTCGTCTCCATCGTGCTCATCGGTCGATCCTCGCCATCACGTGTTTGACGACGGTGTAGTCGTCGATCGAGTACGGCGAGAGGTCCTTGCCGTACCCGGACTGCTTGAAGCCGCCGTGCGGCATCTCGTCCGCGATCGTCAGGTGGTCGTTGAGCCACACGCAGCCGAACTGCAGCTTGCGAGCCATCCGCAGGCAGCGGCCGATGTCGCGGCTCCATACCGACGCGGCGAGGCCGTACTCGACGTCGTTGGCCCACTCCAGCGCCTGCGCCTCGTCGTCGAAGCGCTGCACCGTCACGACCGGGCCGAACACCTCGCGGCGGACGATCTCGTCCTCCTGGCCGACGTTGCCGATCACGGTCGGCGAGACGAACCAGCCGTGGTCGCGCTCGGAGGGACCGCCGGTGACGAGCTCCGCACCGCTGTGCTGGGCACGGTCGAGGAAGCCGAGCACGCGATCGCGCTGGCGATCCGAGATGACCGGGCCGAGCTCGGCCGCTCCGTCGGCGGAGTCGTCGAAGGGGCCGCCGATGCGCAGGCTCTCGACCTGCGGCACGAGCGTCGAGAGCAGGTCGTCGTAGCGCTTCCCGCTGACCAGCACGCGGCACGCGGCGGTGCAGTCCTGACCGGCGTTGTAGAAGCTCGCGGTGCGCAGCGTCTCCGCGAGCTGGTCGAAGTCGGCGTCGTCGAAGACGATCACCGGCGCCTTGCCGCCCAGCTCGAGGTGCACGCGCTTGATCGTCTCCGCGGCGTTCTGCGCGACCTTGCGGCCGGTGCCGACGTCGCCGGTGACGCACGCCATCCGCACGCGCGGGTGTCTGACGAGCGAGTCGCCCGTCGTCACGCCGTCGCCCGGCACGACGTTGAAGACGCCGGCCGGCAGGATCTCGCGCGCCAGCTCGCCGAGCCGCAGCGTCGTCAGCGGCGTCAGCTCAGAGGGTTTCAGCACGACCGTGTTACCGGCCGCGAGCGCCGGGCCGATCTTCCAGATCGCCATCTGCAGGGGGTAGTTCCACGGCGTGATCTGCGCGACCACGCCGACCGGGTCGCGGCGGATCATCGACGTGCGGCCCGCCACGTACTCGGCCGCGGCCTTGCCCTCGATCGTGCGCGCCGCGCCGCCGAAGTAGCGCAGCTCCGCCACGCAGGCGTCGACCTCGGTGCGCGCCGCCTCCAGCGGCTTGCCGGCGTTGCGCGCCTCCAGCTCGGCGAACGCGTCGGCGTCCGCAGCGAGCGCGTCGGCGAGCGCGTTCAGCAGGTCGTCGCGCTCGGCGGGCGTCGTGTCGGCCCACGTGTCGAACGCGCGCTCGGCGGCGTGCACCGCACGGTCGACGGTCTGCGCTGAGGCGACGGGGACCTCGGCGAGCAGATCCTCGGTCGAGGGGTCGATCACGGGCAGCATCTGCGACGCGCCGGCCTCCTCGATCGGCGCGCCGTCGATCGTGCCGGTGGTGGGGACGGAGATAGCCACGGTCAGGCTCCCTTTCAGCGGGCGGCGGGGATGTTCATATGACGAGAGACGGCTTCCAGCACCGCGCCGAGGCGGTCGACCAGCTCGTCGAGCTGGGCGCGATCGCAGATCAGCGGCGGCGCGACCTGCACGACGGTGTCGCCGCGGTCGTCGCCGCGGGCGATCAGGCCGTTCGCGAGCAGGCAGCCGGGCAGGAAGCGGCGCAGCAGCTCCTCGCGCTGCTCGGCCTCGAAGCGGCCCTCAGCGCCGTCCGGGACCAGCTCGACGGCCCAGAAGAAGCCGGCGCCGCGCACGTCGCCGACGATCGGCAGCGCGCGCAGGCCCTCCATCCGCGCCTGCAGGTACGGCGCGAGCTCGCGCACGTTCTCCAGCACGCGGTCGCGCTCGAAGATCTCCAGGTTCTTGAGGGCGACCGCGGCCGAGACCGGGTGCCCGCCGAACGTGATGCCGTGCAGCAGCGTGCGGCCCGGCGCCTGCATCGCGCCGGCGATGCGCTCGCCGACGAGCACCGCGCCCATCGGCGCGTACGCCGACGTGAGGCCCTTTGCCGTCGTGATCATGTCCGGCGCGGCGCCGACGTAGGTGGAGCCGAACCACTCGCCGAGACGACCGAACGCGCAGATCACCTCGTCGGCGACCAGCAGGATCCCGTGGCGGTCGCACAGCTCGCGCAGCCCGGCCCAGTAGCCGGGCGGCGGAACGAGGCAGCCGCCCGCGTTCTGGACCGGCTCGGCGATCAGCATGCCGACCGTGTCGGGGCCCTCGCGCAGGATCGTCTCCTCGACCTCGGCCAGCAGCGCGCGCGTCAGCTCCTCGCCCTGCTCGGCGCGTCGGAACGCGTTCGTGTTCGAGACGTGGGTCGTCGGGACCGCGGGCTCGCCGAACGTCTCCTTGAACCCCGGCACGCCCGTGAACGACAGTGCTCCGAGCGTCACGCCGTGGTAGGCGGTCGTCCGCGCGATCGCCTTCGTGCGCTGCGGCTCGCCGTTGAAGACGTGGTACTGGCGCGCGAGCTTCCACGCCGCCTCGACCGACTCCGAGCCGCCGCACGTGAAGAAGACGTGCTCGATGCCGTCCGGGGCGAGCGCAGCGAGGCGGGTCGCCAGCTCGATCGCCGGCGGATGCGCGGTCGACCACACCGTGTTGAACGCCAGCCGCTCCATCTGCGCGCTCGCAGCCGCGGCCATCTCGGCGCCGTACGAGTAGCCGATCTGCGAGCAGAACAGGCTGGAGAGCCCGTCGAGGTAGCGGCGGCCCTCCGTGTCGACCACGTACGGTCCGTCGCCCTGCTCCAGCACGAGCAGCTCGGCGCCGGCGTCGCCGCCGAACGCACCGTTGCGGGTGAAGTGCAGGAGCAGGTGCTCGTGCGCCGCGCGGCGCAGGTCTTCAGGGCTGGATGGGAGAGCGAGCGAGCTCAACAGGTTCCTCTCTCGATCGGGACTGCTCACATCATGTGGTCGGGAGCGATGAACGTGAATGCCCACTCCGTCACGCATACGGCGGTGGGCGATGACAGAACGTGTCGATATCGGACCGGCCGTCAGCCGCTCAGGCGATCGCGCAGCGCGAAGCGCTGGACCTTGCCCGTCACGGTGCGCGGCAGCTCGTCGACGAACTCGACGACATGGGGGTACTCGTAGCGGCGCATGCGTTCCTTGCACCAGGCGCGCAGCTCCTCGGCGAGCGCCTCGTCGCCCTGCCCCTCGCACTCCACGACCGCCCCGATGCGAGTCGCGCCCTCCACCATGACGCCGATCACGCCGACGCCGCGCACGCGCGGATGCGCCAGCAGCTCGTGCTCCATGTCGATCGGCGAGACCCACAGGCCGCCGACTTTGAGCATGTCGTCGTCGCGCCCGATGTAGACGTACGCGCCGTCCGGCCGCCGCTCGTAGCGGTCGCCGCTCGCGAACCACTCGCCGCGGATCGACCGCTTGGTCTTCTCGTGCTGGTGCCAGTAGCCGGGCGTGCAGGAGTCGCCCCGCACCTCCAGCGCGCCGACCGCCGGGCCCTCGATCACGGCCCCGTTCTCGTCGACGATGCGCAGCTCGTAGCCGGGCACCGGGCGCCCCGTCGTGCCCGGCACGATCTCACCCGGTCTGTTCGAGCAGTAGATGTGGAGCATCTCGGTCGAGCCGATCCCGTCGACGATCTCGAGCCCGAAGCGCTCGCGCCAGTCGGAGAACGTGCGCTCGGGCAGCGCCTCGGCCGCCGAGACGCACAGGCGCACCGAGTCGAGCGCCCCGTCCACGCCGGCATCGCGCAGAAACGCCGCGTAGAGCGCCGGCACCGAGAAGAAGGCCGTCGGGCGGTGCTCGCGCAGCGTCGCAAGGATCGGGTCCGGGCGCGTCGGGCCGGCCATCAGGACCGCGGTGGCGCCGAGCCAGAGCGGGAACGCGAGCCCGTTGCCGATCCCGTAGCCGTGGTAGAGCTTCGTCGTCGAGAACATGACGTCGTCCTCGCGCAGGCCGAGCACCTGCCGCGCGTAGCCGTCGCACGACACGGCCATGTCGTGCTGCAGGTGCACGACGCCCTTCGGCTTGCCGGTCGACCCGGAGCTGTAGAGCCAGAACGCGGCGTCGTCGCGGTGGGTCGAAGCAGGGTCGAGCTCGTCGTCCTGCGCGGCCAGGGCGGCGTCGAGCTCGACGACGCGCTCGCCCTCGCCGCCGCGCACGAGGAAGCGCAGCTCGTCGTGGCCGGCGAGCACCTCCTGGAGCATTGGCAGGGAGGAAGCGTCGGTCACGACGACCTGCGTGTAGGAGTCCTCGACGAAGTGGCGGAAGTTCTCCGGCTTGTCGAGGAAGCTCACCGGCACCGGCACCGCGCCGATGCGCATCGCTCCGAGGAAGGCGATCGGGAAGGCCGTCGTGTCGTCGAGCACGAGCAGGACGCGCTCCTCGCGGCGCACGCCGAGCTCGCGCAGCAGGCGGCCCATGCGGTTGACCTTCCGTCGCAGCTCCTCGTACGTCAGCGACGCGTCGGCGGCGCGGAAGGCGACCTTCTCGCCCCGGCCCGCCTCGACGTTGCGATCGACCATCTGACTCGCGTTGTAGCGCTCCGGCAGCACCAGCGTTGCTTGCATGGGACCCTCTTCTCCTCGGATCACGGTGACAGGCTGCGACCGCCGCAGACCACGAGCGTCTGCCCGGTCACGTACGACGCGCGCGGCGAGCCGAGGAACGCGACCGCCTCGGCGATCTCGCGCGCCTCCGCCGCCCGTCCCGCCGGCACGCGCGCGACGAGCTTCTCCAGCACCTCGGGCGGCATCGCCGCCGTCATCGGCGTGCTCACGAGACCGGGTGCGACGGCGTTCACCCGCAGCCGCGGCGCCCACCGCAGCGCGAGCGCGCGCGTCGCTCCCATCAGCCCGGACTTCGCCGCCACGTAGTTGGCCTGCCCGAAGTTGCCCAGGCCGGCGCGCGAGGCGATGTTCACGACGGCGCCGCCGGCAGCGAGCCGCGGCGCGAGCGCCTCGGCGAGCCGCAGCGGCGCGACGAGGTTGACCGCGATCACGGCGCGAAAGTCCTCGTCCGAGAGCCGCTCGGCGCGCCCGTCGCGCGTGATGCCCGCGTTGTTGACGAGCAGCGACAGCTGCGGCAGCTCGCCGGCCGCGGCGGCGATCGCGTCAGGCGTGCCCGCGTCGCCGAGGTCGGCGACGAGCGCGTGCGCCCCCAGCTCTGCGGCCGCGTCGCGGACCGCCGGCGCGCGGTCGACGAGCAGCACCTCGCGGCCCTCGGCG
>JBJMLB010000042.1:0-7620 GCA_045805465.1 Conexibacter sp. | reverse complement strand
CTCTCGCGACTTGCGCGCTCAGGCCGCGACGGCCCGGCCGCGGCGGGCGGCGCCGCCCGCCGCGCTGGCGCTCGACGAGCGGCTGGCCGCGCTCGCCGCACGCGAACGCGCATCCCGCACGGCCGACCGCGACCGCGTGACTCACCTGACGCGGATCGCGTGGATCGCCGGCGCGTGCGGCGTCGTGGCGACGCTGCTGTGCGCGATCGGCTTCCTGCTCTACCTGCGCCGCTCGCTGCTCGCACCGCTGCGCGACGTCGCCGGCGCGGCGCGGCGCCTCGCGGCCGGCGACCTGCACGCCCGCGTCGGTCGCCGCGCGGGAATCGGAGAGGTCGGCGAGCTCGCCCGCACGTTCGACAAGATGGCGGACTCGCTCGAGGACAGCCGTGCAGCGCTCGAACGGCAGAACCGCGAGCTGGCACAGCAGCACACGGAGCTGATCGAGGCGGTCCGCTCCGCGCGCGAAGGCGCGAGCATCGTGCGCGCCGTACTCGACACGACGCCGGATGCGATCGCGCTGCTCGACGGCGACGGCGCCGTGATCGTCGACAACCCGCCCATGCGCACGGTGCGCGCCGCCTTCGCGACGCACGCCACCGCGCTCGATCCTCGCGCTCCCGCGTCGGTCAACGGCGACGGCTCAGGCAACGGGGCCGTGGACGACGACGGCGAGCTGCGCGACGAGGTCGTCCTGCAAGGCGGTCGCCGCACGTTCGCGCGCTACGCGGCGCCGGTGCGCGACGGCCGCGGTCGGCCGATCGGCCGGCTGCTCGTGGTGCGCGACATCACGGGCGAGCGCGAGGCGGAGCGTGCCAAGCAGGACTTCTTCGCGCTCGTCTCGCACGAGCTGCGCACGCCGCTGACGGCGATCCTCGGCTACGTCGAGCTGCTGCTGAGCGACGACGTCTCCGCGTTCCCGCCGGAGCACGCGCGCCATCTGGAGGTGATCGAGCGCAACGCCCGCCGGCTCGTGCGCCTCGTCGGCGACCTGCTGTTCGCCGCCCAGGTCGAGGGCGCGCCGCTGCTGCTGGAGCCGGCCGAGGTCGACCTCGTCGCGCTCGTGCGCGATGCGGTCGAGCTCGCCCGCTGCCGCGCCGAGGAGGCCGGCATCGTGCTCGAGACGGAGCTCGAGCCGGTCGAGCGCTGCGTCGGCGACCGCGACCGGCTCGCGCAGGTGCTCGACAACCTGCTGTCGAACGCGCTCAAGTTCACGCCGCCCGGCGGACGCATCGTGGTGAGGCTCGCGGGCGAGGGCTCCTATGCGCGGATCGTCGTCGCCGACACCGGCGTCGGCATCCCCGAGGAGGACCAGCCGCACCTGTTCGACCGCTTCTACCGCGCGCGCAACGCGACCGGCCGCTCGATCCCCGGACTCGGACTCGGGCTGACGATCGTGCGCACGATCGTCGATGGCCATGGCGGCAGCGTCTCCGTCCACAGCGAGTCCGACGACGGTGCGACGTTCACGGTGCTGCTGCCGGCGGTCGGTAGCGATAGCCGAAGCCGCGAACGGTTTCGAGCGGACCGCCGTCCGACGGCTCCCACCCCAGCTTCCGTCGCAGGTAGCCCACGTAGAGCTTGACCTGGTCGCCGCCGAAGCCGTCGACGTCGCCCCACACGAGCTCCAGCAGCCGCGTGCGGCTGAGCGTCTCGTTCGGATGGCGCACGAACGCCGACAGCAGCTTGAATTCGAGCGGCGTCAGCTGCACCTGCCGTCCGTCGACCGTCACCTCGCGGCTGACGTAGTCGATCTGCAGCGCGGCGTCCTGGTAGGCGGCGCGCACCTCCGGGGGCCCGGTCGTGCGCCGCAGCAGCGCCTCCACGCGCGCGAGCAGCTCCTGGCGGCCGAACGGCTTCGTGACGTAGTCGTCGGCGCCGCTGCGCAGACCGCGGACCTTGTCGAGCTCGCCGGCGCGCGCGGTGAGCATCAGCACCGGGACGTCGCTCAGGTCGCGGATGCGCTCGAGCGTCTGCCAGCCGTCGAGCTCCGGCATCGCGACGTCGAGCACGACGAGATCCGGCGCGTCGGCCTCGAGCCGTCGCAGCGCCTCCAGCCCGTTGGCCGCCTCCACGACGGTGTGGCCCGCGCGTTCCAGCAGTACGCGCAGGAGGCGGCGTACGTCGACCTCGTCCTCCACGACGAGCACCTCAGCCGTCTTCACGTGCCCCTGCATACCAGACGTATCCCCCCGTGTCCCGCCCCCAGTGCGCGTGCGAACCGCTTGCTTTTCCGGCGGCCCGATTCCCCGTCGGACTATGTCAGCCGAGCAGCAAGCGCGCGGGCGCCCATGTGCGCGAGCGCCTGGATCGAGATCTGCGGATTGACGCCCGAGGCGGTCGGGAAGGCCGAGCCGTCGAGCACGTACAGGTCGCGCACGTCCCACGTCTGGGCGTTCGGATCGCAGGCCGACGTCGTCGGCGAGCCACCCATGCGCGCCGAGCCCATGATGTGGAAGGAGCCGAGCTGGAGCTTCCCGGACCCGTAGCCGCACGCGTCGGCGTCGCGCATGAAGCGCTCGCGGTTGCCGTCGCGCCCGGGGTCGTACGCGACCCAGTCGCTCTGCGAGCTGATGATCCGCTGCGCGCCGGCCGCCTCGTGCATCTGCGCCCCACCGTCGATCCCGACGCGCATGTGGCGCATGTCGTAGTCGGACAGCTTGTAGCGCACGACCGGCTCGCCGTCGCGGTCGATCCGCACCTCGCCGCCGTCGCGGTCGCGCAGCAGCACGCCGAACGCGACCGTGTGCGAGATCGCATGCATCAGGTCGTGGTGCCGGCGCGCGCCGCGCCAGGGCAGGAAGGGGATCGCGAGGTGCGGGTGACCGGCGGCCGTCTCGTACTTGAGGCCGTACCCGTCGTCCAGGTTGCGGTGGCGGTCGGAGTAGAGCGCCTGCATCGTCCCCTCCCACGGGCGCACCTCCTCGTCGTAGACGCCCCACACGGCGGTCGCCGGGTGCAGCCGCAGGTGTCTGCCCACGTTCGGGTTCGCGAGGCCCGAGCGCTTGAGCAGCGCCGGCGTCTGCAGCGCGCCTGCCGCCGCGACGACGGCGCGCGAGCGGATGGTGAGGCGGTGGCCGCCGTCGGTTCTCGCGACGACCCCACGCGCGGCGCCGGCCTCCACCGTCACGCGCTCGACGGCGACGCCGACGACGATCCGCGCGCCCGCCTCCTGCGCGTCGGGCAGCCATGTCTTCGCGGTCGACTGCTTGGCTCCGCGGCGGCAGCCGAAGCCGCAGTAGCCGCAGTCTCTGCCCTGGTCGCAGCGGCCGTCGACGTTGCGCGGCATCGCATCGACGTGCCAGCCGAGTCCGATGCACGCGTCGCGCAGCTTCCGCTCTCGCGCGGACGGCTCGTTGTGCTCCTGGTTGACGCCGAGCCGCTCGCAGACGCTGTCCAGCGAAGCGGTGTAGTCGGCGGAGGCGAACGCGGGCACGCCGAGCGACGCCCACTCGGCGCGCACGTCGTCAGGCGTGCGGAACGACGTCGAGTAGTTGACGACGGTGCCGCCGCCGAGGCACGAGCCGGCGATCATCCCGACCGACTGGTCGTGCGTGGCGCCGGGCGCGCCGGCGTACATCGTCGTGAGCGCTCTCAGCTCGGCGCCGTCGAAGTCCGCGTCGTCGTAGTAGCCGCCGCGCTCGAGCACGATCACGTCGAGTCCGGCCTGGCTCAGCACCGCGGCGGCGACGCCGCCGCCCGCGCCGGAGCCGACGATGCAGACGTCGCAGTCGAGTGTCGTCGACTCGCCGATCGTCAGCGGCGTGAGCTGCTTCGGCGGCGCGTCCTCGCGCGCGCCGAGCGGGCCGGGGTAGCCGATCGCGTCCCACACCGGGCTCGGGCCGCCGTCCGGCGCCGGCAGGCCGTAGTAGGTCAGCAGCGACGCCTTGCGCAGCTCATGGAAGGCGGCGCGGCGCTGCGGCAGGCGGCTGTCGCACCAGCTCAGCAGCACCTGCTCACGCCCCTCGCGCGGGAGCGCGCTGAAGCGCTTGAGGCCGCCGCCGCCCAGCGCCGTCACGGGGGCCGTGTCCCACAAGCCCAACAGCTGTTTCAGCTCTCTGCGCGCCGCGCTGCGCGGATCGCGTCCGACGAGCTGGAGGATCGCGTCGGGCACGCCCAGCTCACCGGCGCTCGGGAGTCCGTTCGCCGGCGGACAGAACGTGTCGCAGATCGCCTCCAGCGATCGGCGCTGGCGTGACGTGAGCTCCATCGCGGCACTCTCCTCGGGCGCGGGACGCGTCGCGTGAGCGTACCCCGCGCCTCTGCGCGGCGCGGCAGCTCAGCCCGAGCCGGCGCGGGCCCGCTCGGTGCGCCGGCGCCGGCGGCGAGCGGCAAATGCGGCTCGCTGCAGCGCAAGCGTCACGACGCCGGCGAGCACGAGCGCAGCGAGGTTCAAGCTCAGCTGCGCGGCCGCCTCGCCGCACTCGCTCCAGGCCGAGTCGGCCGCCGCGACCGCGATGTTGGCGGCGGCGGGGATCGTCGTGACGGAGATCAGCACGCCGATCAGCACCGAGGACTTGCTGGTCGTCAGCGACAGGATCCCGGCCGTGCCCGCGAGGTAGGCGACGAGGAACGAGAGCGCGTCGGGCTTCGAGGTGAAGCCAGTCAGCGGGCGCACGGCGTTCGTGTGTGCTCCGCCGCCGACGATCCCAAGCGCCTCCATCGCCTCCGTCCCGAGGTAGGCGGCGACGACGGCGACCGCGAAGCCGACCACCAGCGCCAGCAGCGAGGCGCGCGCGAGCGGACGGCGGCGCTGCACGAGCGCGACCGCGAGGCCCGCGAGCGGGCCGAACTCCGGGCCGACGACCATCGCCCCGACGATCAGGACCGGCGAGTCGACGAGAATCGCGACGGCGGCGATCAGCGTCGCGATCACCATGAACGCGAGGAAGCTCCACGACAGCTCGGTCGACTCGCCGACCGTCGCCTCGACGCGCTCCCACACGACCGCGTCGGAGGGCAGCCCCTCGGCAGCCTGCTCGGCGCGCGCCGCCGCGTCGGAGATCGTCGTGTCGATCGGGTCGAGCGTGATCGAGCCGACCTGCGGGATCCCGAGCGCGCGCAGCTCGCCGGTGACGAGGCTCGCGTCCTCGCGCGCGACGTCGCACAGCACGACGTCGCCGACGGGCTTGCGCGCCGCGCCCGCGAGATGGATCACGTTCACGACCGCCGGCGAGGCCGCCAGCACGCCGAGGACCGCCTCGGTGCGGTCCGCCGGCGTGACGACGCGGACGTGGATCACGCCAGCACCGCCGCGCGCAGCTCCTGGAGGCCGCTGATCCGCACCACCGCGTCGGGCGCTGCGCCCGTGCCCGCCCGGTCGACCCAGATGCCGCGCAGGCCCGCCGCCGCGGCGCCCTGCGCGTCGAGATCGAGCCGATCGCCGACGTGTGCGGCGGCCGCGGGCGCTACGCCGAGCCGCTCGCACGCGTGCAGGAAGATCTCCGCGTCGGGCTTGCGCATCCCCACCTCGGCCGAGGCCACGAACACGGGGAAGCGGTCGGTCAGGCCGATCGCCGCGAGCTTCGCGCGCTGCGGCTCGCCCTCGCCGTTCGTGACGATCCCGAGGCGGACGTCGGGGAGCGCGTCGGCGAGCGCCGCCAGCGCGGGGGCGACGTCATCGAACGCGGCCCACCCGGCGCGGTAGCGCTCCAGGTAGGCGGCGAACCACGCGTCGCAGGCGGCGTCGTCGGGCTGGGCGTGCCCCATCGCCGCATGGATCCCGCGCACCCGGCGGCGGCGCTGCTCTTGGAAGGAGCAGCGGCCGGCGGCGTACTCGTCGTAGTGGGTCGCCTCCAGGCGCCGCCACTCGTCGGCGAGCGCTGGCTCGTCGGGGAGTTGGGCGGCGATCGCCGCGTTGCGCGCGGCGTCGTGGTCCATCAGCGTCCCGTCGAGGTCGAACAGCACGGCGCGCATGTCAGCCGCGCAGCGTACGCGAGCGAGGACCGCGGACGAGACCCGGTGGGAGCGGGTCGGATTCGCGGTCCTCAGCTCGCCGAGCGCTTATGCCGGGTCGAGCACGGCGCCGAGGCGCCGCTCGAGCGCGCCGCCCAGGACCTCTCGGACCGGCCCCTCCTCGAAGCGCTCGACGAGCGCGGCGAGGAAGCCCTCGATCACGAGCCGCTTCGCCGTCTCGTTGCGCAGGCCGCGCGACTCGAGGTAGAAGAGCTGCTCTGGATCGATCTGGGCGATCGCGGCGGCGTGCGTGCAGCGTACGTCGTTCGCCTGGATCTCCAGTCCGGGGATCGCGTCGGCGTGCGCCTTCTTGGAGAGCAGCAGGTTGCGCGACTCCTGGAAGGCGTCGGTCTGCTGCGCGCCGGGGTCGACGATGATGTTGCCGCGCCAGACCGCCTCGCTGCGGCCCTGCAGCACGCCGCGGAAGGCGAGGTCGGAGGTCGTGTGCGGAGCGGCGTGCTCCTGCGTGGTGTCGAAGTCGACGTGCTGGCGACCGTGTGAGGCGTAGGCGCCGGTGACTCTGCCGTCGGCGCCGGGGCCGGCGAGCTTCGTCTCCATCCGCACCTTGCCGCGCGCGGAGCCGAAGCCGAGCGCGACCCAGTCGAGCGTTCCGTCGCGCGCCACCTCGGCGCGCTGGGACCCGAAGATCCAGCTTCTCTCCGACAGGTCCTGCCCGCAGACGAAGCGCAGGTTCGCGTTCTCCCCGACGACCAGCTCGACGACCGTGTTGAAGACCGAGTCCTGCCCCCGATCGGCGGACAGGTACTGCTCCCACACCTCCGCCTGCGCGCCCTCCTCGAGGACGATGAGCGTGCGCCAGTCGAGCGCGCTGCGCTCGGCGCCCTGCACGGCCGTCACGAGGATCGGCCGGTCGAGCACCGTGCCGGCCGCGACGTGCACGAACGCGCCGCCGGCGAAGCCGGCCTCGTTACGAGCCGTGAAGGCGTCCTCGTCCGTCACGATCGTCCCCAGATGGCGCTCCACCAGCGCGGCATGCGCAACCGCCGCACCCTCCAGCGACGTCACCGTCACACCGGCCGGAAGGTCCTCCGGCGCCACGACCGTGGAAGCGTCCACCTGCGTCAGCACATACGGCGCCTCGAGCCCCTGGAACAGCGCCTCCACCCGCTCCGCCGCACCGGGATCCCCCGCACTCGCCGGCGCATACGCCGCCAGGTCGAGCGCCGAGATGTCCGTGAACTCCCATCCGGGATGGCCCTTGTACCGGGGCAGGTCGAGCGACGCGGACAAAGCTGCGGCGCGCTCTCGGCGCGCCGCCAGCCAGCTCGGCTGCTCGATCGTCGCGCTAGCCAATGGAACCCTCCATCTGCAACTCGATGAGGCGGTTCATCTCGACCGCGTACTCCATCGGCAGCTCCTTCGTGATCGGCTCGATGAAGCCGTTGACGATCAGCTTGGACGCCTCCTCCTCGTTGATCCCGTGGGTCTGGAGGTAGAAGACCTGCTCCTCGCCGATCTTCGAGACGGTGGCCTCGTGGCCGACGTCGACGTCGTCCTCGCCGATGCGGATCGTCGGGTAGGTGTCCGAGCGCGAGTGCTCGTCGAGCAGCAGCGCGTCGCAAACGACCTTCGACTTGGCGCCGTGCGCGCCCTTGGCGACCTCGAGCAGGCCGCGGTAGGAGCCGCGCCCGCCGTCCTTCGAGATCG
>JBJMLB010000041.1:0-25625 GCA_045805465.1 Conexibacter sp. | reverse complement strand
GGCTCGACCGCTCCGCGCACACCCCCGTCTGAGCGTCGCTCCTCAGGGCACCAGCACGAGCTTGCGGTGCGCGCTGCGCTGCACGCGCTCCCATGCGTCCGCGACCTGGGCCAGCGGCACCCGCTCGACCTCCACCTCGATCCGCCCGGCGGCGGCGTGCTCGACGAGCGCGCGGTAGGCGTCGCGACGGACGTCGGTCGGGACGATGAAGTTCATGTAGCCGCGGATGTCCAGGTGGCGGCCGCGGATCGGCGCCGATGCGAAGGTCGCATCCGCGCCGGCCGACTGGCCGAGCTGGACGAGCCGCCCGACCGGCCGCTCGACCTCGACGTGCCACTCCTGCCTGAAGGCCTGCATCGAGAAGAAGATCAGCAGCACCTGCACCGGCACCAGCAGGAGCGTGACCGTGCCGAGCGTGGCCGAGTCGAGCCCGGTCGTCCCGAAGATCGATTCGGGCGTCGAGAAGCCGGCCTTGTCGCGGTCGAACCACTGGGGGCCGGCGATCACGGCGAAGATCGCAAGGATGATCGCGAGCGCCGCCGCGACCGGCAGCGGACCGCGGTTCCACTGGCCGACGTAGTACGCCATCCCGACGTAGATGATCACGTAGGCGAGCTGCAGCACGGCTCCGCTCTGCAGCGCGGACCAGCCGCCGAGCATCACGACCAGCATCAGCGCGGCGGACAGCAGGAGCAGCGCGACGACGATCGCGCGGGTCGTCTTCGACGACGCCTTCTCGCGATTGGGGCGATCGATCACGTAGCCCGCCTCCATCGACCGTGGACCCTACAATCCCGCGGGCCACTACGGTGGCAGTTGCGGGTGTGGTGAAACGGTAGACACGCCGGCCTTAGAAGCCGGTGGCCAGGTAGAGGCCGCTGGGGGTTCGAATCCCTCCACCCGCACTCGCGTCGCGCGGCTGCCCGCTGGATACGCTGAGCGGCATGGCCGACTGGGAGGACGTGCGCCGCACTGCGCTCGCGCTGCCCGAGACCGACGAGCACCTCTCGCGCGGGAACGCGCACTGGCGCGTGCGTGAGAAGGGCTTCGTGTGGGAGCGCCCGCTGCGCAAGACGGAGCTGCGGGCGCTCGGCGACGCCGCGCCCGAGGGGCCGATCCTCGGCGTGCGCGTCGAGCACCTCGGTGCGAAGGAGGCGCTGCTGGCAGACCCGTCCGGCGTCTTCTTCACGACGCCGCACTTCGACGGCTACCCGGCCGTGCTCGTCCGGCTCGCGGCAATCGAGCTCGTCGAGCTAGAGGAGCTGATCGTCGAGGCGTGGGTGTGCCGGGCGCCGAGACGATTGGCGCAGGCCTATCTCGAGGGCGCTCTCCGACGGCGTCCCGGTGGGTGGAGCGGGCCCGATCACTCGCGGCCAATATGACCGCAGTCGCCTGGCGTTCTCGACGGAGCGGGGGACCCAGGAATCGAACCTGGCGCAAGGGTTTTGGAGACCCCTATGTTACCGATACACCAGTCCCCCAAAGGACCGATCGCCCATTGTAGAACGGTGTGGCGGGGCGTGGCGCGACGCAGCGGCTCACACAGCTCAGCCGAGCGGCAGGTGCCCGGCGATCTCCTCGGCGATCGCAAGCGAGGAGGTCGCGGCGGGGGAGGGGGCGTTGCGGACCCAGACGACGCGCGCGTCGCCGCCGATGCGGAAGTCGTCGACCATCGTGCCGTCGCGGTCGACGGCCTGGGCACGCACGCCTGAGGTTGCGCGGACTGCGTCTCCGGGCCGCAGCTCGGGCACGTAGCGGCGCGCCTCGCTGACGAACGCGCGCTTGGACAGCGAGCGCCTCGTCTCGTCTATGCCCGCGCGCCAGTGGCGGCGCATCAGCCGCCAGGTGCCACGCCACGCGAGCGTCTCGGCAAGGTCGCGGCCGTCGACCGCGCCGAGTCGGTAGCCCTCGCGCGCGAGGGCGAGGACGGCGTTGGGTCCGATGAGCACGCGGCCGTCGACCGTCTTCGTCAGGTGCACGCCGAGGAACGGCAGCGCCGGGTCCGGCACCGGATAGATCAGCCCTCTGACGAGCGAGCGGCGCTCCGGCCGCAGCGCCCAGTACTCGCCGCGGAACGGCACGATGCGCGGCGCGGCGTCCTCGCCTGAGCGGCGGGCGAGGCGGTCCGCGTGCAGGCCGGCGCAGACGACGACGCGGTCGGCGGCCACTTCCGTGCCGTCGGCCAGCTCGACCCGGGCAGTGGGAGATGACGTGAGGGTCGCTGTGGTGTGCACGCGCACGACCTCGGTATCCGTCTGGATCGTGCCGCCGCGGTCGGTCAGCTCACGCGCGAGTGCGAGCGCGACGGCGCGGAAGTCGGTGATGGCGGTCTCCGGCGAATGCAGGGCAGCGATCCCGGCCGCGTGCGGCTCGACCGTGCGCAGCTCCGTTGCGTCGAGGTGGCGGAGGCCTGGGACGCCATTCGCGTGCGCACGCTCCTCGAGTCGCGCGAGGCGCGGGAGCTCGATCTCGTCGAGTGCGACGACGAGCTTGCCGCACGCCTCGTAGGGGATGCCGTGCTCGGCGCAGAAGTCGCGCAGCAGTCCGATGCCGCGTCGGCACAGACGCGCCTTGAGGGAGCCCGACGCGTAGTAGATGCCGGCGTGCACGACGCCCGAGTTCCTCGCCGTCTGATGGAGGGCGAGCTGCGGCTCCTTCTCGAGCAGGGTCACGGCGGCGGTCGGCTGCTCGCGGGCGATCAGGCGTGCGGTCGCAAGGCCGAGGATCCCTCCGCCGACGACTACGACATGCACGGTGCGCGTTCCATCGTTCCGGCCGGCCGAGTCTATGCGGGGTGCGAGCCGCAGGTGGCGACGCCGCGCCTCCCGGGCTGAGAGGATTCCCGACCATGAGAATCGGTGTTCCTTTGGAGACTGTTGAGGGCGAGCGTCGCGTCGCGCTTGTGCCTGAGGTCGTGAGAAAGCTTGTTGGCGTGGGGCATGTTGTTGTGGTGGAGCGCGGGGCGGGGGCTGGGGCCATGATCCCCGACGTGCAGTTTGAGGATGCTGGCGCGGCGTTGACCGATGATGCAGCCGCGGTCTGGGCCTGCGATCTGGTCGCCAAGGTTGCGCCGCCGTCGGCTGAGGAGACGGTGCGTCTTGGCCGGGAGAGCACGTTGGTCGGCTTTTTGCAGCCGTTGACGAATGTGGATGGTGTGCGTGCGTTGGCGGTTTCGGGTGCGACTGGGTTTGCTCTTGAGGCGGTGCCGCGGATTTCGCGTGCGCAGTCGATGGATGCGCTCTCGTCGCAGTCGAATATTGCGGGGTATCGGGCTGCGTTGATGGGGGCGCAGGAGATGGGGCGGTTTTATCCGATGTTGATGACGGCGGCGGGGACGATTCGTCCGGCGACGGTGTTGGTGTTGGGGGCTGGTGTGGCGGGGTTGCAGGCGATTGCGACGGCGCGTCGTCTTGGGGCGGTGGTGCAGGGGTTTGATGTGCGTGCGGCGGTGAAGGAGCAGGTCGAGTCGTTGGGCGCGTCGTTTTTGGAGTTTGATCTGGGTGGGGATTTGGAGGGTGAGGGCGGGTATGCGAAGGAGCTCACGCCCGAGCAGCAGGCGCGGCAGCAGGAGTTGATGGCTGAGGCGATTGGCAGGGTGGATGTCGTGATCACGACGGCTCTGGTGCCAGGCCGTCGCGCTCCGATCCTCGTGACGGAGGATGCGGTCAAGCGGATGAAGCCGGGCAGCGTGGTGGTCGATCTGGCGGGTGAGGCTGGTGGGAACTGCGAGCTCTCAGAGCCTGGTCAGACGGTGGTTCGGCATGACGTGAAGATCATGGCGCCGCTCAACGTGCCGAGCACGATGGCCGAGCACGCCTCGCAGTTGTATGCGCGGAACATCGAGGCGTTGTTGGGGTTGATGGTCAGAGACGGTCAGCTCGCGCTTGACTTTGACGATGAGGTGATCGCGGGGGCGTGTGTGACGCGCAACGGCGAGATTGTTCATGAGGGCGCGAAGGCCGCTGCTGGCCAGCCGGCCTGACCCGAGGAGTTTCTGAGCTATGGATTTGGTGACGCAGATCGGTGTGTTGGTGTTGGCGGCGTTTGTTGTTCGAGGTGATCTCGAAGGTGCCGAATACGTTGCATACGCCGTTGATGTCTGGGACGAACGCGATTCACGGGATCGTGGTGCTCGGCGGCCTGCTCGTGCTCGGGGAGGCGGTGCAGGCGAATGACACGCTGTCGAAGGTGATCCTTGTGATCGCGATCATTTTCGGGACGATCAATGTGGTTGGCGGGTTTTTGGTGACGGATCGGATGTTGGGGATGTTCAAGAGAAAGCCGGCCCCGTCCAAGGCCGCGGCTGAGTCGGATGCGGGGGCGGGTCAGTGATCGTGCTGGGCAGCTCGTTTTTGCGGGACCCGGATTTCATCGATGCGCTGTACATCCTTGCGGTGATCTTTTTTATTGTGGGGTTGCGGGGCCTTGCGGGTCCGCAGACGGCGGTGCGTGGCAACAAGATCGCCGCTGTCGGGATGGCGGTCGCCGTTCTGGCGACGCTGCTGAAGCCGGGCGTGATCCCGGACACCGAGACCGCGATCCTGATGGCGTTCGGTGTGCTGGTCGGCACGGCGGTGGGTGTGCCGGCGGCACGGTCGGTGAAGATGACGGCGATGCCGCAGATGGTCGCCCTCTTCAACGGGGTTGGTGGTGGTGCGGTCGCTCTGATTGCGTGGTCGGAGTTTCGTCGCCGCTTCACCGGCGATAGCGGCGAGTGGGATACGACCGTGATGATCGCGTCGCTGTTTGCGGCGATCATCGGCTCCATTTCGTTCTGGGGCAGCAATATTGCGTTTGCGAAGCTCCAAGAGATCTTGCCGGGGCGCCCGATCAAGGTGCCGGGTCAGCAGCTGTTGAACCTCGTGCTCCTGTTGATCTGTGTGGGGTCGGCGATCGCGATCGCGACCGGCACGCACAGCCAGGCGCTGTTCATCCTTGGGATCCTGGTTGCGGCGGCGATCCTGGGGAACATGGTCGTCCTTCCCATTGGTGGGGCGGACATGCCGGTCGTGATCTCGCTGCTGAACGCGTTCACGGGCCTCTCCGCGGCCGCTGCCGGTATTGCGCTCGATAACTTCGCTCTGATTGTTGCGGGCACGATCGTGGGTGCCTCGGGTTCGATCCTGACGAACTTGATGGCGGTCGCGATGAACCGCTCAGTGCCCAGCATCATCGCGGGCGGGTTCGGTGGCGGCGATAGCGCCCCCGCCGGTGCGCCGGCGGGTGCTGGTGCGGGCGGCACCGCCCGCTCCACGAGCGCGCAGGATGCGGCGATCCAGTTGGCCTACGCGCGTCAGGTCGTCGTCGTCCCCGGCTACGGCATGGCCGTCGCCCAAGCCCAACACGCCGTGCGTGAGATGGCACTCGCGTTGGAGAAGAAGGGCGTCGAGGTCAAGTACGCGATCCATCCCGTCGCCGGGCGCATGCCCGGCCACATGAACGTGCTCCTCGCCGAGGCTGACGTGCCCTATGACCAACTCAAAGAGATGGACGACATCAACCCCGAGTTCGGCCGCACCGACGTCTCCCTCATCATCGGCGCGAACGACGTCACCAACCCCGCCGCTAACAACGACCCCGGCTCCCCGATCTACGGCATGCCAATCCTCGAAGTCGACAAATCCCAATCCGTCATCGTCCTCAAACGCTCCATGAGCAGCGGCTTCGCCGGCATCGACAACCCGCTCTTCTACGACCCCAAAACCGCCATGCTCTTCGGCGACGCCAAAACCAGCGTCGCCGACATCACCACCGAACTCGGAGCGCTCTAACTCTGCGACCGTGGCGGGGCCGGTGCATCGCGCGCCAGTCCCGCCGCACGCTCCAAAAGCAGCACCCGTTCCTGCTCGTTGTCGGTCATCCCCGCGGCTCGGGTCAGCTCGGCGTATGCCTCCTCGCGGCGGCCGAGTCTCTCCAGCAGGTCGGCGCGGACGCTGGGAAGCAGGTGGTACCCGGCCAGCTCGCCTGCATCGGACAGCGCGTCGACCAGCTCCAGCCCCGCCGCAGGCCCAAAGGCCATCGCCACCGCGACGGCGCGGTTCAGCTCCACGACCGGCGACCCGGTCAACGCGGCGAGCCCGTCGTAGAGGGCGACGATCCGCTCCCAGTCGGTCAGCTCCGGCGCCCGCGCACGGGCATGGCAGGCGGCGATCGCGGCTTGCAGCGTGTACGGCCCCAGCCCGCCGGGGGAGAGCGCCTCCGCGCGGTCCAGCGCCTTCAACCCGCGCCCGATCAGCAGCAGGTCCCAGCGCGAGCGGTCCTGGTCGAGCAGCAGCACCGGCGCACCGTCGGCACCGCGCCGCGCGCGCAGGCGCGACGCCTGCAGCTCCATCAGCGCCGTCAGCCCGTGCACCTCCGCCTCACGCGGCATCAGCTCCGCGAGGATCCGGCCGAGCCGCAACGCGTCCTCGCACAGCTCGGGGCGCGTCCAGTCGGCGCCGGCGGTCGCCGAGTAGCCCTCGTTGAAGACGAGG
The DNA here is from genome assembly GCA_045805465.1 of Conexibacter sp. Lineage (GTDB taxonomy): Bacteria > Actinomycetota > Thermoleophilia > Solirubrobacterales > Solirubrobacteraceae > Conexibacter. The sequence continues at coordinate 19,152 of JBJMLB010000041.1, read as the reverse complement.
TAGATCACGCCCAGCACCGCGGGCAGGCGCTCTGCCAGCTCGTCGCCGGCGGGCACTTCGAACGGCACTCTTGCAGCGCTCAGCGTTCTCTTGGCGCGCACGATCCGCTGCTGCACGGTCGCTCTCGGCGTCAGGAACGCGCGCGCGATCTCGTCCGTCGTCAGGCCGCCGAGCAGCCGCAGCGTCAGCGCCACACGCGCGTCGAGCGCGAGCACCGGGTGGCAGCACATGAAGACCAACCCGAGCAGGTCGTCGCCGACCTGCGCCGTCGCGGCGGCGTCGGCGGTCGGGTCCGCCGACGCGCCGTCCGCGATGTCCTGCTCGAGCCGACGCGCGATCTGCTCCTGCTTCTCCGCCAGCGTCTCGCCACGGCGGAAGAGGTCGATCGCGCGGTGCTTGGCGGTCGCCATCAGCCAGGCGCCCGGATTGTCCGGGACGCCTGACTGCGGCCATCTCTCCAGCGCGACGACGAGCGCGTCCTGCGCGAGGTCCTCCGCGAGGCCGACGTCGCGCACCATCCGCGTCAGCCCGGCGATCAGCCGCGGCGCCTCGATCCGCCAGACGGCGTCGATCGTGCGCCGCAGGTCCGGCCCGCTGCCCGTCGAGGCGCTCATGGCGCGCCTACTGGCCCGTGTTCTTGCTGACCTGCTCGTAGACTTGCTCGGCGTGCGCCTGCAGCTCGGGCGTGAACTGCTCGCCGAAGTCCTCGGCCTCGAACACCTGTCGGATCTCGATCTCCGAGGGACCCGGCATCGGGTTGGGGCAGCGCTTGACCCACTCGATGCACTCCTCGAGCGACTTCGTCTGGAAGATCCAGAAGCCGGCCACCAGCTCCTTTGTCTCCGCGAACGGCCCGTCGACGACGGTCCGCGAAGCGCCGGAGAACTGCACGCGCGCGCCCTTCGAGCTGGGCTGCAGGCCCTCGCCCGCAAGCATCACGCCGGCCTTCGCGAGCTCCTCGTTGTATCTGCCCATCGCGGAGAGCATCTCCTCGCTTGGGAGCGTGCCCTGCTCGCTGTCCTGCGTCGCCTTGACCATCACCATGAAGCGCATCTGCTGCTCCTTCGTCGTGGACCTCGCGATCCGGTTTCTACCCCTACGACGAACGGCGTGCGCCGCGATCGACATGGCGGCGAGAAATCTTCTAGGGGCGCAGCGCGCGCCGCAGCAGCGGCGGGGCGATCAGCGTCGTGGCGACGGACATCGCGACGATCACAGCGAAGCGCTCGTCGCCGATGACGCCGGCGCTGGCGCCGATGCCCGCGACGATGATCCCCACCTCGCCGCGCGGGATCATCCCGAGTGCGACGACCTTGCGGTCGCGTCTCGCAAGGCTTCGCGCGCCAAGCCAGGCGCCCGCATATTTGGTTACGACCGCGAGCGCGGTCAGGCCGAGCAGGAGCAGCAGCGCGTCGCCGTCGGCGAGCGATCCGAGGTCGAGCTCGGCGCCGATGAAGGCGAAGAAGAACGGGGGGAAGAAGGCGTAGAGCGGCTCGACCTCGCGCTCGATCGGGTGCTGCTCGCGCGTCTCGGCGACGATCATCCCGGCCAGGAACGCGCCGATGACCGCGGCGAGGCCAACCGTCGCCGCCAGCGCCGCGAGCCCGAGGCACACGAGCACGGCGGGCAGGAGCGGCGACTCGGAGAACTTGGGCGCGTGCAGCACGCGCGGCCAGCGTTGCGTCACGCGCGTCCCGACGATCGCGAAGAAGGCGAGGAACGCGATCGCGATCCCGAGCACGACCGCGAGGTCGCCGAGGTCGAGCCCGCCGCCGTCGGCGAGGCCGGTCGCGACCGCGAGCAGCAGCAGCGCGAGCACGTCGTCGATCACCGCGGCGCCGAGAATCGTGCGCGCGGCGACGCTCTGCAGCACACCCAGCTCGATCAGCACCGCCGAGGTGATCCCGACGCTCGTCGCCGTCAGCGCGACGCCGAGGAAGATCGCCTCGGCGCTGCCGTCGCCGAGCGCGAAGCCGAGCCCGATGCCGCCCGCGGCCGGGAGTACGACGCCGAGCGCGCCGACCAGCCCGGCGGACGGGCCGACCGCCCGCATGTCCGACAGTCTCGTCTCCAGCCCGACCCAGAACAGCAGGAACACGACGCCGAGCTCGGCGAACACCTGAAAGACCTCGTCGGGCGCCACGAGGCCGAGCACGGACGGGCCGATCAGCACGCCCGCGACGATCTCCCCGACGATCCCCGGCTGGCCGAGCCGCTTGAACAGCTCGTCGCCGAGCTTCGCGGCGAGCAGGATGACGAACAGGTCGACCAGGACGCCGGCCAAGTCAGCCTCGGACGCGGCGGCGAGCGGCAGGTGCACGGGCGGAGCCTAACGCGGCCGGACGCGGCATCTTCGCCCGTCCCGCCGACCGCGGATCGCTGGACAGCTTCGATAGGTTCGCGACATGTCGATCGCGACCGACCCCGCCGCCGCCCAGGACGATCGCGAGGCGCGCCGGCGGCGCCCCGCGATCGTGGCGGTCGACGACGAGCCCGCCGTCCTCGCGGCCGTCGCGCGCGACCTGCGCCGCGGCTTCGGCGAGCGCTTCCGGATCGTGCGCGCGAGCTCTGGCGACGAGGCGCTCGGGGTCCTCAGAGAGCTCGTCGCGCGCGGGGACCAGGTCGCGCTGCTCGTTGCCGACCAGCGCATGCCCGGCATGTCCGGCACGGAGTACCTCGTCGAGGCGCGCAAGCTCGTGCCGACCGCCAAGCGGGTCCTGTTGACCGCCTACGCCGACACTGAGGCGGCGATCCAGGCGATCAATGAGGTCGCGTTGGACTACTACCTCTTGAAGCCGTGGGACCCGCCCGAGGAGCAGCTGTTCCCGGTCGTCGAGGACCTGTTGACGACGTGGGAGGCGGGGGCGGCGATCGAGTCCGGCGGCGTGCGGCTCGTCGGGCACCGCTTCAGCCGCGACTCACACGAGCTGCGCGACTTCCTCGCGCGCAACCGCGTGCCGGCCCGCTGGCTCGACGTCGAGCGCGACGGCGAGGCGCGCGAGCTGCTCAACGTCGCCGGCGTCGAGGACACCGGCCTGCCGGTCGCGCTGCTGGAGGACGGCAGCGTGCTCGAGCGCCCGACCGTGCTGGAGCTGGCGGAGCGGCTCGGCGTCTCCGCGCAGCCCTCCGCGGAGCACTACGACCTGGTGATCGTCGGCGGCGGGCCGGCCGGTCTCGCCGCCGCCGTCTACGGCGCCAGCGAGGGGCTGCGGACCGTGATGGTGGAGCGCGAGGCGCCCGGCGGCCAGGCCGGCATGTCGAGCCGGATCGAGAACTACCTTGGCTTCCCCGCCGGCCTGTCGGGCTCGGACCTCGCGCGCCGCGCGACCGACCAAGCGCGCCGCCTCGGCGCCGAGCTGCTGACGGTGCCGGACGCCAGAGCGCTGCGCGTCGAGGGCTCCGGCCGCTTCGTCGAGCTCACCGGCGGCGGCACGCTGTCTGCCAACACGGTGCTGATCGCCTCCGGCGTCGCCTACCGCAAGCTGGAGGCTCCCGGCTTCACCGAACTGACCGGCAGCGGCATCTACTACGGCGCCGCGCTGACCGAGGCGCGCGCCTGCAAGGACCAGCACGTCGTCGTGATCGGCGGCGCCAACTCCGCCGGCCAGGCGGCCGTCTACTTCTCCGGCTGGGCCGGCAAGGTGACGATGCTCGTGCGCGGCGCCGGGCTGGAGTCCTCGATGTCGCAGTACCTGATCGAGCAGATCGCGGGGCTGGAGAACGTCGAGGTGCGCACGCGCAGTCAGGCGGTCGCGGCCGAGGGCGAGGACGGGCACCTGCGCGCGCTGACGATCCGCGGTGCCGACGGCTCCGAGACGGTCGAGCAGGCGGACGCCTGCTTCGTCTTCATTGGCGCCGCGCCGCGCACCGACTGGCTGTCCGAGGTCGTCGCCCGCGACGAGCGCGGCTTCATCCTCGCCGGCGCCGACGCGAGAGCGGCGGGCTGGCCGCTCAGACGCGACCCGTACGTGCTGGAGTCCAGCGTGCCGGGCGTGTTCGTCGCCGGCGACGTGCGCGCGCGTTCGATCAAGCGCGTGGCGAGCGCGGTGGGGGAGGGCTCGATGGCCGTCTCGTTGATCCACGAGTACCTCGCCGAGGCATGAGATGAGCACGACCGCGCCGAGCGTCGAGCAGCTGCGCGCGATCGACCTGTTCGACGAGCTCGACGACGCGCAGCTCGGCGTGTGGGCGGCCTCCGCGCAGACGCGCTCCGTTGCGGCGGGGGAGGTGCTCGTCGAGCAGGACGAGCCGTCGAGGGGGCTGTGGCTGCTGCTGGAGGGCCAGGTCGAGTCGCTCGTCGTCGCCGACGGGCGCAGCGAGCGGATCGGCCATCAGGAGGCGCCGACGTGGATGGGCGCGATCGCGGCGCTGACGGAGGCACCGGTCGGCGTGGAGATTCGCGCGGCGAGCGCCTGCCGGGTGGCGCTCGTGCCGCCGGAGCGCTTCGTCGAGCTGGCGCTCGCGGCGCCGTCGGTGCACCGCAAGGTGATGCAGCGCGTCGGCCCCGTGCTGAGCCGCCTCAGCGCGCGCGAGCAGCACCGCGAGCGGCTCGCCGCGCTCGGCACGATGGCCGCCGGCCTCGCGCACGAGCTGAACAACCCCGCCGCGGCGGCGAACCGGGCCGCGAGCGACCTGATCGACGCGATCAAGGCGATCGGCACCGCGCTCGACGCGTTCGTGGAAGCGGGGGTCGAGCGAGAGGAGGCGGAGCAGCTGCTGCGACTCCAGCGCGAGGCGCTCGACCGCGCCGCCACCTGCACGGCGCTCGACGCGCTCGACGCCGCCGACGAGGAGGACGCGATGCGCGACCGCCTCGAGGACCTCGGCGTCGCCGATGCCTGGAGACTGGCTGAGCCGCTCGCGCGCGCCCGCGTGGACGAGGCGTGGCTGTCCGACGTCGCCCGGCTCGCCGGCCCGGCGACCGACGCGGCGCTGCGCTGGGTCGCCGCCTCGCTGACCGCGCGCACGCTCGCGCAGGAGCTGAAGGACTCGACCGAGCGGATGGGCGCGCTCGTCGGCGCGGTCAAGTCGTACGCCTACATGGACCGCGGCGGGCTCGTCGAGGCCGACGTGCACGAGGGGCTGGAGACGACGCTCGTCGTGCTCGGCCACAAGCTCAAGCACACGCGCATCGAGATCGTGCGCGACTACGACCGCACGCTGCCCAAGCTCACCGTCCACGGCTCCGAGCTCAACCAGGTGTGGACGAACTTGCTCGACAACGCGATCGACGCGCTGGAGGAGACCGGCACGATCACGATCCGCACCTCGCTCGACGGGCCGTGCATCCGCGTCGACGTCGCCGACGACGGGCCGGGCATCCCGGAGGAGCTGCGCGCCCGCGTGCTGGAGCCGTTCTTCACCACGAAGGAGGCCGGGCGCGGGACCGGCCTCGGCCTCGACACCGCGCGCCGCATCGTCGAGGAGCGCCACACCGGCACGCTGTCGTTCGACACGAGCCCGGAGGGCACGACCTTCCACGTCTGGCTGCCGCTGGAGGGCACCGCGCGCTAGGAGGCCCGTCGTCTCCCGTCATCGGCTTCGTAGAGCTCGGCGACGCGGACGCCGAGTGCGTCGGCGAGGCGCACGACCGTCGTCGAGCGCGGGTCCTTGTTCGCGCGCTCGATCTCACTGAGGTGCTTGGGGTGGATGTCAGCGGCGTAGGCGAGCGCCTCCTGCGACAGCTCTCGTTCGCGGCGCAGGTGCCGGATCGCGCCGGCGAGGGCGAGCAGCTCAGGAGCGGGGGGCGCCAACCGTCTGCGCGTCATCGAGCCATATCCCGCTGTGCGAACAACACGAACATATGTTCGCACACGGCGCAAGTCCGTGCGACGGTCGTGTCAGGACTCGAGCCGCTCGTCGAACGCTCTGAACAGTTCGTTCGAGCTCAGTTCCAGCGCGTCGGCGAGCTTCAGGACCGTGGTGAGGCGCGGGTCCTTGTTCGCGCGCTCGATCTCGCCGACGTGCTTCGCGCTCAGGCCGGCTTCGTCGGCGAGCGCCTCCTGTGACAGATCGCGGTCGCGGCGGGCCTTTCGCAGGGTGCGACCGAACGCAAGCAGCTGTGGTGAGGCGGTACGCATCCGTACCGTGAAACCTTCACCACCGATGACGGTTCAGCCACCGTCTCCTGACGGTAATTCTCCACCGGAAGACGGCTTTCTGGCTATAGTCACCCTTCCGGCGCCTTGGCGCCCCAGCTTCGCTGACGTGTGACTCCCCCTCACCGCGTCAGCACGGCAGGCAGGGGACCGGGTGCTGGATCCCCCCTCCCGGGCTCGGCTCGGAGCAGGGCTTGCGAACGCCCCGGGAGCTCCCAGGCCCCGGGGCGTTTGCTGTTTTCGTCGGCCTCTCCTCGGCTCCCGTCGTCCCTCGTGGTCTGCCTGCGAACCGGCTCGCGCCGGTCCCTTGCATTGCGGCGACTATCGCGATATATCTTTAAACATCGAGTTATTTCAACGCAAGGAGCCGACATGTTTCGGTCTACTCCACAGTTCGCAAGTGCAGGACCCGGGGAGTGCGGGCACGCCAGCTTCGATCCGCGCTGGCGGGCGATGACTGCCCGTCACGAGCACGGCCACGGGTCGGGCCGCCACGGCGGCGGTCCGTACGGCCCCGGCGCAAGCGCGGGCTTTCCCTTCGGCTGGGGCCCGATGGGCGGCCCGGGTGGCGGGGGCCGTCGCGGACGGCGCGCGCGTCGCGGCGACGTGCGCACCGCCACGCTGCTGCTGCTCGCCGAGGAGCCGCGCAACGGATACCAGATCATGCAGGAGCTCGAAGAGCGCAGCGGCGGTGCCTGGCGCCCCAGCCCAGGGTCCGTCTACCCGGCCCTGCAGCTGCTCGAGGACGAGGGCCTGATCCGCTCGGAGGAGGTCGAGGGCCGCAAGCTGCTTCACCTCACCGACGCCGGCCGCACGCTCGTCGCGGAGCGCGGCGGGGACCAGCCCGCGCCGTGGGCTCAGATGGCCGGCGACGTCCCCGACGACGCACGCGCCATCATGAAGGTCGTGAAGGAGGTCATGATCGCGACCGGCCAGGTGATGCAGAGCGGCAGCGAGTCACAGCGCGCGGAAGTGCGCAGACTGCTCGTCGCCCTGCGGCGCGACATCTACCGGATCCTCGCGGACGGCGACGGAGACGAGGTGGACGCGTGACGGACCTCGCGGTCCAAGTTCGCGGGCTGGTGAAGCGCTTCGGCGACGTCGAGGCGGTGCGCGGCATCGACCTCGACGTCACCTCCGGCGAGACGTTCGGCTTCCTCGGCCCCAACGGGGCCGGCAAGTCGACGACGATCTCGATGCTGTGCACGCTGCTGGTGCCCGACGGCGGCAGCGCGCTCGTGGCCGGCCACGACGTCGTGCGCGAGCGCGACGCCGTGCGCCGCAACATCGGGCTCGTCTTCCAGGACCCGACGCTTGACGGCTACCTGACCGCCGAGCAGAACCTGCGCTTCCATGCCGAGCTGTATGGCGTCCCGAAGGCGCTGGTGCCCGACCGCATGCAGCTCGTGCTGGAGATGGTCGGCCTGTGGGAGCGGCGCAGCTCGCTCGTGCAGACGTACTCGGGCGGCATGAAGCGCCGGCTCGAGATCGCGCGCGGGCTGCTCCACGCTCCCCGCGTCTTGTTCCTCGACGAGCCGACGGTCGGGCTCGACCCCCAGACGCGCAGCTCGATCTGGGGCTACATCGAGCAGCTGAAAGAGGCCGAGGACATCACGATCTTCCTCACCACGCACTACATGGACGAGGCCGAGCACTGCGATCGCATCGCGATCATCGACCAGGGGAAGGTCATCGCGCTCGACACGCCGGAGGCGCTGAAGGCGAGCGTCGGCAAGGACCGCGTCCAGTTGCAGGTCGATGACGCGGACGCCGCGATCGACGCGCTGCGGGCGCGGTTCGGCCTGGAGGCGACGATCGCTGAGGGGCACGTGACGGTGGCGGTCGAGGGCGGCGAGGCGTTCGTGCCGCGGCTGTTCGCCGAGCTGGGCGTGCCGATCCGCGGGGTGAGCGTCGCGCGGCCGTCGCTGGACGACGTCTTCATGTCCTATACCGGCACAACGATCCGCGACGCGGAGACGGCGGGCGGCGGCCCGGACCCGATGATGCGGATGATGGCGGGGCGGCGCTGATGGCGACCACCGAGACCCGCCCAGCCGCCGCCGCTCCAGTCCGCGTCGTCATCCCGCCCGGTGGCTGGCGCGCCGACGCGCGGGGAATCAAGGTCGTCTGGCAGCGCGAGCTGATCCGCTTCTGGCGCGACAAGCTGCGGATCGTCACCTCGTTGTTGCAGCCGCTGATCTTCCTGTTCGTCCTCGGCGGCGGCCTGGCGAACATCGCCTCCGGCGGCACCGAGGGCGTCGACCTGCGCACGTTCATGTTCCCCGGCGTGCTGGCGATGGCGGTGCTGTTCACCGCGATGTTCAGCGCGGCCTCGGTCGTGTGGGATCGGGAGTACGGCTTCCTGCGCGAGATGCTCGTCGCGCCCGTGCGGCGCGGCTCGATCGTGCTCGGCAAGTGCTTCGGCGGCGCGACCGTCGCCGCCTTCCAGGGCGTGATCGTGATGGCGCTCGCGCCGCTCGTGCACGTGCCGTACTCGTTCTCGATGATCGTCGAGGTGCTCGCGCTGCAGCTGCTGCTCGCGTTCATGATCACCGCCTTCGGCGTGATGGCGGCGGTGCAGATCAGTCAGATGCAGGCGTTCATGGCGCTGATGCAGATGGTCGTGATGCCGCTGCTGTTCCTCTCCGGCGCGCTGTTTCCGCTGACGGGCCTGCCGCACTGGCTGGCCGTGCTGAACCGGCTCGACCCCTTGACGTATGCGGTCAACCCGATCCGCGAGGCGGTCTTCGCTCACCTCGACCTGACGCCCGCCGCAACGGCGGCGCTGCTGCCGGGCATCACATGGTTCGGCTGGCAGGTGCCGATCGCGGTGCAGGTGCTCGTCGTCGTGCTCTGCGCACTGGCGGCGCTGGAGATCGCGATCCTGAAGTTCAAGCAGGCGTAGCCCGCACACGTCCGGCAGGTTCACCCGCGCGTAATCCCTGAGTGGGATGGTGATCGGATGATCCTGCTGATCCTCTTCGGGTTCCTGGCCGGCGCCGGCACGGCGCTGTCGCCATGCGTGCTGCCCGTGCTGCCGATCGCGCTGAGCGCGGGGGCGACCGGCGGGCGGCGGCGGCCGCTGGGGATCGTCGTCGGCCTGACGGCCTCGTTCACGTTCGCGACGGTCGCGCTCGTCTACGTGCTCGACGCGCTCGGGCTGCCGGACACGCTGCTGCGCACGCTTGCGATCGTCGTGCTGCTGGCGTTCGGCGTGACGCTGCTGATCCCGTCGCTCGCGGCGCGGCTGGAGGGGCGTCTGAGCACGGTCGCCACACGACTCGGCGCGCGCCCGGCAAGCGCGGGCGGCGACGGCTTCCGCTCCGGGCTGCTCGTCGGCGCCTCGCTCGGGCTCGTCTACGCGCCGTGCGCGGGGCCGGTGCTCGCGGGCGTCATCACGGTCTCGGCCTCGCAGCCGTTCACCGCCGGCCGGCTCGCCGTCGCGCTCGCGTACGGGCTCGGCTCGGCGCTCGTGCTGTACGCGCTGATGATCGGCGGGCGTCGTCTCACCGCTCCGCTCGCGAAGCGCAGCGGCGCACTGCAGATGGCGATGGGCGCGGTGATGGTCTTCGTCGCGCTCGCGATGCTGAACGACTACGACCTGCGGTTTCAGAGCGCGATCGCGAAGGACCTGCCGGCGTTCCTCGTCAACCCGACCGAGCGCCTGGAGAAGACGTCAGCCGCGCAGCGCGCGCTCGCCGACGTGCGCGGCGGCGGCACGTCGAAGCTCGCGGCCGCCGCGACACAGCAGCCCGCCGCCGACGACGACGCCGGCACCGCCGCGCCCGCCCACGCCCGTGCCGCCGGCCGGCTGCATCTGAAGGACTACGGCAGAGCGCCCGACTTCACCGACACACAGACGTGGTTCAACACTGTGAACGGCAGACCGCTGACGATGGCTGGCCTGCGCGGCAGGGTCGTGTTGATCGACTTTTGGACCTACTCATGCATTAACTGCTTGCGTACGTTGCCGTACCTGAAGGCGTGGGATGCGCGCTACCGCTCGCAGGGGCTGACGATCGTCGGCGTGCACTCGCCCGAGTTCCCGTTCGAGAAGGAGGCCGGGAACGTCGCCGCCGCGGTCGAGCGCGAGGGGATCCGCTACCCGGTCGTGCAGGACAACGACCTCGGCACATGGGACGCGTACGGCAACCAGTACTGGCCCGCGCACTACTTCATCGACGCGCGCGGGTACGTCCGCTACGCGCACTTCGGCGAGGGCGACTACGCGCACGGCGAGGCCGTCATCCGGGAGCTGCTCGCCGAGGCCGGGCGCCGCGTCGGGGCCGCCCGCTCGCGTGCGCGCGGGGTCGCGGCCTCCGCCGGCGTGACGACGCCTGAGTCGTATCTCGGCTCGATGCGCGCGGAGCGCTTCGCGAACGGCACGATCTTCCCGGGGCGTCAGGACTACGGCGACGCGCCCGACCCGCGGCAGGACGCGCTCAGCTATGGCGGCGTCTGGGACGTCGGCAAGGAGAACGCGACGGCCGGTCCGGACGCGGCGCTCGAGCTGCGCTTCGGCGCGCGCCGCGTCTTCCTCGTGCTCGGCTCACCCGGCCAGCCGCGCCGCATGCGCGTGCTGCTCGACGGCAAGCCGATCCCGGACGCGCTCGCGGGCGCCGACGTCCACGGCGGGGTCGCGACGATCTCCTCGCAGCGGCTGTACGACCTGGTCGACCTGCCGACGGTCGGGCGACATCTGCTGCGGCTGGAGCCGGAGGACGGAGTCGAGGGGTATGCCTTCACCTTCGGCTAGCGAGACGCACGCTGGGCGGCGCGACGCACGGCACGCGCGTGCGTTTCATGCTGCCGGCAGCGGCGTAGGCGATCATCCGCGGATGACGATCGGCAGCCTCCTCGCGCTTGCCCTTGCGTTCGCGACCGCGGTCGGCGGGCCCGGACCAACGGCCGCGACCGCCTCCGCGCATCGCCGCGTCACCGCGCCCGTCGAGAAGCCGGCCTTCCACCACCGCTTTATCCCGATCGACGACGCGCGCCGGCGCGAGACCTCGGCCTACGGGCAGCGCCACTACGGCCGCGCCGGCTGGACGATCGCCCAGCCGCACGCGATCGTCGAGCACCTGACCGAGAACGACTCGGTCGATGCGACGTTCGACACGTTCGCACCCGACGTGCCCGACGTCGAGCTGCACGAGCTGCCGGGCCTCTGCTCGCAGTTCGTGATCGCTCGCAGCGGCGCGATCTACCAGTTCACGCCGATTGAGTTCATGTGCCGCCACACGGTTGGCCTTAACTGGACCGCGATCGGGATCGAGCACGTCGGCTATCGCGAGGACGACGTCTTCGCCCGCCGCGCGCAGCTCGACGCCTCGCTGCGCCTCACGCGCTGGCTGCGCTGTCGCTACGGGATTCCCGTCCGCGACGTGATCGGCCACGCGGAGAGCCTCTCTTCGCCGTACCACCACGAGCGTGTCGTGAGGCTGCGCACGCAGACCCACGCCGACTGGCAACCGTCGCCGATGCGGCGTTACCGCGCGCTGCTGAGTGCGCGGGGCCACTGTTGACGAACCGGCGTTCACGGCGCCGCCGCCGTGAGAAGCTCCCGCCCATGACCCGTCGCCGCGCGCTGTGGATCCTCGGAGTCGTGACGCTCGGCCTGTTCGCCGTACTGCTCGCGCTCGACGGGCGGATGCAGGATGCGGGCAGCCACGGGATCGTCGCGTTCGAGGTCGCGTTCACGTCTGGCAAGGCGAACGAGATCATCGTCGCGTGGGGCTCGAAGGGGCACGACGCGGCGCAGCTGTCCCTGTGGCTCGACTTCCTCTACCTGATCGCGTACGGGCTCTTCCTGTGGCTTGCGATCCGCGCGCTCGGCGACGCGCTCCGCAGCCGCGGCATTGACGGCTGGGCGCGGCCGGCGGCGGCGATCTCGCTGCTGCCGCTGATCGGCGCCGGCGCCGACGCGCTCGAAGACGTCTTCCTGCTGCTCGTGCTCGGCGGTCACGCCGGCTCGATCGGTCCGCCGCTCGCCGGCAGCTTCGCGACGCTCAAGTTCGCCTGCCTCGCGGTCGCGATCGTCTACCTGCTCGCCGGCCTCGTCGCGCTGGCGCTCGCGCGCCGCAGCGCACCCGCGCGATGAGCGCCGACGCGTCAGAGATCTTCGCGCCCGGCTTGCTCGACGGGCAGGTCGCGCTGATCACCGGCGGCGGCACCGGGCTGGGCAAGGCGGCGGCGCACGAGCTGGCGCGCTGCGGGGCGTCTGTCGTGCTCGCTGGGCGCCGCGCGGAGGTGCTCGACGCGGCGGCCGCGGAGATCGGGCCGCGCGCGTCGACCGTCGTCGGCGACATCCGCGACGACGACTCGGCGGCGCAGATCGTCGACACCGTGCTGGAGCGCCACGGCCGCCTCGACGTACTCGTCAACAACGCGGGCGGGCAGTACTTCGTGCCGGCGGAGGCGATCGCGGCGAAGGGCTGGCAGGCGGTCTTCCGGCTGAACGTGGGAGGGACGACGCGCATGGCGGAGCTGGTCGCCGAACGCGCGATGAAGCCCGCCGGCCGGGGGACGATCCTCAACGTGACGCTTTCGCCGCATCACGGCCTCGCCGGGATGACGCATTCGAGCGCGGCGCGCGCCGCCGTCGAGGGGCTCACGCGCGCGTGGGCCGCGAGGTGGGCGGACGACGGGATCGCCGTCGTCGCGCTCGCCGCCGGCCACTTCGAGACCGAGGCGCTCGACAAGTACCCCGACGTCGTGCGCGCCGGCGCCGCGCGCACGGTCCCGCTGCAACGGCTCGGACAACCGATCGAGCACGCCTGGCTCGTCGCGCTGCTCGCCTCGCCGCTCGGGCGCTCCTTCAGCGGCTCGGTCGTCACGCTCGACGGCGCGCGCGACAACTGGTTCGGCCCGTGGCCGCCGCCGACGCTGGCGGACGAGCAGGGCGTCGTGCCGACGGAGGAGCGGCGCCCGGCGCCGCCCTCCGCCTGACGCGGATCGCGTCAGCCGCGCCCGACGAGCATCGCGATCCCCTGTCCGCCGCCGATGCAGAGGGTGACCAGGCCGAGCTCGTGGTCGCCGCGCTCCATCTCGGCGAGCAGCTTGACGGTGATCGCGGCGCCGGTCGCGGCGACGGGGTGGCCGAGCGCGATCGCACCGCCGTTGGGGTTGACCTTCGCCTCGTCGAGTCCGAGCTCGTCGATCACGGCGAGCGACTGCGCGGCGAACGCCTCGTTCAGCTCAATCACGCCGATCTCGTCGAGCGAGCGGCCGGCGCGCTCGAGCACCTTGCGCGTGGCCGGGACCGGGCCGATCCCCATGATCTGCGGGTCGACGCCGCAGCTCGCGTAGGCGAGGATCCGGCCGAGCACCGGGGCGCCGCGCTTCTCCGCCTCACTGCTTGACATGAGGACCACGGCGGCGCCGGCGTCGTTGAGGCCAGAGGCGTTGCCGGCGGTGACGGTCCCGTCGCCTCTGAAGGCGGGTCGCAGCTTGCCCATCGCGGCGGCGTCGATCTCCGCGCGGATGTGCTCGTCGGCGTCGAACTGCACCGTCTCCCGCTTGACCTTGACCTCCACCGGGACGATCTGGTCCTTGAAGCGGCCCTCCGCGCGGGCTTGCGCCGCACGACGGTGCGACTCCGCGGCGAACGCGTCCTGGCGCTCGCGGGAGATGTCGCCGCGCTCGGCGAGGCGCTCGGCCGTGATGCCCATGTGGTCCTTGTCGAACGGGTCGGTGAGTGCGCCGACGACCGCGTCGACGAGCGGCGCGTCGCCCATGCGCGCGCCCCAGCGGGCGCCCGGCATCCAGTACTGGCCGCGGCTCATCGACTCGGCCCCGCCGGCGAGCGCGATCTCCGTCTCGCCGGTCTGGATCGTCTGCGCGGCGGAGACGATCGCCTGCACGCCCGTGCCACAGAGACGGTTGACGGTGTAGGCGGGGGTCTCCTTCGGGATCCCCGCCTTCATCCCGACGACGCGCGCCATGTACATGTCGCCCGGCTCGGTGTGGATCACGTTGCCGAAGACGACGTGGCCGACGTCGTCGGGCTGCAGGCCGGCGCGCTCTATCGCGGCCTTCGACGCGGTTGCGCCGAGGTCGCTGGGGGCGGTGTCCTTGAGGCTGCGGCCGTACGAGCCGATGGCGGTACGGGCCGCGCCGGCGATCACGACGTCGGTCATCGGGGTGGTTGCTCCTTGGGGTGGCGGGCTGGCGGGTGCTTGCGAAGGCTAGGTCCCGGCGCTGGCGAGCGCGCCGCCTACAGTAGGTGAGGATGAGCGACGCGGACCGCCGTCCATCGCACGAGCACGAGCACGAGCGCGAGTTGGCTCCGGCCGAGCGTCTGCTGCGCGAGCGCACCGCGGACCTGCCGGGAATCGGCAAGCCGCTCACCGAGCGCGCGCGGATCGCGCAGCGGTCGGTCGAGTCCTACCTGCTGGGCGCGAACAACCCGCCGCGGTGGATGGAGCGCGTGGCCGAGATCGACCGTGCTTTGAGACGCGAGCGGCGGATGCTGCGGGCCGAGTGGCAGACGCTGCGGGCGGAGCACGGGGCGGACGGAGACGGGTTCGCTTCGGCGTGGCGGGCGTTCGCCGCCGAGCGCGGCGCGAGTCGTGAGTACCGCGAGCTGAACGAGCTGATCCGCGCCCACAACGAGTGGTACCCGATCGAGCGCAACCTCCCGGTCAACCCGCGCACGGGGGAGTGGGTGACGGTCGGGGGCGGTCGTTCCTGCGGCCGGTGGTGGGGACGGCGTGGGTGCTGCGGGAGTTCCCGGCGGAGGTCTGAGCGCCGGCCCGCCGCCCCGCAGCCGCGCGGGCTCCGCCGCCGGGCCGCGTGCCTCGGTCAGGACTCGCAGGCGGTCCCGTCGTGGTCGGAGTCGAGGCCGTAGTGGTCGGTGCCCACGACGCGGAACGGACCGCGGACGTAGTAGGGCCCGTTGCCGCTTCCGCCGGCGCAGTCGTAGTCGCTGACATGGGGACGCAGGCAGCGACCGCTGTAGTTCTTGTCGCAGTGGCGCTTCTTGGCGACGGTGGCGGCGGGGCTCCTGGGCGGCGCGGCGGCCGCGACGGTGGCGGCCGTTGCGCCGGCGGCGAGCGCGACGACGAGCAGAATCGGCAGCGAGAGCTTGCGCATTGGAGGTCTCCTCGGGGGAGCGGGCACGAGGACGCCCCATGCGCCGGCCCGCGGATGCGACTCTACACCGGAAAGAAGAGTTTCTGCGCGCCTGCCTCCGGCCCGGGCGCGCCGCTCCCCGCCAAGACCGCGCCCCGAGTATCATCTGCCCACAGCCTGCGGGCGAGGTGTTGTGGTTGCACAGGAGCCTTCCAAGCTTCTAGGGCGGGTTCGATTCCCGTCGCCCGCTCTGGCACATAGCACCACGGGGAGTGGCGCAGTCTGGTAGCGCACCCGGCTGGGGGCCGGGCGGTCGCAGGTTCAAATCCTGTCTCCCCGATAGAAGGCCCCAGAGCGGCGGGAGGATGCCGGGGGACGCAGGAGGCGTCATCGAATCGCCTGTGTGGCGGGCGATTCCGGGGTGCTGATGCGGTGATTCCAGGGCTCGGTCGCGAGTCCGTCTCTAGCGCGCTTTGCCCACGGGACCGCCCACGCCGTGAGCGGCCGCCCGCCCACGGCGCCGAGGAAGTTCGCTCAGGCGTCCGGGCCGATGAGCCGCTCGGGCGTGCCGATGCGGCGCAGGTACTCGGCCTCGGTGGGGTCGCGTGGCTTGTCGCGCACGATCGGTCCGAGGCGCGCGAGCAGGGGCGCGATCTTTGCGCGCTGCTGGGGCGCGTCGCGGCGCCATTGCTCGAAGCTGATGGTCTGCGTTCTCATGGGCTTCTACGAGCGTACTCGGCCCTGAGCGCCCTGCGGGCGATTTCGTGCAGCTCGTCGCTCTCCGGTGGCTCTCGTCCGGCCGTGATGCCGTCGGCAAGCGTGCGCATGGCAGCGAGGATCTTCGTCACGCGACGGTGGGCGGCGCGGGCATCGAGGTCCGCGACCTCGTCGTCTGGCATACCGCCGAGCAGCGCAAGCACCTGCTGGCCGACCACAAGGTGGCCGGTGCCCTGCAACTCGTCCAGCCGGTCAAGCAGGACGTCGACTCGGGAGAGCACGCTGGCTGTACGGCCCGACGGCAGCTCGACCTTGGCGACGAGGCGCCGTCGTCGAGGCGGGCGCTCGGCGCCTCCAAGAACACGTCGGTGCCTTCGAGCAGCCAGTGGCGGCCGTCGGCGGTGCGCTTGAAGCCGAGTTGTGCAAGAAGGTCGGCGAGCTGCTCCGGCACCTCCATCACGACGTCGATGTCGTAGGTCAGGAACTCGTCGCTGGCAGTCCAGAAGTAGACCGCTACCCCACCGACGACGACCGGGTGGATGCCGAGCGGAGCCGCCACGACCTCGACCACTGACGCGACTTCGAGCATCCGCTCGGCTAGGTCAGCTCTCCCTGCCGCACGAAGCAGCTCAGCCCGAAGCTCAGACAACGACTCCATCGGCTCATCGCTCACGAGCCGAACCTATCCGCCGGCCCGGCGTCACGGGTAGGCCTCAAGGGGCTGCTCGCGACCAGCGTCATAGACCTCCCACACATGTACACAGTGCATCTGGTCTGCGCTGATTCTGCTGTGACAGTTCGGCGCGTGTGGGCTGGTGCCGAGGGCGGCGGGACGGGGGCTGGTCGACACGGCGCGGCACTTCGGGTCGTGCGCTTCTCTGAGCCGGGTAAGGGGGGCTGCGACCGACGATGCGGGCGGAGGAGGTCGAGCCGAGGGGAGAGGACGCCGGGCGCTGGTCAGGCTTCGTCAGGCACGGGAACCACCTCGCGTGCCCACGCGATCGCGACCGTCGCAACCTCGATCGCCTCCACGCGGTCGAGGACCGTCTCGACGTCCTCGTAGCGCGTCACGACGCCCCACATGCTGACCCAGCGTGCTTCGAGCAGGACGCCCGGGACAGGCGCGTCGCGTCTCGTGAGCAGGCGCACGAGGAAGTCGATGTCGTGCGTGAGCGGGTATTCGATCTGCAGCCAGGCGAGGACGGCCTTGACCGACTTCTCGACGGCCTGCTGGACGTGGAAGCCGACGACCTCGTCGGCCTGGTCGGGATCGTCCGCGAGCGCGCGGGCCGCCGTGAGATCGGCGGCGGCTTTGCGTAGCAGCCGGTCCGGGAGCTGCCGCTGCTCAGGTCTGGGCAAGCAGACGGCCCTCGCGAAGCGCGCGCTCGACCATCGTGCCTCGCTCGCCCGCGCGCTGGTCTGCCTTCGCCTTGTCCATCACGATGAGGTCGATCGGCACTTCGAGCTCGTCCAGCTGGCTTCGCAGCCGGACGGCCTCGCGGATCACGTCGTCGACGGTCGGCTCGATCACGAGCACGTCGAAGTCGGAGTCCGCGTCGGCGTTGCCGCGTGCGTGCGACCCGAACAGGACCACGCGCGAGTTCGGCGGCGCTGCCTTCCCAAGCAACTCGCCGATCTGTTCAATCACCTGCGTCGTCGTCATGAGCGGGACGGTAGCCGATCGAGCGGAAGGCGCAACCGCGTCTGCGTGGGATCTGCGCTACGCGAAAGCACGGTCGACGGCGCCCGCCTCGTCCTCTGACGGCTGATAGTGCGCGTAGACCTGGGTCGTCTTCGAGTCGGCGCGGCCCATCCACTGCTGCAGGGTGCGCAGCGGCGTGCCGGCGGCGGCCATGCGGGTGCCGAAGGTGTGGCGCAGCTCGTGGAACGTGATCGTGCGCGCCTCGGCGCGCTCGAGCGCCTGCCGGAAGCGCCGCACGAGCTTCGAGCGGTCGAGTGGATGGCCGGTCTCGGGATGGCAGAACACGAGATCCGCGGCGCCGCTGTAGATCGTGCGCTCGTGCAGCTCGGCCAGTGCATCGGTGACGCGCTGCGCCATCGGGACGGAGCGGCCGGACCCCTCAGACTTCGGATCGCCGAACTCGCCGCGGACGTACGGAGAGACGACCCGAACGCGGCGCGCGTCGAAGTCGACGTCGCGCCATCGGAGTCCAAGCAGCTCTCCCTGTCGCAGCCCTGTCATCGCGGCCGTGAGGTACAGCGCGGGCTCGATGCTGCCGAAGGCGTCGTCCGGGTACTCGCCGGCGACGAGCGCGTCGACCTCCGGCTGGGTGAGGAAGCGGATACGCGTCTCGGTCTTCTTGGCCACGGGACGGTCGGCGAGCTTGACGGGGTTGTGGTGACACCAGCCCTGACGCAGCCTCAGTTGGAAGACGGAGTGCATGGTCCCGACGTGGTTGCGAACCGTCTTGACCGCGAGCGTTCGGCGCTTGACGGCGATGTAGCGCTCGATGTCCTCAGCGGTGATCCGGTCGAGCGGCGTGGACCCGAAGCAGGGGGAGACGTGCTTTTCCGCGAGCGGGTTGATCGGTTCGCGGGTACCAAGTGCGGGTACCAAGCTGCGCATCCCGCCAAGACCGGGCCTCGCGGGCCGCTGCGGTTCCGATCGGGGTCGCACCTTCGCTCGTAACCCGAAGGTAGAAGCAAACGCGCTTGTCAGTCGGCGTGCGTCGGCGATGCGTGGTACTCCTCGTCGGTGACGTGCCGGCCCCACGTGACGGGGCTGCCGGACTCGTCGTTCTGCTGCATGGCGAGGTGGACCATGAACCGGCTCGGTGCCGCGCCGTGCCAGTGGTTCTCTCCTGGCTCGAAGAACACGCGGTCGCCGGGGCGGATGGTTTCGACCGGGCCGCCCTCGTGCTGGCACAGTCCCACGCCCTCGGTGACGAAGATCGTCTGGCCGTGCGGGTGGGTGTGCCAGGCGGTGCGCGCGCCCGGCGTGAAGTGGACGAGCGCGGCGGCGAACGTTGAGCTGCCGGCGGGCGTGGCGACGGTGTCGATGTAGACGTCGCCGGTGAACCAGTCGGTGGGGCCCTTCTGGGTGTCGGTGCTGCTGCGGGTGATCTGCATGAGGATGGGTCTCCTCCGGTGGGGGGCTTAGAACCTCTTTCAGAATGACTGGCGGCCGGCTGGCACCGTCTCGCGGCGCCGGTTCGCCACCCGCGATGTTCGACGCAGCATTGCTGCGCCTTCACATCGCGTGCGGCGCCCGGCATCCACGATCCGGCCCCATCCGACTCGCCCT
>JBJMLB010000040.1:0-92977 GCA_045805465.1 Conexibacter sp. | reverse complement strand
TGCTGGGCGGTCAGAGAGACGCCAGCGGTCTGGACGTGGGTGCGCATCAGCCACGACTTCGGGTCACGCGCGCCGAATCTGTCGCGCAGCTCTCGCGCCCAGATGCGCCGCGCGGCGCGGTACTTGGCGATCTCCTCGAAGAAGTCGATCTGCGCGTTGAAGAAGAAGCTCAAGCGCGGTGCGAAGTCGTCGACGTCGAGCCCGCGCGCGACGGCCTGCTCCACGTACGTGAGGCCGTCCTTCAAGGTGAACGCCAGCTCCTGCGCGGCGGTCGCTCCCGCCTCGCGGATGTGGTACCCGCTGATGCTGACGGGGTGCCAGCGCGGCATCGCCGTCGAGCACCACTCGATCATGTCGCCGACGAGCCGCATCGCCGGGTCGATCGGGAAGCACCACTCCTTCTGCGCGATGTACTCCTTGAGGATGTCCGTCTGGATCGTGCCGCCGAGGCGGTCCGCCGGGACGCCCTGGCGCTCGGCGGCGGCGACGTAGAAGGCGAGCATGATCGCCGCCGGTGCGTTGATCGTCATCGACACCGTCACCTCGCCGAGGTCAATCCCGCCGAACAGCGTCGTCATGTCCTCCAGCGAGTCGACCGCGACGCCCTCGCGCCCCACCTCGCCGAGCGAGCGGGGATGGTCGGAGTCGTGGCCCATCAGTGACGGCATATCGAACGCGGTCGAGAGGCCCGTCTGGCCGTGGTCGATCAGGTAGCGGAAGCGCTCGTTCGTCTCCTCGGCCGTGCCGAAGCCGGCGAACTGTCGCATCGTCCACAGCCGACCGCGGTACATCGAGTCGTAGACGCCGCGCGTGAACGGGTACTCGCCCGGGTGGCCGATCGCGGCGTCCGCGTCGGCCGGGAGGTCGGCCGCCGTGTACAGCGGCTCGATCGACTCCCCCGAGAGCGTCGTGAAGGACTCCTTGCGCTCGGCCATCGGTCGAGTATCGCAGGGGTCCGCCGCCGCTACGCGGCGAGCCCGGCAGGCACGCCCCGCTCGCGCACGGTCATCTGGAGCGGCTCGCGCGGGCTGAGCGTCGGCATCTGGCGCACCGTCATCGTGCGCCCGGGCACGAGCTCGAGCCGGTGGCGCTGCAGCAGCAGCGTCACGATCGTCTTGATCTCGAGCTGGCCGAAGCGCATCCCGATGCACGTCCGCGAGCCGCCGCCGAACGGGATGTAGGCGCCCTTTGGCAGCTTCGCCTTCGCCTCGGGCGCGAAGCGCTCGGGCACGAACGCCTCCGGCTCGGGCCACACGTCCGGCAGGCGGTGGCTCGCCCACGAGCTGTAGTAGACGTAGGCGTTGGCGGGGACCTGACGGCCGCCGAACTCGAACGTCTCGACCGCGCGGCGCGGGCCCACCCACGCGGCCGGGTAGAGACGCAGCGTCTCGTCGAGCGCCATCTCCAGCTCGGGCAGCGCCTCGCCGCCCATCAGCTCGGCTGCGGTCGGCGCGCGGTCGCCGAGCACGCGATCCTGCTCGTCGACCAGCTTGGCGAGGACGGCGGGATGGCGCGCGAGCTCGTAGAGCATGAAGGAGATCGTCGAGGTCGACGTGTCGTGGCCGGCGAACAGCAGCGTCATCACCTGGTCGCGCACCTCGCGGTCGCTCAGGCGCGAGCCGTCCTCCGCGTCGGTCGCCTCGATCAGCATCGACAGCACGTCGGTGCGCTCCGGGTCCGGATGGCGCCGGCGGCGCTCGATCTCGGCGAAGACGATGCGGTCGAGCGCCTTGCGCGCCGCCAGCATGCGATTCCAAGGCGTGCGCGGGCCGCGCATGATCCGCACGGCGAAGTCGGTCCCGTAGAAGCTGAGCGCGCGCTCGAACTCGATCGCCGCCTGGGCGCCCTTGCCGCGCTCGTCGGGATCGAGCCCGAACAGCGCGCGCATCGCGACGCGCAGCGTCAGCCGGCGTGCCCAGTGGTAGACGTCGAGCGTCTCGCGCTCGCGCCAGCCCGCGAGCGCCTGCTCGGTCTCCTCGACCATCGTGGCGTAGGAGGCGGCGATCTTCTCGCGATGGAACGCCGGCAGCATGATCCGCCGTGCGCGCCGGTGGTAGGCGCCGTCGACGGTCAGCAGCCCGTCGCCCAGCAGCGGGATCAGATCCCCCATGCTGCCCGTGCGCCAGTGGAACTTGTCGGCGTTGGACACGGTCATGAAGTGGTTCGCCTCGGGCCCGAGCATGAACACCACCCGCCCGTGGAAGACGCGCATGCTGAAGATCGGTCCGTGCTCGCGGTAGAGCGGCAGCAGGATCGGCAGCGGGTCGCGCACGAAGCGGAACGTGCGCTCGACGTTGAAGTCGTTCGGCCCCGGCGGGAACGGGACGGGCGCCGAGCGCTCGTTGGCGAGGTCGACGAAGATCCGCCGGAAGGCGTTGCTCGACAGCGGCTCGGGGGCGACGACGCTCATGCCGGACAGCGTACTGGCTGTGCAGCCAGTACGGCGGCGCTCAGCGGTCACGCACGCCTTGACCAGAAGGTAGTGTGGGCCGCAACGTATTCACCGCATGAGGGGGAACCATGCATCGCAAGGTCGCGGTTGCGCTCGTCGCCGCGCTCGCACTCGCCGTCGCGAGCTGCGGAGGAAGCGAATCCGAGACGCTCACGGGGGCGGCGCTCGTCAGACGGATCGAGACCGCGTGCAGAGAAGGGCAGAGGGAGGGGACGAAGGTCTCAAGAGCCGCGAGAGGGTCTGGGGACATCACGGCGTTCCTCGGGGCACTGCTCGCCAGTCAGAAGGCGACCCTCGACACGCTCGACAACGTCAACACCACCGGCGCGGACAAGGCCGACTTGGAAGCGTTCAAGGATGGTGTGCAGGTGCGGATCGATGCGATCGAGAGAGTGACGTCGGCTGACAGAGCTGACGTCAGGAGTGCCATGAGAGCCGTGCAGCCCGAAGCCGAGGCGGCTGGGAGAAAGATCGAAGCTGCGGCCAGAAGCCTCGGCGTCAAGGGCTGCTCATAGGCGACGCGCAAGGGCCGCGCGGCGCTCCGTCGCCGCGCGGCCGTGCATGCCATACTTCACGCCCCCTTGTGGGGGCGTAGCTCAGTTGGTTAGAGCGCCGGCCTGTCACGCCGGAGGTCGCGGGTTCGAGTCCCGTCGCTCCCGTCCTAAAAGCCCTGCAAATTCAGAGGGTTTTTTGCTGCTTGGAGCTGGTCCCCTTTTTCCGCCGGGCGGGAGGCCAGGGTTTGAGCGCGCGAGGGCGCCGATAAAAAGGGGACCACGCGTGGGTACCAACTTGGGTACCAACCACCGGGTCGGGGGTGGCGCGTCCGGCATGGTGTCGTGGTCTCTGCACGTGTCTTCTGGACGTGGCGGGGTTTCGAGTGGAGGTATTGCTCGGTCGTCACGAGTCTCGCGTGGCCCATCCAGGCTTTGAGCGTCGCGGTGTCGATCTCGCGTACTGCGATCGATCCGAACGTATGGCGCAGGTCGTGGAAGCGCAGCGGGCGCAGCCCGGCGGCAGCACGGGTGCGCAGGAAGCGCTTGCGCATGCCGGTGCGTGAGAGCGGCTTCCGTCGGGTTCGCTGAAGACGTAGTCGGCCGCCGGCGGAGCGTCTGCAGCTCGATGGCCGGTCGGGTCGCGAGCGGGACGGTTCGACGGTCACGGTCACGCGTGCGAAGCTGACGTCGCCCCAGCGCAGGGCTCGCAGCTCGCCGGCGCGCAGTCCGGCGCAGGCGGCGAGCACGTAGAGCGTCGCGTTGCGCCGGTTGGCAGCTCGCCGGGCTCGATGCTCGGCGAGTGACCTCGGTCGGCAGCCCGCTTCTTGGCAGTGGGACAGACTCGCGCTGTTCATGCGCGAGGCGATCGAGAACACTCGCGACCACGCGCGTGACGACCTCCGCGGCGAGCCGGTGCCGGGACTCCGCTTCGCGCAGGTCCGGCGGCGCGAGGTAACGAGGCGGCGTCCGGCCGCGTCAGCTAACCCAGCGAGCCTCCGCGGCGGTTGTCGTGAAGCTCGATGTGGGCGCGGTGGCTGGGGGCGGCGGCGAGGCGTGCGTCGCAGGTGATGAGGGGGATGTCGAGTGCTTCGGCGAGTGCAACGAAGGTGGCGTCGTAGGCGGTGAGGTTTTCGCGCAGTTCCCAGACGCGGTCGTTGAGTGGTTCGTGGGGGTAGCGCACGAGCGTGAGGTCGGCGAAGTCGGTGCGGGCGTCGTGGGCGCGCTCGGCGCTGATCTGTCCTCTGCGGAGCATGCGACGCAGCGCGTGGAGCACTTCGGTGTCGATCAGGTGCGGGGCGTGGAGGTCGCCGTCCCCGGCAAGACGCTCGACGAGACCTGGGGCCGGGTCGTGGGCCGCGAGCGCTTCGAGCACTGCCGAGCTGTCGACGACGAGCACGAGGGTGTCAGGCGCGGTCGCGTCCGGAGCGGATCGCCGCGACGATCGCTCTGCTCGACGCGCCGCCGGCGCGCGAGCGAGCTCGCTGCAGCAGCTCGGCGACTGGCGGACGCTGCGCTGCGCGCTCGAGCTCGCCGAGCGCGAAGTCCGAAAGCGAAACCCCGGCGGACGCGGCGCGGGTGCGCAGGGCGCGGTGGACGTCGTCTGGGACGTTGCGAACCTGGATCGTCTTCATGACGCGAGTGTAGCGATCAGCATGCATGACACCCAAACTGCATGCGCGCTCCGCGTCGTGACCCTTCCGGCTCCGTGTCGGCACCGCGAACCGCCGGGTCCCTTCGGACTCGTTCGCGTCTGTTCGCGCCGGTTCGCTTGCGTCCTCGGTCTGCCATCTCCAACGCAGCCCTCATCTTGACGGCCTGGCCATCGGGTCCCTCGCGGGGCCAGAGGTCAGGCGTCAGTCCTGTGCATCAGAACGAATAGCCGCGAACGGCACCGAATAGCTCCGAACGCGACGAGCCTCCGCGTCGTGGGCGACCTGAACAGGAGCGAACAAAGCCCGGAGGTCGAGGTCACGCCGGAGGTCGCGGGTTCGAGTCCCGTCGCTCTCGCCTTCGGCACCGCACTGCTCGGTGCGGTGCCGCTCGTCGCTCAGAGAAGGGATCTCCGGCGGGCGCTCATGAAGGCGTTGGCGCCGTCACGATGTCGGGGCCGTCGTCGAGGGTCACGCCGGCGTTGGCGCTGGCACGGGCCAGGTCGGCCGAGATCCGCACGATCGCGGACGTGACCGGCGCTGCGAGCACCAGGCCCGCCCCGCCGAAGACGGCGCCGCCGGCGATCGTCACGACGAGGACCGCCAGCGGGTGGATGCCGAGCGCGGCACCGTAGGCGAACGGCTGCACGAGCTGCTGGAAGATGCCGTTCGCGAGCAGCTGCAGCACGATCATCGCGATCGCCATGTCGGTCCCGCCGGCCAGCGCCAGCAACACCGCGAACGCTCCCGCGCTCCATGCGCCGAGGTACGGGATGAAGCCGCCGAGGAACGTGACGATCGCGATCGTCCCGGCCATCGGCACGCCGATGATCAGCGAGCCGACGCCGACGATCAGCGCGCTGTAGGCCGCCACGATCGTGACGCCGAGGAAGTAGCCGCGCAGCGACTGCAAGACGCGCCGCGTCGTCAGCTGGGCGACCGGGACCGGGATGCCGGCGTGGTGCTCGACCCAACTGCGGATCGCCGGTCCGTCCTTCAGCAGGAAGAAGAGGCTGAGCGCGGTCATCGCCAGGAAGAAAGCCAGCGAGGTGAGCGCCGTGATGCCTGTCGCCAACCCGGCCGTCAGCAGCCTCAGCGCGTTCGAGCCCGAGCGCCCCGCCTGCTGGGTGGCGTGCTCGGCCGAGCTTGTGCTGACCCCGAGGCTGTGCAGCCAGCCGGTGACCTTGTGCTGCGCCTCGGCCAGGTGCGAGCTGACCGACGACGCCTCGCCGGTGACGCCGCCGACGACCAGCAGCACGATCAAGCCGCCCAGGACCACCAGCCCGAGCAGCAGCAGCGCGGTGCCGAGCGCGCGCGGGATCCGGCGCTCCGCCATCCACCGCACGAGCGGCGCCCCTACCGCTGCGACGACGGTGGCGGCGATCAGCGGCATCACGATCGCGTCGGCCAGCGAGGCCAGCCACACGAGCCCGAGCAACAGCACCAGCACGCCCGCCGCGAGCCACGACATCGTGCCGGCGTTGCGCAGCCACGGCGGCGCAGCCAGCGCGCCGCTCAGCTGGCCGGCGTCGATCTCGATCGTCTCGACGTCGCTGGTGGTCCCCGCCGGATCTCCGCCGGCTCTGCGGCGGTGCAGCCGTCCTCTGATCATCGCGTCGCCTCCGACGTCTCGTGGGGCCTGGCGAGGTGCAGGCTAATGCGCGGGCCAGCCGTCACGGGCCGACCGGCTCGCCCGGATCCTGCAATCCGCCCGTGAGGCGGGCGTCGTCACGCCTTCTTTCCGGGGTTCATGAGGTTCTTGGGGTCGATCGCCCGCTTGATCGTCTGGTGCAGGCCGAGCGTCGCCGGACCCCATTGCTCGTCGAGGTGGCCGCGCTTGACCCAGCCAAGGCCGTGCTCGCCGGAGATCGTCCCGCCCATCTGCGCGGCGGCGCGGTAGAGCTCGACGCCGGCGACGTGGGCGCGGGCGACCTGCTCGGCGTCGCGCGGATCGACCATGAACGTCGAGTGGAGGTTGCCGTCGCCGGCGTGGCCCCAGCTGCACGCGTCGAGCCCGTGGCGCGCGCCGATCGCGAGCGTCGTCTCGATCGCGTCGGCGAGCCGGTCGACCGGCACCGCGATGTCCTCGCTGACCTTGCCGCCGTGGACCGCCTCGACGGCGATCGAGACGCCGTCGCGCCAGCGCCACAGCGCGGCGATCTCGGCCGGGGCGGTGGGCGCGTGGACGGCGAGCGCGCCGTCGTGCAGCGCCTCGCGCAGCGCGTCGGCCGTGGCGGCGGTCTCGGCCGCCGAGCCGTCGGCCTCGGTGAGGACCATGAAGGCCGCGTCGGCGGGGAGGGGCCCGACCCCGCCCATCCAGGCGTCGCGGGCGGCGTGCAGCGCGCCGGCGTCGAGGAACTCGATCGCCGCCGCCTGGATGCCGCTGCCGAGGATCGTCTCGATCGCGGCACAGCCCTCCGCCGCGGTGCGGTAGAGCGCGGCGACGGGCGCCGTCGCCGCGGGCGCCGGGATCAGCCGCAGCCAGGCGGCGGTCAGGACCCCGAGCGTGCCCTCCGAGCCGGTCAGCAGGCTCTTGAGGTCGTAGCCGGCGGCGTCCTTGCGGATCGGGCCGCCGACCTCGATCACCTCGCCGGGCGGGATCACGGCCTCGACGCCCGTGACCCAGCGGCCGGTGACGCCGTACTTGAAGGCGTGCGGGCCGCCCGCGTTCGTGGCGATGTTGCCGCCGATCTGCGACTGCTCGGCGGCGCCCGGGTCGGGCGGGAAGAGCAGGCCGTTCTCGCGCGCGAGGCGGCGCACCTCGCTCGTGCGCAGGCCGGCCTCGACGTGCATGCGCCACAGCAGAGGGTCGAACGAGCGCACGCGCGTCATGCGGTCGAGCGCGACGACGACGCCGCCGCCGACCGGCACGCAGCCGCCGGAGAAGCCGCTGCCGCCGCCGCGCGGCACGATCGCGACGTCGTGCGCGTAGCACCACGCCACGACCGCGCGCACCTGCTCGGTGTCGTTCGGCAGCACGACCGCGTCAGGGCGGGCCTCGAGCCC
The DNA here is from genome assembly GCA_045805465.1 of Conexibacter sp. GTDB lineage: Bacteria > Actinomycetota > Thermoleophilia > Solirubrobacterales > Solirubrobacteraceae > Conexibacter. Next base: position 85,376 of record JBJMLB010000040.1, on the reverse strand, counting down.
CTGTGACTCGGTCGCGTCGCGGTGGAAGCGTGCGTCGCCCGCGTCGGCGACGCGGTCCTCGCCGACGATCTTCCGCAGCGCCCGCTCCAGGCCGTCAGTCATGCGAGAGCTCCACCTCGGGTAATGACGACGTCGTCGGGCGCGGGCATGGACGAATAGGAGCAGAAGCGGGGCGGTGCGCGCGTTAGAGTGAGCGACGGGAAAGCGGTCCGATGGCCGCTGGGGGAACAACCTGAGGGGAGCGCCGCATGCCGAACATCGTGGTGGACCTGTCCGCACGCTCGCGCCACATCCGCGAGGAGCCGTGGCACCTGCACTTCTGGGAGTCCGAAGTCGCAGAGGTGCTCGACTTCCTGCGCGATCCGCGCGCGGCGCTCGAGCGGATCGGGATCGTCCTGCCGGAGAGCTGCCGGATCGAGACCTCGATCGAGAATCACGACTGGGTCTCGCGCCAGACGAACGGCTTCGCGGACGACGATCCGGAAGTGGGGGGCACGAGACCGATAGTCATATGCGGCATAGGCAGAGGGAACGTCGCCATCGACGTCTACCGCGTGTCGATGTACGGGCACCTCGCCGAGGACGTCGGCCGCCACGAGAAGCGGCTGCTGCACGCGCCCGAGGAGGAGCAGGTCGGGTAGCGGCCGGTCCGAGCCTCAGGCGCAGGGCAAGCTCGCCCGCGGACACCTGCCGGGCGGCGTGGACGTCGCGGCCTACGACGTTGGCCCGATCTCCCACGGGCCGTCGTCGTGTGGCGCCGCCAGCCAGCGCTCCGCGTCTGCTCTGCCGAGCGCGATCAGCTCGCGTGCGAGCTCGGGCGCGAAGAAGAGGTAGCTGAGCAGCTCGCCGTGCGCCGGGTCCGTGCCGCCGGCGACCGCGCGGCCGAGGAAGGCGAGGTCGCGGGCGCGCAGGGCGTCGCCGAGGTGGGCGTAGTGCTCGTCGAAGACCTGTTGGGCGAGGCGGCCGATCGCGTCGCGCTCACCGGGGCGGATGAAGATGTAGGGGACCTGCCGCTTGCGCCGCTTATCTGCGTCGTCGTCTCCGGCGGTACGTCTGCCGACGAGCCGGTTAATCGTCGCGAGTGTCTCGACGTCGTTGGCGAGCGGGTCGACGAGCACTGCTTGCAGCAGCTGCGCCGCGCCCGCGAGCGCGTCCGGCCTCTGCTCCCCCGCGAGCGGCTCTGATCGCCCGCGCTCCGCCGGGGCGCCGATCGCGTTGAGCGCGATCACGATCACCCGCTCGGCGCCCAGCGCCAGCGCCGGCTTGATCGGCGTGTTGAGGCGCGTGCCGCCGTCGACGTACCAGCCGCGGGCCGGCTCGGGCGCCCCGACGTGCACCGACGGGAACGCCCCAGGGATCGCCGAGGAGGCGCGCACGTGCTCCTCCGTCAGCCCGCCGGCACCCGCGTCGACGTAGTCGATCCCGCGCTTGTCGTCGCGCTTCGGTCTCCCGCCGCCGCGGTGGAAGACGACGCTGCGGCTCGTCAGCGCGGACGTGCTCACCACCGCGGCCGCGTGCAGCTCCGGCCCGGCGACGTTGCGCTCGATCGCGTCGAACTCGACGATCCGCGCGAGCGTCGCGCGCAGCGGCGTGGGGTCGAGCAGGGCGTCGAGCCGTGCACCCGGCACGCCGAGGAACTGCCCGACGTAGCGCGCGAGCCGCCGCAGCGCGCTGGGCGAGCCGAGGTGCGCGAGCACGTCGTCGAAGCCCAGGCTCGTCCAGATCTCGGCGCCGCGCGCGAGTACCTCGTCGACCGGCCGGTCCGCCATCGCCGCCAGGAACGCGGCGTTGATCGCGCCGACGCTCGTGCCGACGATCACCCGCGGCCGCTCACCGCGCGCCTCCAGCGCCGGCAGCAGCGCCGCCAGCGCGCCGAGCTCGTACGCCCCGCGCGCACCGCCGCCGGCCAGCACGAGTCCCACCGGCCCGTGCGCGGATCCCGTTCCGCCCGCCATCTCCGCAGCCTATCGACTGGAAGGTGGATCGATGCGCCGGCTCGCGCAGCGCCGGCGAGCGCTGCTGGAGCCTGTATAGGATCGACCGTCAATCAATCGAGCCGAGGGGGGATCCATGCGGCTTGCGCTCATGATCGAGGGCCAGGAGGGTGCCACCTGGGAGGACTGGGTCGCGCTGGCGGACGCCTGCGAGCGCAGCGGCGTCGAAGCCCTGTTCAGCGCCGACCACTACGGGTCGGTCGCCGGCTCGGCCAGCCGCGACGCGCTGGACGCGTGGGGGGTCTTGACCGCCCTTGCCGCACGCACGAGCACGCTTCGACTGGGCACGATGGTCTCGCCGGCCAGCATCCGCCACCCGTCTGTGCTGGCCAAGCTCGTGACGACTGCCGACCACGTGTCCGGCGGGCGGATCGAGCTGGGAATGGGCGCCGGCTGGTGGGAGCCCGAGCACAAGGCGTACGGACTTCCGTTCCGCCCGCTGCGCGAGCGGCTGGACGTGCTCGAAGAGCAGCTCGCGATCGTGCACGACGGCCACTGGGGCAAGAGGCGAACGTTCTCGTTCCAGGGCGACCACTACACGGTCGAGCGGCTCGACGCACAGCCGCGTCCGGTCCAGAGGCCGCACCCGCCGTTGATCGTCGGCGGCCTCTGCAAGCCGCGGTCGGTGAGCCTGGCTGCGCTCTACGCCGATGCGTACAACGTGATGATGCCGCGCTTCGACCAGATCCCGGAGATGAGGGCGAAGATCGAGGCCGCCTGCAAGCAGGCCGGTCGACCGACGATGCCGCTGGGAGTCATGACGACGTGCATGGTCGGCAGAGACGAAGCCGACCTCGCGAAGCGTGTCCGGGCGCGCGAAGTCGCGCGCGACCCGTCGCTGATACGCAAGCTGGGACACCGGCGCGGTGGCGGGACGATCGACGTGTCCATACGCGGGGACGTGTGGATCACCGGCACCGTCGAGCAGGTCATCGAGCGGTTGCGCGCGTATGCCGCCGCAGGCGTCGAGCGCGTCTTCCTCCAGCACACGCTCCACCGCGACCTGGGCATGGTCGAGCTGATCGGCCGCGAGCTGGCGCCGGCCGTGCGCGACGCCTGAGTCAAGGCCGGCGCACGGGCGACGCGCCGCCACGGCACGTCGCGCGCCTGACCGCACGCCTTTGCGGAGGATTGCCGCGCGCTTGGGCGGGGGTACCACCACCGTGCCCGTCGCTCGACCGAGGAGGGATCCGCATGGGGAACCGTCACCGCAGCGTCGCAGGCCTGATCGCCGTCGTCCTCGCCGCCGTCGCGCTCGTCGCGGCGCTCGCCGTCCCGGCCGGGGCGCACGGGCGCGGACACGCCTACGGCCACGGTCATGCGACCGAGCAGCACCACGGCGATCGCAGCCGGCACCGTCAGGGCAAGCCGATCACCGTGATGACGCGCAATCTCTACCTCGGCGCCGACCTCACCCGCGCGGTCGCCGTGATCGGCCTGCCGCCGGAAGAGCAGGCGAGAGCGTTCGTGACGGCGAACTCGACGATCCGGGCGATCGTCGATCAGACGAACTTCCCGCTGCGCGCCAAGCAGCTCGCACGCGAGGTGCAGCAGCGCACGCCCGACCTGATCGGCTTGCAGGAGGTCGCGCTGTGGCGCCACGGGCCGCTCGACGGCAGCCCTGCGACGGTCGTTGACTACGACTTCCTGCAGTCGCTGCTCGACGAGCTGGCCGCGCGCGGCCAGCACTACCACGTCGCGCAGGTGCAGCAGGAGTCCGACGTCGCCGGTCCTGCGTTCCTCGGCGGCTCGCTGCAGAACGTGCGCCTGACGATGCGCGACGTCGTGCTCGAGCGCGTGCACAACGGCGTCCATGTCGTCGACGCGAGCGGCGCCAACTACGTCGCGCGCATCCCGTTGACGATCGCGGGCCAGCCGCTGGCGTTCATCCGCGGCTACAACCGGGTCGACGTCCGCGCGGGCGGGCAGACGGTGCGCTTCGTCAACACGCACCTGGAGTCCGAGTCCTCCGACGTCGCGTATGCGCAGGCCGCCGAGCTGCTCGCCGGCCCCGCCGCGCCGAACGGGATGCCGACGATCGTCGCCTGCGACTGCAACTCCGACCCGTTGAACGCGTCGGTCAAGCCCGGCCAGACGAGAGCCCACCGCGACCCGTACCTGCTGATTACCGGCAGCGGCTTCACGGACGAGTGGCTGCAGTTCGCGCCCGCCGAAGCCGGCTTCACCTCCGGCCTCAGCGAGCTCGTCAACGACACGCCGGAAGAGGCGGCTGCACGCTTCGACCACCGCATCGACATGGTCTTCGGCCGCCGCGCCGACGGTTCCGCGATGCCGGTCAAGCACGCATGGGTCACCGGCAAGGACCCCGACGAGCGCACCCCCGCCACCCCGATCGGCCGCCTGTGGCCGTCGGATCACGCGGGCGTCGTGGTCGAGCTGCGGCCGTAGCGAGCGCGACCGCGCCGCGGGGCCCGGGTGTGCGCCGGGCCCCGCTTGCGCGGCGTCGCTAGGGGTTGACGCCGTAGAGCCAGGGCTCGGCGGGCCGCGAGGTGAGGTCCACCTCGCCGCGCCGGCGCCACGCTTCGAGGACGACGATCGCGAGTGCGTCTTCGGCCATGTCGGCGTCTCTGGTCCGGCGCAGGCAGAAGCGATACACCGAAAGGGATACGGCGCTGCCCTGTTGGCGGATCCCTAGCATCGGTCGAACGACCGAGCGACCGATCGGAGCGCACATGGTTGAGGAGAAGGCGACCTACTGCCGCATCTGCGAGCCGTTGTGCGGGATGGTCGCGACGGTCGAGGACGGGCGCCTGCTGCAGCTGCGTCCCGACCCGGACCATCCGCTCTCGCAGGGCTTCGCCTGTCCGAAGGGGATCGCGTTCGAGCAGGTCCACAACGACCCGGACCGCGTGCTGCACCCGCTCAAGCGGCGGCCCGGCGGCTGCCCCGGCGAGTTCGAGCGCGTCAGCTGGGACGACGCGATGGCCGACATCGTCACGCGCCTGCGCGCGATCCACGACGCGTGCGGTCCGCAGGCGATCGGCTGGTACTGGGGCAACCCGGGCGCGTTCAGTGCCTCGCACACGCTGTGGCTCGCGTCGTTCATGACGCTGCTCGGCTCCTCGCACCTCTTCACCGCGGGCTCGCAGGACGTCAACAGCCGCTTCGTCGCCAGCCAGCTCCTCTACGGCGGGCCGCTGATCGTGCCGATCCCGGATCTGGCCCGCACGGATCTCCTCGTCGTGCTCGGTGCCAACCCGCTCGTCTCGCACGGCAGCGTGCTCACGTCGCCGCGCATCAAGGAGTCGCTGCACGGGATCGTCGGGCGCGGCGGGCGCGTGGTCGTGGTCGACCCGCGCCGCACCGAGACGGCGAGAGCGTTCGAGTGGCTGCCGATCACGCCGGACGGCGACGCGTGGCTGCTGCTGTCGCTGCTGAACGTGCTGTTCGCGGAGGGGCTCGCCGACGAGGGCGCGCTCGCGCGGCAGGCGTCCGGCGCCGACGCGCTGCGCGCGCTTGCGGCGCCGTTCGCACCCGACTCGAGCGAGCCGCACAGTGGGGTCCCGGCAGCTCAGGTGCGCGAGCTGGCGCGCACGCTCGCGGCCACGCCGCGCGCCGCGCTCTACGGCCGCACCGGCACCTGCCTCGGCCGCCACGGCACGCTCGTGTCGTTCCTGCTCGACGCTGTCAACCTCGCGGCCGGCAACCTCGACCGCGAGGGCGGCGCGATGTTCGGCACGCTCGGCGTCCCCGGCGAGCGCTTCGCCCTGCAGCTCGCACCGAAGCTCGTGCCGGTCGGCTACGACAACCGCCGCAACCGCCTCGGCGGCTTCCCCGAGGTGCTCGGCTCCGAGCCGGCCTCGCTGATGGCGAAGGAGATCTCCACGCCCGGTCCGGACCAGATCCGCGCCCTCTTCGTCTCCGCCGGCAACCCCGTGCTGAGCGTGCCCAACGGCGACGAGCTGGAGGCGGCGCTGCCGCAGCTTGACCTGTGCGTCTCGCTCGACCTCTACGTCAACGAGACGAACGCGCACGCCGACTACGTGCTGCCCGCGACGACGATGTACGAGCGCGCCGACTTCCCGCTGCCGTTCCAGACCTACCTCACGACGCCGTTCCGCCAGGCGACCGAGGCGGTCGTGCCGCCGGCCGGCGAGGCGCGCGAGGAGTGGGAGACGATCGACGTGCTGATGCGCGCGCTCGCGCGCCGCTCGCGCGGGCTCGGCGCGCTGCAGCTCGTCCGTCGCGGGCTCAGGCTGATCGGCAGGCGGCTGGAGCCGCGGCTGCTGCTCGACCTCGTCGTGCGGCTCGCGGAGGGCGGCGACCGGCTCGGGTTGAAGCGTGGTGGGCTCACGCTGAAGCGCCTGCACGAGGAACATCCGCACGGCAAGGTGCTGCGCCCGCACCTGCGCGCCGGGGCCCTGCGGCGCGTCGTGTTGCACCGCGACCGCCGCGTCGCGCTCGACCATCCCGCGATTGCCGGCGAGGTCGCCGACCTGCGGGCGCGCGCTGCCCGCGACGGCGGCGACGACTTCCCCCTGCGCTTGATCGGGATGCGCGAGCTGCGCTCCGAGAACTCGTGGATGCACAACGCGCCGCTGCTGCTGCGCGGCGGCCGTAAACAGCGTGCGCGCATGCACCCGACCGACGCCGCAGCGCTCGGGCTCGCCGAGGGCGACACCGTTCGGCTCGCCACCCGCCACGGCGCGATCGAGCTGCCGGTCACGCTGACGGACGACCTCAAGCAGGGCGTCGTCGCGGTCCCGCACGGCTGGGGCCACAAGGGAACAGGCGGTTGGAGAAAGGCGAACGCGGCCGCGCGCGGTGGGGGCGTCAACGTGAACCTGCTGACGTCCTCGGAGCCCGAGGACCTCGAGCGGCTCGCCGGGATGGCGGTGCTCAACGGCGTGCCGGTGCGCGCCGAGGCGGTCGCGCGCGCGGCGGAGGCGGTCGCGCAGGAGGCTTCGGCGTGAGCGCCACCGCACAGGCACCGGCCCCGCCCCGTCCGGCGGCGACACCGTTCGGCTCGCTTCCGCCCGGTCCATCCGGGCCGGCGCTGTGGCAGTTCCTGCAGATGGCCGAGCGGCCGTTCGAGAAGCTGCTGGGCTGGCACGCGCGCTACGGCGACTGCTTCACGATCAGCTGGCCGGTCTTCGGCACGGGCGTCTACGTCGCGGACCCGCAGGCGATCAGAGCGCTTCACACCGGCGACCAGTCCGACCTGCGCGCGGGCGAGGCGAACGCGCCGCTGGGGATCATGCTCGGCGACCGCTCGGTGCTCGTGCTCGACGGCGCCGAGCACCTGCGCCAGCGCCGGCTGCTGCTGCCGCCGTTCCAGGGCTCGGCCGTCGGCGCCTTCCGCATGGTGATCCGCGCCGTCGCCGAGCGGGAGGTCGCGCGCTGGCGGCCCGGCGACCGCCTGGTGCTGCGCGAGCGGATGCGAGCGCTGACGTTCGAGGTGATCGCGCGCGCCGTCTTCGGCGTCGAGCAGGCGGCGCGCATCGAGCAGCTGCGGCGTGCGCTCACCGCGGTGATCGACATGCAGTACGTCGGCTTGCTCCCGCGGGCTATGCAGCGCGATCTCGGTCCGTGGAGCCCGTGGGGTGCGTTCCAGGCGCGCCTGCGCGCCGCCGACGAGATGCTGTTCGAGGTGATCGCGGAGCGTCGCGAGGCGCCCGACCTCGACGCGCGCACCGACGTGCTGTCGCTGCTGCTGCGCGCCCGCGACGAGGACGGCGAGCCGATGACGGACCGCGAGCTGCGCGACGAGCTCGTGACCATGCTCGTCGCCGGGCACGAGACGACGGCGACCGCGCTCGCTTTCGCGTTCGACCTGCTGTACCGCCATCCGGCGGTGCTCGCGCGGCTGCGCGACGAGCTGACGGGCGGCGACCGAACCTACCTCGACGCGGTCGTGACGGAGACGCTGCGGCTGCGGCCGATCATCGACGCGAACCAGCGGAAGCTGACGCGACCGCGCGTCGTCGCCGGCTGGGAGCTGCCCGCCGGGACGACCGTGCTGCCGTTGATCGCGGTCGTGCACCGGCGCGAGGACCTGTATCCGCAGGCTGCCCAGTTCCGTCCGGAGCGCTTCCTCGACGGGCGCGCCGAGTCCTACGCCTGGCTCCCGTTCGGCGGCGGCATCCGCCGCTGCATCGGCGCGGCGCTCGCGCAGGCGGAGATGGCCGAGGCGATCCGCACGATCGTGCTCGGCGCCGAGCTGCGTCCGCTGCGGCCGCGCCCCGATCCCGTCGTCATGCGCGGCATCACGCTCGTCCCGCGGCACGGCGTGCCAGTCGAGGTCGTGCGCGCTTAGGAGGGTTGGCGAGACCCCGCGGCGGCGGGCGCGGGTCTTCGCCAACCCTCCGGATAGCGCCGCCGCGCCAGCGCCTCCGGACAATGACGCCGTACGGCTTTGTCCGGCGCGCACGAGGCGCGGCGAGCGCGCGGCGGGAAGACTTCGATCCGTGGCACACGACCGTGGGCACGCGCTGTGGCATCCGTTCGCCGACATGGGCGCCGTCGAGGACGCGCCGTTCGTGCTCGCCAGAGCGCAGGACGTTTGGGTGTGGGACGAGCAGGGCCGCCGCTACCTGGATGCGACTGCGTCGCTGTGGTGCGCGAACGTCGGCCATGGCCGGCCCGAGATCGCGGAGGCGGTCGAGCGCCAGCTGCGCACGCTCGACACCTACTCGACGTTCGGCGACTTCGCGAACGGGCCGGCGCTGGAGCTCGCCGACCGGCTCGCCGAGCTCGCGCCGACGCCCGGCTGGCGCGTCTTCCTCGGCTCCGGCGGCGGCGACGCGATCGACACCGCCGCGAAGCTCGCGCGCACGCACTTCCAGCTCGCCGGCGAGCACGAGCGCGTCCACCTGATCGCGCGCGAGCACGGCTACCACGGCACGCACGGCTTCGGCACGAGCGTCGGCGGGATCGCGCCGAACCTGCGGAACTGGGGTCCGCTCGTGCCCGCGGTCTCGCGCGTGCCGTACGACAGCGTCGACGCGCTCGCGGCGGAGATCGAGCGGGTCGGGCCCGAGCGCGTGGCGGCCTTCTTCTGCGAGCCGGTGATTGGCGCCGGCGGCGTGCGCCTGCCGCCGGCGGGCTACGTCGAAGGCGTTGCGGACGTCTGCTCGCGCTACGGCGTGCTGCTCGTCGCCGACTGCGTCATCAACGCCTTCGGGCGTCTCGGCACGTGGCTCGGAATCGACCGCTGGCCCGGCGTGCGGCCGGACCTGATCACGCTCGCGAAGGGGATCAGCGGCGGCACGCTGCCGCTCGGCGCGGTGCTCGTCGCGCCGCGCGTCGCCGACCCGTTCTTCACCGGCGAGCCAGGTGCGCCGATGCTGCGCCACGGCCCGACGTACGCCGGCCACCCGACCTGCTGCGCCGCCGCACTGGCGACGCTCGACGTCTACGAGCGCGACGGGCTGATCGAACGCGGCCGCACGCTGGAGGAGCCGCTGGAGCGCGCACTGCGCCCGCTGGAGGCGCACCCGCTCGTCTCCGAGGTGCGCGCCGGCCTGGGCCTGCTCGGCGCCGTCGAGCTGAGCGAGGAGGCGCGCGCCGCCGACCGCGGCGCCGTCTCGCGCCTGACGCTCGCCTGCCGCGAACGAGGGCTGCTCGTCCGCACGCTCGGGGCGGGCGTCGCCGTCTCGCCGCCGCTGACGATCGCTGAGGAGCAGCTGGCCGAGATCGGGTCCGGCATCGCCGAAGGGCTCGCCGCGCTTGAGCGCGCACCGCTGGGCGGGTGAGGGAGGAGGATCGACGCGCCCGCTCCGTGCGGGCGCGTCGAATCGGCTTCGCCCCGTGGTCGCGCGACGGTACATTCACCATGTGAGCGGCGTGCACGAAGACGGCCCGGCGATCTCCTACCTCGCGCTGCGCCGCGGCACGCGTGTGCGCGGCAGCGACGGCGCCGAGGTCGGCCGCGTGCGGCGCGTGCAGAACAACGCGCGGGAGCACATCTTCGACGGCATCGTCGTCGAGACCAAGCACGGCCGCCGCTTCGTCGACGCGCCCGAGGTCGCGCACATCGCCGAGCGCGCCGTCACGCTGACGATCACCGCGGCCGAGGTGCTCGACTCTCTGCCGCCGCGCTCCCGCATGCGCGAGCGATTCGATCAGATGAAGCTCGTCCGCCGCGCCAAGCGCGAGCTGCGCAACCGCTGAGGGCCGCGGGCGGCCCCGCGAGAGGGGAGTTCGAGGGGCCGCCCGCCCTGTTCCGCATCGGGGGACTCGGGAGGGGTGCCCCGACACTCGCCCGCCGGGGCACCGAGTCGGCCTGCGCGCGGGGACTAGCGCGAGGTTCGGCTCGACGCAGTGGCAGGTCGCCGTCGAGCCTATAGAAAACACACCGACTGAGGTAGAACTTACACCGTTCTCGGTCTGGTGTACACCAGTTATGTAGGGCAGTCTGGCGCAGGCATGTCGAGATCGCCCGACGAGAAGCTGGTCGCGCTCGGGCGAACCATCCGCCGCATGCGTCGCGAGCGCGACCTTTCGCAGGAGGCCGTCGCGCTTGCCGCCGGCGTGCACACGAATCAGGTCGGCCGCCTGGAGCGCGGCACCGGCGACGTCTACACGACCACGATGCTGCGCATCGTCGCCGGCCTCGGCGTGTCGCTGTCGGACGTCGCCCGCGAGTACGACGAGCGGCTGGCGGGGCGGTAGCCGCCCCTCCGGCGCACGCGGGCGAGCTGGTGCTCAGACGTCGCGGTCGAGCTTGCGCAGGCCGCGAGCGATGTTGCCGTGCAGCGCGCGCGCCACGACGGGGGCGAGGCCTGGAACGGCCGAGCCGAAACGGATGCGGTAGTCGAGCAGCGTCCCGCCGTTGCCTGTCGAGGCGAACGCCATCGTGCCCTCGTGGTCGCGCATCGGGCTGCCCTTCGTGATGCGGTAGACGATCCGCTCGTTGGGGACCAGCTCCGTCACGGTCTCCTCGAACGGCAGCAGCCCGTGGAAGCTCAGCCGCCGGCAGGATCCGACGCCGTTGCGCTCGGTCCCGCCGTCGCACACACGCTCGATCCGCGTGCCGAACAGCGTCGCGAGGTTCTCGTGCTCCGCGAGGTACGCGAAGACCCGCTCGACCGGAGCGCGGAAGTCGTGGGTGACGTGGACGTGCGAGAGGCCGGACATCGCGGCGCGGCACGTTACCCGTGCGCATGCGGCGGCGCGCCGCTCCCGCCCCGCGCGGCCTTCGCGGGTGCTGCGAGCGGCCGGCGCGCTCGCGTCACCAGGTCAGCTCTATCTCCAGCTCGCGCTCGTCACTCTCCACCTCGAGCTCGATCTTCAGCTGCACCTCGTCGGGCACGTGCACGGTGAAGCGGATGCCGCCGCGCTCGAACTCGATGTCGTTGTGGCGCGCGAGCATGTCGGCGAGGTTGCGCAGCCGCGCCGCGGCCTCCTCGCGTCCGAGGCGATCCTTCTGCTCTACCGAGAAGATGTCCATCTTGGCTCCTTCGCATGGTCGGTCGACGGGACGGAAAGTGCGGCGGCGCTCGCGGGATCGCGCCCGGCGGCGACGCGGACGAGCGCGCGGACGCTCTGCTCGAAGCCCTCCGGCAGCAGCGCCGAGGGCGACGCGCCGGGGTGCCTCCGCGCGACGCGCACGCGCAGGACGCCGGGCCGGATGCGGAAGCGCAGGGGCGGCTCCAGCTGCACGGCCTCGCCGTCGACGCCGGCGGGCACGCGGTCGTCGGCGCGGACCTCGAAGGACGGTGCAGTCCATTCGCGCCACGGCCGCTGCGTGCGGCGGGCGTCGCGACCGCCGCTCGTGGGCGCGCTGGCGATCGTGATGCCGAGCAGCCCGTCGTCGATGCGCGGGCGCGTGCCGGAGCCGACCGCGCGGCCGAGGCGATAGCGGTTGTTCGAGACGAGGATCGCGGCGCCCGAGGCGTGCTCGCGCCCGCCGGGGCCGGTCCAGCGCAGGTCGAGCCCGCCCCCGTCGGGTCCGAGCACGTCGGGCACCGTGTCGAGCAGCGTCCGCAGCTTCGCGTCGCGGTAGTCCGTCCGCTGGACGGCGGCGGCGTAGAGCCCGAGCGAGACGTTGTTCACGAACACGCGCCCGTTCACCTCCGCCAGGTCCACGCGGCGCTCGCCGCCGTCGACGAACGCGTCGAGCGCCCCGACGACGTCGTCGCGGTCGACGCCGAGGTCGAGCGCGAAGTGGTTGCGCGTCCCCGCAGGGACGCACGCGTACGGCAGGTCGAGCTCCGCCGCGACGGCGGCGACGACGGCCTGTGAGCCGTCGCCTCCCGCCATCGCCAACCCCTCGGCGCCGTCGGCGACGGCGTCGCGCACGAGCCGCTCGAGATCCTGCCCCGGCGTCAGCTCGATCGGCTCGATGCCGCGCGCCCGCGCCTCGTCCGCCAGCGAGAAGCGCTCCGCCTTGCCGCCGCCCGAGCGCGGGTTGAAGAACAGCACCGGCCGCCGCGGCGGCGGCTGCGGCGGGAGGCGGGCGCGGACGTCGAACGCGGCCCGCGCCAGTCCGCCGCCCAGCACGAGCGCGCCGACGACCAGCGCCTCCTCCAGCAGGTGGTCTCCCGCCAGCAGCGCGAGCGCCGCGGCGAAGGCGAGCACGCAGATCAGCAGGCCGGCGATGCGGACCGGTCCGCGGTGCAGCGCGCCGTACCAGCCGGCGGCCGCCGCGACGACCACGCAGGCGAGCACGATCAGGCCGCGCGGAAACGCCTGCACCGCGACGACGAGCGCGAGCGCGAACCCGCCGAGTCCGAGCAGCAGGGCGCCGATCGCGGCGGCGCGACGGCGGCTCATGCGATCGTTTCCCCGTGGACGACATCGCATCGGATCGCCCGGCCGGCCCGTCGCCGGCGCTCGCCGCCTGGCTGCGGGACGCCGATCGCGTCGACGTGGCGCTGTACGCCGCGATCGCGCAGACGGCGACGCCCGCGCTCGACCGGGCGATGGCACGCCTCTCCCGCGCGGCCGACTACTCGCGCCTGTCGCTCGCCTCGGCCGCCGTGCTGGCCGCGAGCGGTCGCAACGGACGCCGGGCGGCCGTCCACGGCCTCGCCTCCGTCGGTCTCGCGTCGGGCGTCGTCAACCTCGTCGTCAAGCCGCTCGGCCGCCGCCGGCGCCCCGACCGCAGCGCCGAGCGGGTCCCCGTCGCCCGGCACGTGCGGATGCCGTCGTCGACCTCGTTCCCCTCCGGGCACTCCGCCGCCGCGTTCGCGTTCGCGACCGGCGTGGGCCGCGTGCTGCCGGTCGCCGCCATCCCGCTGCGCTGCCTCGCCGGCATCGTCGCCTACTCGCGCGTGCACACCGGCGTCCACTACCCGGGCGACGTCCTCGCCGGCGCGCTGGTCGGGACCGGCTTGGCCCAGCTCGCGAGCCAGGCGCTCGACCGTCGCACGACGCGGGGTCGGTGAGCTCATCTCAACAGCCTTGCGCAGCCTGTCCCCGGCTGCCAAGGGCGCCGGCATCCCGCTCAGCCCGCGGCGATCAGCTGCAGCGGCAGCTCGCGCAGGCCGTAGACCCCTTGCACGCCCTCGTAGACCGGCGCGCCGTCGAGCGTGAGCGTCTCCACGCGCTCGGCGATCAGACGCAGGCCCTCCTGCAGCTCGGCTCTCGCGAGGTTGGCGCCCAGGCAGTAGTGGATGCCGGCGCCGAACGTGAGCGGTCTGCCTGAGTCGCGGGCCACGCGGATGTCGAACGCGTCGCCGTCCGGCATGTCGCGATTCGCCGTGTGAGCACAGATCAGCAAGACCGTGTCGCGCGGCAGCAGCACGTCCCGGTACTCGACGTCGTCGGTCAGGATGCGCGCGGTGAAGGGCGTGATCGGCTCGTAGCGCAGCGCCTCCTCGACGGCCGCCGGCGCGTGCGCCGCCGGGTCCTCGCGCAGCAGCGCCCACTGCGCCGGGTGCTCGGCGAGGAGCCGCAGCGCGTGCGCGAGCTGCGACTGCGTGGTGTCGATCCCGCCGATCAGCACGTCGAGCACGAGGTTCACCAGCTCCACGTCTGACAGGCGGTCGCCGTCCTCCGCACGCGCCGCGAGCAGCTGCGAGATCAGGTCGTCGCCGGGATCGCCGCGCCGCGCCGCGAGCAGCTCGTCGAGGTAGTCGTACAGCTCCACGACGTTGCGCTCGATGCGCGGCCGCTCGGCCATCAGCGTCGGTGCGTCGAACTGGCGCTGCACCCAGTTCGACCACTCCTGCAGCCGTGGCGCGTCGGCGAGCGGCGCGCCCAGCACGGTCGCGATCACAAGCGAGGGATACGGCTTCGCGACCGCAGAGACGAAGTCGACGGTACCGACGCCGTCCGGCTGCGCGAGCGCCGCATCGAGCAGCTCCTCCATGAAGGCGCGCATCGCCGGCCGCCAGCGCTCCGCTGCGCGCGGCGTGAACGACGGGTTCACCAGCCCACGCAGGCGCGCGTGGTCGGCGCCGTTGATGTGCAGGATGTTGCGCTGCATCTCCTCGTACAGCGGTCCGTCGTCGATCCCGAAGATCTCGGCGATCTTCATGCCGGGGAACTCGGCGCAGCGCGAGCGCAGGAAGAACCCGGCGGCCTCGCGCTCGAGCACCACGTAGCCGAGCGGCGTCGAGGCCAGCCAGCCCTGCGCGCGCAGCTCGCGCATTGTGTCGTGGAAGCGCGGCCCGTGCAGGTCGGCGTCGGTGTAGTCGAACGCCGGAAGATCGAGCTCGCCGACGAGCGTCGCCGGGGTGGACGGGACCGGGTCGCTGGCCATCTGGCCAGCCTACCGCTAGGGTCCCGCGCGCACGCCCAGCTCCAAAAGGAGGTCCAACGTGAAGGTGATCGGCGTCGGCTTCGGCCGCACGGGAACCATGTCGCTCAAGGCGGCGCTGGAGCGGCTCGGCGCGGGGCCCTGCTTCCACATGATCGACCTGATCATGGGGGAGAGAAAGGATCGCGACCTGCCGCACTGGGTCCGGATCGGCGACGGCGAGCCGGTCGACTGGGCGGAGGTCTTCGACGGCTGGGAGGCGACGGTCGACTGGCCGGCGGCGGCGAAGTGGCGCGAGATCTGCGCGGCGTTCCCCGACGCGCCGGTGCTGCTCAACGTCCGCGACTTCGACGGCTGGTACGCAAGCGTCGAAAACACGATCCTGGCCGTTAAGCTGGCGGCGCAGTCCGGCGAGATGGTCCCGGACGCGAACCGTCCCCAACCGCACCCGGCGCTGTGGGGCGTGATCGAGAGACTCATCTGGCAGGGCGACTTCCAGGGCAGATTCCAAGACCGCGAGTGGGTGCGCGCTATGTACGACGCGCGCGTCGAGGAGATCAAGGCGACGATCCCGCCCGATCGCCTCACGATCTGGGAGCTCGGCGTCGACGGCTGGGAGCCGCTGGCCGAGATGCTCGGCGTCGACGTGCCCGACGAGCCGTTCCCACGGCTGCACGACACGAACGAGTTCCGCACCGAGTTCGGGCTGCCGGCGCTCGCGTAGCCACCCGCCCGACGCGGTCGCACCCGCCGCCGGGTCGCGTAGCCTTGGCTTGCGATGGACGCCTTGTTGAAGCTCGCCGCGGACGCCGGCGTCGAGGTCTCCGCCGCGGAGACGGCGCTCGAGGAGGGTGCTCCCGGCGCGGCGCGCGACGCGCTCGATCGCGCTGACGACGCGCTTGTCGCGCTGCGCGAGCGCTGGCCGGAGATGTCGGCCGTCGAGCGCAGCGTGATCGGCGAGGCGGCCGGCGCCGTCCGCTCCCGTCGCGACCTCGTCGCCGCGCAGCTCCCGCCCGTGCGCACCGTCACCGAGGGCGTCGCCGAGCTCGATCCAGAGCAGGAGCGCGATCCGGACGAATCCGCGTCCGCTTGAGAGACCGCCGCGTTTCGCGAGCCGCTCGACGGGAGATCTCCTCGAAGACGGGGTACACCCTGCTTCGAGGAGGAGCGCATGCACACCAGATCGATTCGAGGCGCGCTCGCATTGGCCGCTGCAGCGGCACTCAGCGTCGGAGGCCTTGCCGCGTGCGGCGGCGGTGGCGACGACAACGGCTCGACGAGTGCCACCAGCGGTGGCGGCGGCGCGAGCGGCACCGTCGCGCTGCTGCTGCCGGAGAACAAGACAACGCGCTACGAGGCGGAGGACCGCCCGCTGTTCACGAGAGCGCTCAGAAGATATTGCCCCAACTGCAAGCTGATCTACTCGAACGCCGAGCAGGACGCCGCCAAGCAACAGTCGCAGGCCGAGGCGGCGATCACCAACGGCGCCAAGGTGCTCGTGCTCGACCCGGTCGACGCCAAGGCGGCCGCCTCGATCGTGACGCGCGCGAAGCAGTCCGACATCGGCGTGGTCTCCTATGACCGGCTGATCGAGAACGCCGACGTCGACTACTACATCTCGTTCGACAACAGACAGGTCGGCGAGCTGCAGGCGAGAACGCTCGTCGACAGACTCAGAAGAGACGGCGCCAGAGGCTCGCTGGTGATGATCAACGGCGCCCCGACCGACTCGAACGCCGCGCAGTTCAAGGCCGGCGCGCACAGCGTCCTCGACACCAGCGGCTACAAGATCGCGAAGGAGTACGACACGCCCGACTGGAGCCCGGACAGAGCCCAGACGGAGATGGACCAGGCCACCTCGGCGCTCGGCAGAGACGGCTTCGTCGGCGTCTACGCCGCCAACGACGGCACCGCCGGCGGGGCGATCGCCTCGATGAGATCGAACGGCATCGACCCGGCGACGCGGCCGACGACCGGGCAGGACGCGGAGCTCGCCGGCATCCAGCGGATCGTCGTCGGGGACCAGTACATGACGGTGTTCAAGGCGTACACGCCGGAGGCGACGCAGGCCGCGCAGCTCGCGGTCGCGCTGCTGAGAGGCGACACCTCGAGCAGTCTCGTCAACAGACAGAGCGACAACGGCCAGAAGGAGGTGGCGAGCGTGATCCTCACGCCGGTCGCGGTGGTCCAGGACAACATCGCCGACACGGTCGTGAGAGACGGGCTCTACACGGTCGACCAGATCTGCACGAGCGCGTATGCGGCGGCGTGCAGAAGAATCGGCCTGACGCCGCAGGGCTAGGAAGGGAGTGCCCGGCATGACCGCGACGACGAACGGCGAGCCGCTGCTCGCGCTGCACGGCGTCAGCAAGCGCTTCGGCGCCGTGCAGGCGCTCGCCGGCGTCGACTTCGACGTCCGCGCCGGCGAGGTCGTCGGCCTCGTCGGCGACAACGGCGCCGGCAAGTCGACGCTCGTGAAGGTCATGTCGGGCATCTACAGAGCCGACGAGGGCGAGTATCGCTTCGAGGGCACCGCGCGCCGCGTCAACGGTGCCAGCGACGCGACCGCCCTCGGCGTCGCGACCGTCTACCAGGACCTCGCGCTGTGCGACAACCTCGACGTCGTCGCCAACCTGTTCGTCGGCCGCGAGGAGATCTCCGGCGGCGTCGGCGGCGTGCTGCGCTCGCTCGACGAGGCCTCGATGGAGAAGCAGGCGGCGGAGCTGCTGCAGACGCTCACGGTGAGACTGCCGAGCGTCCGCCAGGAGGTCGGCACGCTGTCGGGCGGGCAGCGCCAGTCGGTGGCGATCGCCCGCTCGCTGATCGGCGAGGCGAAGGTCGTGCTGCTCGACGAGCCGACGGCGGCGCTCGGCGTCGCGCAGACCGAGCAGGTACTCGCCTTGATCAGACGGCTGCGCGAGCAGGGGCTCGGCGTGGTCGTCATCTCGCACAACCTCGCGAACGTGTTCGACGTCGTCGACCGCATCTTCGTCCTGCGGCTCGGCCGCAAAGCGGGCATGTACGAGGTGTCGGAGACCTCGCAGGAGGAGATCGTCGGCGCGATCACCGGCGCCGAGTTCGGGCGCGACGGAGGCGGCGAACGCGGCGAGCAGGCGACCGGGGAGGCGAGGGGATGAGCACCGCAGCGGCCACGCCGTCTGAGCCCGCTCCGTCCGCGGCGCCGGCCGCGGCTCCCGATCCGGACCGGGGCGGGCGCTTCGCGCTGTTCAACCGCGTCGCGCAAGGCGAGCTCGGCTCGATGCGCGTGCTGCTCGGCCTCGTCGTCATCTGGACGATCTTCACGGTCGCCAACGACCGCTTCCTCACCTCGACGAACCTCGTGAACCTGTCGCTGCAGATCGCGGCGACGGGGATGATCTCGATCGGCGTCGTGCTCGTGCTGCTGCTCGGCGAGATCGACCTGTCAGTCGCGATCGTCTCCGGCCTGTGCGCCGCGGTGATGGCGGTGCTGTGCGAGCAGCACGGCTGGCCGGCGATCCCCGGCATCCTCGCCGGGATCGCGACGGGCGCGGCGATCGGGCTGTTCCAGGGGTCGGTGGTCACGCGCTTCGGGATCCCCTCGTTCGTGGTGACGCTCGCGGGCTTGATCGGCTGGCAGGGCGCGCTGCTGTGGGTGCTCGGCTCGACCGGCACCGTGAACATCACGACCCCGGCGATCGTCGACCTCGCCGGGACCTTCTTCACCGGCGCGACAGCCTGGGCCATCGCCGCGGTGGTCGTCGCGCTGTTCGCCGTCTCTTCACTGGACGCGCGCCGCCGCCGGCTCGCGGCCGGGCTCGTGGCGGCGACGCCGTTGGTGGTCGCGATCCGCGTGGCGGCGGTCGCGGTCGTCTCCTTCGGCGTCGTCGCCGTGCTCGACCAGGATCGCGGTCTTCCGCTCGCGCTGGTGATCCTGATCGGCTTCGTCGTGATCTTCGACTTCATCGTGCGGCGCACGCGCTTCGGGCGCCACATCCTCGCCGTCGGCGGCAACGAGGAGGCCGCGCGCCGCGCCGGCATCCACGTCATGCGCGTGCGCATCATGGTCTTCGTGCTGGGCAGCTCGCTCGCAGCCTGCGGCGGCATCCTGTTCGCCTCCCGTCTGCTGGCCGTCAACCAGTCCTCCGGCGGCAGCGACCTGCTCCTGCTCGCGATCGCCGGCCCGGTGATCGCCGGCACCTCCCTGTTCGGCGGCCGAGGCACCGTCTGGTCGGCGCTCCTCGGCGGCCTCGTGATCGGCTCGATCTCGAACGGCATGGATCTGCTCGCCCTGCCGTCCTCGACGAAGTACATGGTCACGGGCGGCGTACTGCTCGCCGCGGTCGTCGTTGACGCGGCCGCGCGGCAGCGGCGGATGCGCTCCGGTCGGGTGTAGGGTCATTGATTACCTACTCGTGAGTTGGTAGACTCGGCGATGCCGGGGGGTTTAGGCGGCGTTCCTGTAGACGGCGAAGGATGTCCGTTCGGCTGCGCGTGGCGCGGCAGTCGTTTGGGCCAGGCGAGCTCGCTTGGGCACTCTTGGGCTCATACTTAATTTACGGAGCTCCTCCTGCATGTGATGGGGTCACAGGAGCCAACGTGCAACCCTGGACATGGGAGGATGCCGTGAAGCTTGGGAAAATGATGGTGGCAGTGGTTGGGGCGACAGTGTTGCTGGCCTCGGTCGTGGGCATGGCGTCGGCAAGGAACCTTTCAACATCGTCGCAGGGACTGAGGGCAAGCTTTGCGAGGCTCGACTTCGTGGGCGGATTCGGCACGGCTGAATGCGAAGTGGTCGTCGAAGGTTCATTCCATTCAAGAACGATCGTCAAGAGCGTCGGGACGCTATCCGGGTTCATCACCGCCGCAAACATCACCAGGTGCATCAGGGGTGGCGCGACGGTCCTAAGGGAAACCCTGCCGTGGCACATCAGGTATGCAGGCTTCGCCGGGACGCTACCCAACATAACGTCGATCACGGCGACCATAAGCGGCATCGCGTTCAGGATAAGGGAACCGGCCTTCGGTGTTACATGCCTAGCGACGACCAGCGGGGCCAGTATCGTATTCCACCGCGAAGCCAGCGGCGCGACGACCTCCGTGACCGCTGGCGCCACCAACAGCTGCAGTGGTGTAAACGGCACGCTCAACGGCAACACCACCGCCGTGGACAACGGCAGCGGGGCCAGGATAACGGTGACCCTAATATAAGGGTTGCCGAACCCTTTGAAGTGCGCGGCGCGCGAGTTGACTCGCGCGCCGCATGCCTTAACCGGCCGCGTGACCTGGGAGTCTTCTCGCGACGCGGTGACGGGCCACCGCGCGCGCCCGCGGCTGCCTCGCCGATTGGTGCGCCGGCATCTGGCGCGTTGTGAACCGACCGGTAAGTTGGTAGACTGGGCGATGCCGGGGGGTCTAGGCGGCATTCCTGCACATTGCGGAGGAGCTCCGTCCGGCTGCGCGTGGTCACGGCGGTCATCTTGAGTCAGGCGAGTTCGCTTAGGCGCCCGCTGGCACATACTTAATCAACGGGCTCCTCCTGCACGCGCCGGAGATCGTGGGAGCGGGCGCGCAACCCTGGACCCAGGAGGATGCCGTGAGGCTTGGAAAAATGATGGTAGCCATGGTAGGGGCGACTGTGCTGCTGGCGGGGCTTGTGGGCGCGGCATCGGCAAGGAACCTTTCAACGTCGTCGCAGAGGCTGAGGGCAACGTTTGCGAGGATCAGCTTCGCCGGCGGGTTTGGCACGGCGGAATGCGAAGTTGTGGTTGAAGGGTCCTTCCATCAAAGGACGATCTCGAAGACCGTGGGCACGCTATCCGGGTTTATCACTGCTGCAAATATCACCAGGTGCGCGAGGGGAGCCGCGACGGTCCTAAGGGAAACGCTGCCGTGGCATGTTAGGTATGAAAGGTTCACCGGAACGCTACCAAACATACTGACCATAGGCGCGAGCATTAGCGGTATTGCATTCTTTATAAGGGAACCGACCTTCGGTATTACATGTCTAGCCAGTGGTAGTGCGTCGATTACTTTTGGCCGGTCGACTGTTACCGGGGCGACGACCGAAGCATCGGTCAGCGGAACTACATCGTGCAACGGCATAACCGGGACGCTAAGCGGCACTACCACCAATGTGGATAACGGCAGCGGGGCGAGGGTCACGGTGACCCTAATATAGGCCCACGGACCCTTCGAAGTGCGCGGCGCGCGAGTTGACTTGCGTGTCGCACGCTTTATGCGTGTGCGCCGCAAACGTGCGACGCGACGGTAGTCGCCTGCCACCGGCGTCCGCTCTCGTCGGCGCCGAGGGATCTGGCGCGTTGCCAACCAACCGCTAAGTTGGTACACTCGGCTCTGCCGGGGGTCTGGGCGGCGTTCCTGCATGTTGCGGAGGATCTCCGCCGGCTGCGTGGTGCGGCGGTCATTTGAGTCAGGTGAGCTCGCTTGGGCACCCGCTGGGCGCATACTTACTTAGCGGGCGCCTCCTACATGTTCCGGAGATCGTAGGAGTGGGCGTGCAACCCTAGACTCGGGAGGATGCCGTGAAGCTTGGAAAAACGTTTCTCGCTGTTGTTGGGGCGACTGTGTTGCTGTCGGCGCTCGTAGGCACGGCGTCAGCAGGGAGGCTTTCAACGTCGTCGCAGAGGATAAGGGCGAGTTTTGCGAGGGTCGACTTCGCAGGAGGGTTTGGCACGGTGGAATGCGAAGTCGCGGTTGAAGGGTCCTTCCATGAAAGGACGATTTCGAAGACTGTCGGAACCCTATCCGGGTTCATCACGGCCGCAAACGTCATTAGGTGCGCAAGGGCCGGGGGAACCGTCCTAAGGGAATCGCTGCCTTGGCATGTCCAGTACCAAAGCTTCACGGGCACGCTACCAAGAATAGCGACAATAACGGCAAACATCATCGGATGGTCAGTCGGAGTGAGGGAACCGACCTTCGGTGTTACCTGCCTAGCCAGAGGTAATGCCGCGATTAATTTCGTACGCGAAACCGCGACCGGGGCAACGACCGAAGTTGCGGTTAGCGGAACGACGCCGTGTAGCGGTATAGCCGGCGCGCTCAGCGGAAGAACGACCAATGTGGACAACGGCAGTGGGGCCAGGATAACGGTGACCCTAATATAGCCTTTGCCGAAGCCTGGGAAGTGCGGCGCGCGAGTGGGTCGCGCGCCGCATGTGTGAAGCGTGCCTCCGACCGACCTGTGACATGAGATCGGTTCTCGGCCTGGGCGCCCGCCCGCGGGCGGCGTCGCCGGGCGGGCGTGTGGCCCGCTGGCTCGTTGCCAACCGACCGTTCAGTTGGTACGCTGGTCAGCGTCGGGGGATAGGCGGCCCTCGTGCATTACGACGGGAGCTCCGCCCGGTTGGGTGAGGCGGCGGTCAAGTTGGCTCACGCGAGCTCGCTTAGGCCCCCGGTGACGCATATTGAGCGGAGCTCCTCCTGCATGGGCCGGGGGTCGCAGGGGCTAACGTGCAGCCCTGGACTTAGGAGGATGCCGTGCGGCTTGGAAGAGCGATTCTGGTTGTTGTCGGGGCGACGGTGTTGCTGACAGCGCTCGTGGGGGCGGCGTCGGCGAGGAACCTGTCGGCGTCGTCGCTGTCGTTGAGGGCAAGTTTTGCAAGGCTTAACTTCAGTGGTGGGTTTGGCACGTTGGAATGCGAAGTCGTCCTTGAAGGAACCTTTCACAGCAGAACGATCACGAAGACGGTTGGCACGCTATCCGGGTTCATCACCGCTGGAAATATCACCAGGTGCGCAAGGGGAGCAGCAACTATCGACAGGGAATCGCTTCCCTGGCATGTCAGGTATGCCGGCTTCACCGGGACGCTACCGACCATAGCGACCATATCGGCGACGGCTAGTGGGCTGGCGTTCAGGGTGAGGGAACCAACCTTCGGTGTTACGTGTCAGGCTAGCGCCGCATCCGCCACTGTGACGTTCAGGCTCTCGAGTGGGGTGCTGACAGAAGCGACGGTCAGCGGAACCACGTCGTGCGCCCCGTCATCCGGCACGCTCTCGGGGACCACGACCAATGTAGACAACAGGGCTGGGGCAAGGATAACGGTGACCCTAATATAAGGCTTACCAGCTTCGAAGTCGTGCGGCGCGCGAGTTGACTCGTGCGCCGCATGGGTGAAGGGGTGGCCGCGCGGCGCCGCTTCGCGACCGACAGGCTCACCGCTCCAACGGCATGAAGATCGCCAGCTGGCGCGCGTGCGCGAGCAGCGTGCCGTCCGGCAAGAACAGCGCGGCGTCCTCCTCCATCAGCCCGCCGTGCGCCGCCGTCGAGCGGTACCAGCCGAGCACCGGCTGATCCGGCAAGCCCTCCGGCGGGATGTTGGCGCGCACATGGATCGTCAGGTCGATCGTGGGCGCGATCGCCGGACGCCCGAGCGGCTGAAACGCCGGCGGCCACCAGACGTCGGTGCAGAGCGCGATGAAGGCAGGGTCGATCGGCCGCGCCTCGGGGAGCGCGATCCAGCCGCCGGTCTCCGGCGCTTCGCCCGCCGGCAGAGGGCGGTTGGAGAACGGCACGCCGCCGATGCGCGGCGCGACGCGCACACGTCTGAACATCGGCGGCATCGTCGGCATCGGGCCGAGCCAGCCGGTGGCGCCGCCACGGCGGTAGTCGTCGGGCTTCACCAGCGGCGCGTCGCGCGCCGGCGGCGGGCCGACCGCCGGCGGCTCCGGCTCCCACTGGCCGGCGGCGGGCAGATCGAGCACGGCGAGCGCCGCCAGTGCGCGGATCGTGTCCTTGCCTCCCTGGGACGCGGTCACCTCGACGGTCGAGATGCGTCGGCCGGCGCGCACCACCTCGACGGAGACGTCGAGCGGCCCGCCGCTCACCGGCCGCAGGTAGTGACAGGTGAGTGAACGCAACTGGCGCGCGGCGAGGCCGTCGGGTCCGGCGGCCGTCGCGCCCTGCGCCTCGATCGCACGCACGAGAATCGCCGCCAGGTAGCCGCCGTTCGCGGCGATCGGCGTCGACCACCCGGGGTCGACCTGGGCGCGGAAGCGGCCTTCGCCCACTGGCGTCACGGCTGTCGCCTGCTCGAACGTGCCGGCCGCCGCGGCCTCGCTTGTGCTGCTCATGGCCCGGAAGGCTAGTCCTATGATGCCCGTCGCAACGCAGCACGAGTGACCGGGAGGCGTGAGATGAACGAGGAGGCGACGGTGACCGTCGAGCGGCGCGGGCACGTCCTGCTCATTGGGCTCAACCGCCCCGCCAGACGCAACGCCTTCACGCTCAGGATGTTCGAGCAGCTCGCGCTCGCCTACGGGGAGCTCGAGCGCGACCCGGAGCTGCGCTGCGGCGTCCTGTTCGCCCAGGGAGATCACTTCACAGGCGGGCTCGACCTCGCCGAGGTCGCACCCGCCGTGATCGACGGCGCGGGGCTGCCGGTGCCCGACGGCGGGCGCCAGCCGTGGCGGCTCGACGGCCCGTGGACGACGCCGGTCGTGATCGCGGTGCAGGGCTGGTGCATCACGATCGGGATCGAGCTGCTGCTCGCCGCCGACGTGCGGATCGCCGCCTCCGACACGCGCTTCGCGCAGCTCGAGGTGCAGCGCGGCATCTACCCCTTCGCCGGCGCGACGATCCGCATGCCGCGCGAGGCCGGCTGGGGCAACGCGATGAAGCACCTGCTGACGGGCGACCCGTTCGACGCCGCCGAGGCGCATCGCATGGGACTCGTACAGGAGGTCGTCGAGCCCGGCACGCAGTTCGACCGCGCGCTCGAGCTGGCCGAGCGGATCGCGACCGCCGCCGCGCCCCTCGGGGTCGCCGCCACGCTGCGCTCCGCCTACCGCGCCACCTACGAGGACCACGATGCCGCGATCGCACAGCTCCAAGCAGACGCCGTCCCCCTCTTCGCCAGCGAGGACGGCGCCGAGGGCATGCGCTCCTTCGTCGAGCGCCGCCCGGCGAGGTTTAGCGGGCGCTAGCGAGTCGTCCCCGGTCGCGCTACGCTGTCACGCGGTTAGTGTGACGACCGGAAACGGTCATCGCCGAAGGGCCCGGTTCTACCGGGCCCTTCCTCGTTCAAGGAGGCGCTCCGGGCGGGCTCGGAGTCGACTCCCGCCCGGAGCCTGCTACCGCCGCGACAGCCGGTCGATCACCAGCAGAGCGACGAGCAGCGTGATGGTTAGAGCGACGACTGGATCAGTCATCACCACTCCTCGTTCCGGATCTGGGCCCGGTACCCGCGGAGTCGGTCGACTCCGTGCCGTCTCGCACGAGCGAGAAGCGACCATCTCCGCAGGTCTATCGCGCCCGATGTCCAAATTGGGCCATCGGGCGCGGATTGTTACGAAGCGGTGCGCTTGTGGCGTGAACTACGTGCAGAAGCCCGTTTCGGCCTACGCCGCCCGCTGATACGCCCGAAACGCCCGCGTCGCCACCGCGAAGCACGCCACGAGCAGCAGCGCGAGCAGGCCGAGGCGCGACATCACGACGCCCCAGTCGACGTCATCCGACGTCAGCGCCTCGCGGCTGGCGACGACCGCCCATTGCAGAGGGTTGAACTTCGCCACGTCGGAGATCCATGCCGGCGCAAGTGCGAGGTTCATAAACGTCCCCGACAGGAAGGACAGCGGCAGCGTCAACGACGTGACCACGGCGATCACCGTCTCCTCCTTGCGGACCACCAGCGCCAGCGCGTTCGACAGCGCGCCGATCGCCATCCCCAGCAGGATCGCCGCGACGATCGTCACCACGACCCCGGGCACGCCGCCGGGGAACGAGGCGCCTGCGACCGCGAGGCCCAGGCCAATGATGATCAGCGACTGCACGACGGTCACGATCGACTGCTGCACGAGCGGGCCGGCCAGCAGCGAGACACGGCTCGACGGCGTCACGAGGAAGCGGTCGAGGATCCCCCGCTCGTAGTCCTGGAGGATCCCCATGCCGGCCCAGCCGGCCGAGAACAGCGCCGTCATCACGACGATGCCGGGCGTGAGGAAGTCGGCATAGTTGTCGGCGCCGAAGCCAGGCAGGTTCACGATCGACTTGAACAGCGCGCCGAACAGCAGCAGCCACATGACGGGCTGCACGAGCGTCACGACGATCCACGCCGGCTGGCGCAGCAGCGCGCGCAGGTGGCGCTGCGTCATGAACCACGAATGCTGGATCACTGCCGGCATGGTCAACGGCCTCCCGTCGTCGCGGCCTCGTGCTCGGGCGGACCGCCCTTGGCGCGGCCGTCGCCGTTTGCGTCGTGCCCAGCCTCGGCTGCCGCGAACGTGCGGCCGGTGTAGCGGAGGTACACGTCGTCGAGCGACGCGCGTGCGACGGTGACCGCCGCGACCGGCACGCCCTCGGTCTCCAGCGCGGCCAGCACCGCCGGCACGGCGCGCGCGCCCTGGTCGGCGCGGGCGCGCAGCATGCGGCCCTCCAGCACGACCTCGCGTACGCCGTCGACGCGCGCCAGCGCCGCCTCCACCGCGGAGTCGCCGCCCTCCGAGTCGAGCTCCACGGCGATCGCGTCGCCGCGCAGCTCCGCCTTCAGCTGCTCCGGCGAGCCTTCCGCGACGATCTCGCCGCGGTCGACGATCGCCAGCTGCGAGGCGAGCTGGTCGGCCTCCTCCAGGTAGTGCGTCGTCAGCAGGATCGTCAGGCCCTCCTCGCGCGCGAGCGTGGAGATCTCACCCCACATCGCCACGCGCACCTCCGGATCCAAGCCGGTGGTCGGCTCGTCGAGGAACAGCACCTGTGGCCGCGCGACGAGGCCGAGCGCGACGTCCAGCCGCCGCTGCATCCCGCCCGAGTAGCCGCGCACGAAGCGGTCGGCTGCGTCGGCGAGCGTGAAGCGCTCGAGCAGGTCGTCCACGCGAGCGCGCAGGTCGCGCCCCGAGAGCCCGTACAGACGGCCCTGCAGCAGCAGGTTCTCCCGCCCCGTCGCGGCGCCGTCGACGGCGTTCTTCTGCCCCACGACGCCGATCGCGCGTCGCACCGCGACCGGCTCGCGTACGACGTCCAGGCCGGCGACGCGCGCCGTGCCGGAATCCGCGGCGGCGAGCGTCGTGAGGATCTTCACGGTCGTCGACTTGCCGGCGCCGTTGGGCCCGAGCAGGCCGAAGATCGTGCCCGCCGGCACGCTGAAGCTGACGCCGTTCAGCGCACGCACGTCGCCGGGGTAGGTCTTGATGAGGCTCTCTGCCTCGATGGCTGCGTTCATGCGTTGGAGCGTGCCACAGCCGCGAGCGCGGCGCCGTCCAGCCGGTGCAGCTGCCACTCGCCCATGCGGCGCGCGCCGAGCCCGCGGTAGAACGCGAGCGCCGGCTCGTTCCAGTCGAGCGCGGACC
The DNA here is from genome assembly GCA_045805465.1 of Conexibacter sp. GTDB lineage: Bacteria > Actinomycetota > Thermoleophilia > Solirubrobacterales > Solirubrobacteraceae > Conexibacter. Next base: position 58,427 of record JBJMLB010000040.1, on the reverse strand, counting down.
ACTCCAGCCGGCCGCAGTCGCGTGCGACCGCCAGCCCGGCCACATGCGCCAGCAGTGCTCGTCCGACACCGGCTCCGCGCCAATCCGGCCGCACGAACAGGTCCTCCAGCCAGATCCCCGGCCGTCCGAGGAACGTCGAGAAGGTGGGGAAGAAGAGCGCGTAGCCGATCGCCTCGCCGTCGACCTCGGCGAGCACCGCCTCGGCCGCCGGCCGCTCGCCGAACAGATGCCGCTCGAGCAGCGCGGCGTCGAGCACGACCTCCTCGCGCAGGCGCTCGTAGTCGGCCAGTTCGCCGATCAGTTCCAGCAGCAGCGGCACGTCGTCGCATGTGGCAGGACGGATGTCGCACGGTGAGGCCATCTCCGGCCGAGCCTATCCGAGCCCCGCCGCGTGAACGGCGGCGTGACGGAGGTCAGCGCGTCGCCTCGTCCCGCAACTCGCGCAGCCATGCTCGGTTGGGGACCCGGTACGCCACGAAACGAACCTGGAGGTTCCCCATGCGGCGATTCGCTGCGCTCGGCGTCACGACGATCGCACTGCTCGCAAGCGTCATCGGTCTGACGGCCGGACCCGCGCTCGCGGCCGGCGCTCCCACCGCCACCACCGGCGACGCGTCCGCGCTGACCGACACGCACGCCTCGCTCGCGGGGGCGGTCAACCCGCAGGGCGAGCTCACCAGCTACGCCTTCCAGTACGGCACGACGACCGCCTACGGCCAGCAGAGCCCGCTCTCCTCGGCCGGCTCCGGCAGCGCGAACGTGCCCGTCACGGCCGACCTCGCCGGCCTCACGTCCGGCACGACCTACCACTACCGCGTAATCGCGACGAACGCGAGCGGCACGACCGTCGGCGCCGACAGAACGTTCAGAACGACCGGCACCGCGCCGCCGCCGCCCACCGCGCCGGCCGCGACGACCGGCAGCGCGGACGTGAACGGCACCAACGCGACGCTCAACGGCTCCGTCAACCCGAACGGCGTCGCCAGCTCGTACTACTTCGAGTTCGGCTCGACCGCGAACTACGGCCAGCAGACGCCGCCGCAGGGCGCCGGCTCGGGCTCCTCGGCGGTGTCGGTGTCAGCCGCGTTGTCCGGTCTCGCCGCCAACGCGACCTATCACTACCGGCTCGTCGCGGTCGGCCCCAACGGTGCCTTCGCGATCGGCTCCGACAGAACGTTCGCGACGAGCGGCGCCGCCGCCACGCGGCTCGGGCTGTTCGGCCAGACGGCGTTCGCGGATCAGAACGGCGTCGGCGGCGTCTTCGTCGCGTGCTTCGGCAGTGCGGCGTGCAGAGGCAGCCTGACGCTGTCGCGCAGCGGCAAGCAGCTCGGCGTGCGCAGCGCGTACTCGCTCAAGCAGGACGACGGCGGCTTCGTGCACATCGCGCTCAACGACCTCGGCAAGCGCCTGCTGCGCCAGCGCGGCACGATGAAGGTCAAGGCCGTCGTCGAGAACGCGCTCGTGAGAGGGCAGACGGTCACGAAGACGCTCACGCTCGTGCGCTACTCGACGAAGGGGCTCAAGGGCTGAGGAACGATCGGCTACACGGGCGCTCTCAGGCGCTCGTCGAAGGATTTCTTGCCGATTGATCCGGACAGGGGACCGACACGTAGCAGCCATTGGTCCCCACCAAGCGTCCCGTTCCGGCGCAGGGCGAATCGCCGGAGCGGGACGCACCCCCTCGGTGTCCTCCTTCCCCTCGGACGCCGAACCGGCCTGGGGCGTCCCGCCCCGGGCGCCTCAGGTCTGGCTGCGCAGTCTGCGAGCCTGTGGGCGCCTCCTCACGTCCCGACCTTGACGCAGGCTGTGAGTGAGTGCATACTCACACCTGATGATCCCGCCACCGGCCACCCGTCAGCTTTCCACCGCCGCCGAGCGCCGCGAGGTGCTGGTCGAGGCTGCCGTCGCCGCGTTCGCGGAGCATGGCTTCCACGGCACGCCGACGACCGAGATTGCCAAGGCGGCGGGGATCTCGCAGGCGTACCTGTTCCGCCTCTTCCCGACGAAGTCGGAGCTCTACGTCGCCGCCGTCGACCGCTGCTACGCGCGCCTCGGCGACGCGATGCGCGCTGCCGCGGAGGACGCGAGCGCGCCCGGCGAGACGGTGCTCGAGCGGATGGGGCACGCCTACGCCGGGCTGCTGCAGGATCCGACGACGCTGCGCGCGACGTTGCAGGCGTTCGCGGCCGCCTCGGGCGACGACCTCGCGATCCGCGACGCGGTGCGGCGCGGCTACGGGGACCTGATCGAGCTGGTCCAGCGCATCAGCGGCGCCGAGGGCGACGAGCTGCGCGACTTCGTCGCGCGCGGGATGCTGATGACCGTGCTCGCCGGGATGGACGCCCCTTCGATCGACGCGCCGTGGGCGCGCGAGCTGTGCGGCGGAGCGCTGGAGGAGAAGCTGAACGTCGCCAAGCCCGCCGCCGCATCCTCGACCGGCTGACCCTGTTTTTTTGTCATGAAGATGAGTGACCGCTCACACACCGCAGGAGGATCGACCCGATGACCCGCTCACGACAGATCTGGACCTCGATCGTGACGAGCGTCGCGCTCTTCATGGTCACGCTCGACAACCTCGTCGTCACGACCGCGATCCCGTCGATCCGCCTCGACCTGAACGCGGACCTGGCCTCGCTCGGTTGGACGGTCAACGCCTACACGCTCGCCTTCGCGGTGCTGCTGCTTCCGGCCGCCGCGCTCGGCGACCGGCTCGGGCGCCGGCGCGTGTTCACTGCCGGTCTCGCGTCCTTCACGGTGGCGAGCGCCGCCGCTGCGCTGGCGCCGAGCATCGACGCGCTGATCGCAGCGCGCGCCTTCCAGGGCGCGAGCGCGGCGTTCGTGATGCCGCTCTCGCTCACGCTGCTGAGCGAGGCGTTCCCCGCCGGCAGCCGCGGCCTCGCGCTCGGCATCTGGTCGGGCGTCAGCGGGCTCGGCGTCGCGCTCGGCCCGCTCGCCGGCGGTGCGGTCGTCGAGGGCATCTCGTGGCACTGGATCTTTTGGCTCAACGTGCCGATCGGGCTCGTGCTCGTGCCGCTCGCCTACGCGCGCCTGACCGAGTCGCACGGTCCCGGCCGCACGCTCGACGTGCGCGGCCTGCTGCTCGCCGGCGCCGGCCTGTTCGGCCTCGTCTTCGGGATCGTCAAGGCGGCCGACTACGGCTGGACCAGCACGACCGTGCTCGTAAGCGGCATCGGCGGCCTGCTGCTGCTCGCCGCGTTCGTCGCCTGGGAGCTGCGCACGCCGGAGCCGATGCTGCCGATGCGCTTCTTCCGCTCGCGCGGCTTCACCGCCACCAGCGGCGTGACCGTCGCGATGTTCTTCGGGACGTTCGGCTCGATCTTCCTGCTGGCCCAGTTCTTCCAGACGGTGCAGGGCTACTCGCCGCTCGAGGCCGGGCTGCGGACGCTGCCGTGGACGGGCGTGACGATCCTCGTCGCCCCGATTGCGGGGATCCTGTCCGACCGCATCGGCTCGCGACCGCTGATGACGGCCGGGCTGACGCTGCAGGCAGGCGCGATGGCGCTGCTCGCGCTCGTCTCGACGCCGGACGTGCCGTACGCCCAGCTCGTCGGCCCGTTCGTGATGGCCGGCGCCGGGATGGCCTTGGTCTTCGCGCCCGCGGCCAACGCGGTGCTCAGCTCGGTGCGCCCGCAGGAGGCCGGCCAGGCGTCTGGCGCGACGAACACGTTCCGCGAGATCGGCGGCGCGCTCGGCGTCTCCGTCCTGGCGACCGTGTTCGCCGGCGCCGGCTCCTACGCATCGCCGCAGGCATTCACCGACGGCATGACGCAGGCCGTCTGGGTCGGCGCGGCCGTGCTCGCCGCCGGCGCCGTCTGCGCGCTGTTCGTCCCCGGCCGCGCTCGCCAGGCCGAGATGGCCGCGGCGAGCCGTGCGGCGGGGGAAGCCGTCGATGCCGCGGCGCCCGCCGCCGTCGCACGCGAGCCGGTCGCCGCGTAGCTCAGCGCGCCGGCCGGCCCGCTCCGGGGTGCGGCGCCGCGCGCGCCGGCCGGCTCGGGTGGCCCGGGGTCGCGACGTCGCGCTCGAACGCGTCGAGCAGCTCGAACACCTCGGGCGCCTCCCAGCGGCGGCCCCATCTCTGCTGTGACGGGCGCGTCAGCACGCCGGCGCGCTCCAGCGACTCGAGCGCTCTGGCGGCTGCCGTCTCGCTGACCCCGGCGAGCTCGGCGGCGCGCGCGACCGTGAGGACCGGCTCGGCCGCGAGCTGGTCGAGCAGCGCGCGCGAGCTGGCGTGGCTGCGCGGCCGCCCGATGCGCTCCAGCCAGCCCTCGCGCAGCACCTCGACGCGCGCTGCCAGGTCGTGCGCGCGGTCGACGGCCTTCACGGTCGAGGCGGCGAACAGCAGCAGCCAGTCCTTCAGGTCGCCGAAGCGGTACGCCTCGAGACCGCCGATGTAGAGGCGGAAGTGCGTCGCGAGCACGAGGCTGATCGGCGGCACGACGCTCGCCGCCAACCCCCGGCGCCGGTAGACGACGTGGATCAGGCAGCGCCCGGCGCGGCCGTTGCCGTCGAGGAACGGATGGATCGTCTCGAACTGCGCGTGCGCGATCGCCGCCTGCAGCGTCACCGGCAGGTCGTCGAGGTTCAGGAACGCGGCAAGGTCCTCGAGCAGCTCCTCGACGTACTCGTGCGGGGGCGGGATGAAGTCGGCGCCTACGGGGCTGTAGCCGGAGCGCCCGATCCAGTTCTGCTCCTGGCGCACGACGCCCGCGAGCGCTACGTCGCGCGTCCCCTCGAACAGGGTGCGATGAATCGCCACGATGTCGTCGCGCGTCAGCGGGCGCGGCTCGCTCGCTAGCGCGATCGCCCGCTGCATCGCGCGCACGTTGCCGATGACCAGGTCGGCCGTCTCGTCGCACCCGGCGGCCCCGGCCGCGGCGCGCGCGAGCCGGCGCTGTCCGACGATCAGGTTCTCGATCCGCGACGAGCCGACCGACTCCTGGCGCAGCAGCTGGCGCGCGAGCGCGTCGAGCCCCTGCACGCCGGGCGCCTGCCGATCGAACTCGCGCACCTCGGCGTCGGCCTCGCCGATCAGGGCCGCGGTCGAGGCGGTCAGCGCCGGATCCCAGTCGACGATCGGGTCAGGGACGAAGCACTCGATCGTCTGCCTGACGCGATGCCGGCGACCGGCCCCGTGGTCGATCGTCGGTCGCCAGACGCGCCGCTCGATCCGTCCGTGCGAAGGTTGGGAAGTCGCGGCCACTTCCCAACCTTAGCTCATCAAGGTTGGAAAGCGTCGAACGCTTTCCAACCCGACGCCCACCGGTCGGCCGCGAGCCGAGCGCAGGCGTCAGTACCCGCCGCCGCCCGTCGGCGGGGCAGGCGCCGGCGCCCTGTGCGCCGCCACGACAGCCGCATGCCACGTGCCGACGTCCTTGAAGCCCTCGCCGTTCACGTCGCCCTTCTTCGCGTCCATGTCGAACGTGTAGAGCGGACGGCCCTTGTAGGTGGCCTGCCTCCCGCCCTCGGGGCGTCTGATCGTGCCGAGTCTCGCGACACCCTCGACCGTGCCGCCGGCCGGGACTCTCAGCGGATGCCAGTCGGCGAGGCATGAGCGCGTGCAGATGAATCTCCCATGCGTCTCCGCGCTCAGCGTATAGAGCGTGCGGCCCGACGCGGTCACGACGATCTGCTTGCCGAGCGTTGCGTTCTGCGCGGCGTGCACGTGGACGGTGTGCTTCGCGGAGGCCGGGGCGACGAGGGCCGCGACGCCGACGAGCAGCGCCGCCGCGACCGCGACGAGCATGGCCACGGGCACACGCGGGCGGAGGCGGGTAGGAGCGGGGGCGGGGGTGGGGTGCATTGGTCGCATCGAGCGCGGCTCCTTCGGATCGTGAATCGGCGTCACTGACATTGACGCCGCCGGCGCGCAGTCCTTCCCGACCGCCTCGTGCCGTAGGCGACGCCGAAGCGTCGGACGACTAGCGCGCCACAACCCGCAGCGGCGCGCCGAACGCGCGCTCGAACAGCTCGCCCTGCCGCTCGGCGCCCCACCGCGCCACCGTGTCGTCGCCGACCGCGTCGAGCTCCAGCTCGACGTCCCCGCTCTTGCCGCCCGGCCGCGTCAGGCGCGCGGCGCGCACGACCTGGTCGCGGTTGCGCTCCAGCTGCTCGGCTATCCGGAGCAGCGCCGCGCCGCGCAGCACGAGCTGCTCGTCGCCCTCGCGGCACAGCGGGGAGAGCCCGCCGAGCTGCGGCGTGCCCTTGCGGTGGTAACGCGCCATCAGCGCGATCAGCGCGACCTCGCGCGGAGTGAAGCCGGGCAGTCCGGACCCCAAGATCAGATACGAAGAGTGCTTGTGGTGGTCGTCGTAGTCGACCGCCATGCCGACGTCGTGCAGCAGCGCCGCCGCCTCCACCAGCTCAGGCTCGCCGGGCTCCGGCAGCCCCGCGCCCGGCAGCGCCTCCAACAGCTGGCGCGCGAGCCCGGCGATGTGCTCGGCGTGCACCAAGTCGACTCCGTGCTGCCGGGCGAGGTTCCGCACGCTCGTCATCCGCACGCACGGCACCAGCGGCGGATCGGCCGGCGCCAGCAGGCCGGTGAGGAAGATCCCCTCGCGCAGGCCGGCCTCCGTGACCTCGATGCCCTCCGCGCCGCTGCACTCCAGCACCGCGCGCAGCACGACGGCGGCCGCGAGGATCACCTCGCCGCGCCCGCGCTTGACGCCCGGCACCCGCTCGCGCTCCTCGGGCGCGCGGCCGGCCAGCTCCTCGACCAGTGCGTCCAGCGCGTCGCGGCCGAGCACGAACCCCTGCACGCTGTCGAGCGGCAGGTCCGCCATCCGCACCGCCGCGGTCGCGAGGTTGCGCACGCTGCCGCCGAGGCCGACGAGCGACGCGCCGTCGGCGCCGGCCTCCACCACCCACGGCGCGTCCTCCAGGGCGCGAAGCGTCCGCGCGTGCAGCTTCGCGATCGGCTTCGAGTCGACCGGCCCGTCTCCCGGCAGATAGCGATCGGTCGCCCGCACCGCGCCAAGCGGCCACGACGCGATCGCGCCCGCATGGCGCTCGCGCACCTGCACGAGCTCCAGCGACCCGCCGCCGAGGTCGAGCACGATCCCGTCCGAGAGCGAGGTCGAGTTGGCGGCCGCCACGTAGGAGTACAGCGCCTCCTCCTCGCCCGAGATGACGCGGATCGGCAGGCCGGTCTCGCCATGCGCCCGATGCACGAAGGCGGCGCCGTTCGGGGCGTCGCGGATCGCGCTCGTCGCGACGGCCTCGACGTCCTCCCGCCCGATCCCGCTCGTCGAGCAGAAGGCCGCGAACACGCGCAGCGTCTCCAGCGCATGCGCCATGCGCGCCTCCGACAGGCAGCCGTCGTCCGTCAGCTCGCCGCCGAGCCGCACCATGTCGCTCAGCTCGTCCGTGCGCTTCCACCAGCCGCCCTCGCCGGTCGTGAAGACGACGAGCCGGAAGCTGTTGGAGCCCAGGTCGATGACGGCGCGCGAGGAGCTCACGCCTCGGCGAGCTGCGCACGCGCGAGATGGGCGCGCATCAGCTCGGCCTGCACGTCGCGCGGCTGCCCGCCGGATGGCACGCGGCGGTGGATCCACGAGCCGTCGGCGGCCAGGTCCCACGCGTTCTCCGTGTCGGCGAAGCAGCGCTCGAGCGTGTCGAGCAGCTGTGCGCGCGCGTCGTCGTCGTCCACCGGCACGACGAGCTCTACGCGCGAGTCGAGGTTGCGCGGCATCAGGTCCGCGGAGCCGACGAAGACGGCCGTCTGCTCGCCGCGCTGGAACGCGTAGATGCGCGAGTGCTCGAGGAAGCGACCGACGATCGACACGACGCGGATGTTCTCCGAGACGCCGGACACACCCGGTCGCAGGCAGCAGGCCCCGCGCACGTTCAGCTCGATCGGCACGCCTGCCTGCGAGGCGCGGTACAGCGCGCGGATGCAGGCGGCGTCGACGAGCGAGTTCATCTTCATCGAGATGCGCGCGTCCTTGCCCGCCTCGTGCGCGTCGATCGTCGCGTCGATCTCGCCGATGATCCGCTCGCGCAGGTTCAGCGGTGCGACGAGCACGCGGCGATAGTGCTCGGGGCGCGAGTAGCCGGTCAGCTGGTTGAGCAGCTCGGCGATCTCGCCGGTGATGTGGTCGTCGGCGGTGAAGAGCCCGAAGTCGGTGTAGAGGTCGGCCGTGCCGCGGTGGTAGTTGCCCGTGCCGACGTGTGCGTAATGGCGCACGCCGTCGCCCTCGCGCCGCACGACCAACACCGCCTTCGCGTGCGTCTTCAGTCCGGGCATCCCGTACGTCACGTGTACGCCCGACTGCTCCAGCGCGCGCGCCCACGTGATGTTGGCGCGCTCGTCGAAGCGTGCCGTCAGCTCCACGAGGCAGACCGCCTGCTTGCCGCGCTCGGAGGCGCGGATCAGCGCCGGCACGAGCGGAGAGTCGTCGCTGGTGCGGTACACGGTCTGCTTGATCGCGAGCACGGCCGGGTCGTTGACCGCCTGGTTGACGAACTGCTCGACCGTCCCGAACGTGTCGTAGGGGTGGTGGACGAGCAGGTCTCTCTCGCGCATCAGCGCGAACAGGTCCGTCTTCTTGCCCTCGCGCTCGAACGTGGCGGGCACGAGCGGCGTCCACGGCGCGTCGCGCAGCTCGCGCATCCCGGGCAGCTTCACGATCTGCCACAGGTCGGTCGGGTCGAGCAGCCCGTCGACCTCGTAGACGTCGCGCTCGCTGACCTCCAGGTCCGACATCAGCCGGGCTCTGAGCGCCGGATCGGTGCCCGCGCTCAGCTCCAGCCGCACGACCTCGCCGAAGCGCCGACGGCGCAGCTGCGCCTCGACCGCCTCGAGCAGGTCGTCGGCCTCGTCGGAGACGGTGAAGTCGGCGTCGCGCGTGACGCGGAAGACGGTGTGGGCGAGTATCTCCATCCCGCGGAAGAGCCGCTCGAGGTGGTCGGCGATCGCCGCCTCCATCGGCACCAGCGTGCGCCCGTCGGCGACGGGGATGAAGCGCGGCAGCCCCTCCTTCGGCACCTTCACGCGCGCGAAGCGCGTCTGGTCGGTGGCCGGATCGCGCACGATCACGCCGAGGCTCAGCGACAGGTTGGAGATGTAGGGGAACGGCTGTGCCGGGCCGACCGCGAGCGGCGTCAGCGCGGGGAAGACCTCGCGGCGGAAGCGGTCGTCGAGCGCGGTGCGCTCGTCCTCGCTGAGGGCCGTCGGCTCGACGACGCGGATGCCGTGCTCGGCGAGCGCCGGCAGCAGCACGCGCTCCCAGCAGCTCTCCTGCCGCGCTTCCAGCTCGCGCACGCGGTCGCCGATCTGGTCGAGCAGCTCGGTGGGCGGGAGCCCGTCGGCGCTCGTCGCGTCGATGCCGGCGTCGACCTGGTCGTGCACGCCGGCGACCCGGACCATGAAGAACTCGTCGAGGTTGGAGCTGTAGATCGCGCAGAACTTCACGCGCTCCAGCAACGGCCGCGAGGCGTCCTCGACGAGCTGCAGGACGCGCTCGTTGAAGTCGAGCCACGACAGCTCGCGGTTGACGTAGAGCGACGGATCGCCGACGGCCGCCGTCGCCTCGCTCGTCGTGGGCCGCAGCCGTTCGATCGCGTTCGCGAGCGGCTCCAGCAGCGGCAGGTCCGGGTACGCGTCCTTCAGCTCGGCGAGCGTCGCCTGGAAGTGGCGCAGCTTCTCCGGGCGCAGGCGCCCGCCGGCGGCGCGCGTGGCGCGGGCGAGCTTGTCAGCGGCCATCACGGCGGCGACCTCGCGCCCGGCGGCGATCCCGCGGGCGCGCAGCTCGCGCTTGCGCTCGGCGTAGGCGGCGATCTCGGAGTCCTCCGTCAGCGCCACCACCCGCCGGGCGATCTCCGCGCCGCAGCGCTGCTCGATCGTCGCGGGGTCGAGGCCCGTGTCCTCGATCACGTCGTGCAGGACGGCGGTCGCGACGATCGTCTCGTCGCAGCCGGCGTCGTGCAGCAGACGAGCGGTGATCGCGGGGTGCTCGACGTCGGCGGCGGCGTTGCCGTTCGCGTTGCCGCGGTAGGCCTCCAGGGCGAGCGTCCAGGCGCCGGCCACGAGCTCCGAGTCGCGTGCGAACGCCGGCAGCTCGCCGGATGCGTCAGGTGGTCGGGCGGCGGACGTCATCGGCGTGATTCTCGGTCGTCGCGGCGGGCAAGACTGTTACCACGGGGTTGCCCTGTGACGATACGGGAAAGGGTTGTTGACGAAGCAACGACCTTCGCGTACAATACCTAGCGTGCCAGTAGGTATTGACATGAAAGGAACCACCACGAAGACGATAGACACCCAGGCCATTGCCCCTGAGGAGACCTCCTTCGACGCCCTCCAGCTGCTGATGCGGGAGGCGCGCAACTGGCCCCTGCTCACGCCGGCGGAGGAGATCGAGCTCGCGAAGCAGATCGAGCGCGGCGACCTCGTCGCCAAGGAGCGGATGGTCAACTCCAACCTGCGACTCGTGATGTCGATCGCCCGCCGCTACCAGGGCCAGGGCCTCTCGATGGGAGACCTCGTCCAGGAGGGCACGCTCGGCCTGATCCGCGCCGTCGAGAAGTTCGACTGGCGCAAGGGCTTCCGCTTCTCGACGTACGCGACGCTCTGGATCCGTCAGTCGATCCAGCGCGGGCTCGAGAACAGCGGCCGCACGATCCGCCTCCCCGTCCACGTCGGGCAGCGCGCCCGCAAGGTCGCGCGGGCACGGCGCGAGCTGACGGCGAAGCTGGGCCGCGAGCCGACCGACGAGGAGATCGCCGACGAGACGGGCCTGGAGCTCGAGCTGGTGCTCGAGGCGGCGAAGGCCGACCGCGAGCCGACGAGCCTCGACCTGCCGGTCGGCGACGACGGCGAGACGTCGCTCGGCGCGCTGATCGCGACCGAGGAGGCGAGCCCGCACGAGGAGGTCGCCGACACGCTGCGTCACGAGGCCGTGCAGAAGGCGATCGAGACGCTCCCCGACAAGGAGCGGACGGTCATCCACCTGCGCTTCGGCACCGGCGGCGAGCCGCCGCAGACGCTCAGCGAGGTCGGCCGGCGCCTCGGTCTCAGTTCCACACGCGCGCGCGAGCTCGAGGAGCAGGCGCTCAAGCGCCTCGCGCACGAGAGATCCCTCGCCGCGCTGCGCGAGGCCGCGTAGCCCCACCCCCACGGATCCCTCCCGCGACCGCGCTACTCCCAGCGCGGTCGCGGCCGTTCTGCGCTCAGTCCGCCGGCGCGACCCGTCGCTCGACCACGTCCAGGAGGACGTTCACGAGCCACACGATGATCGCCGCCCCGACGCCGGCCCAGAAGCCGTCGACGTGGAAGTCGCCCACGACCCAGCTCGTCAGGAAGATCATCAGCACGTTCACGAGGAAGTAGGCGATCCCCAGCGTCAGGATGATCAGCGGGATCGCCAGGATCGCGACGATCGGCTTGACGATCATGTTCGCGAGGCTGAAGACGAGGCCCGCCAGCACGAACGTCACCCACGCGTGGTCGCCGCTGACGTGCACGCCGTCCAACAGCTTCGCCGCGACCCACAGGGCGGCGACGTTGAACAGCCAGGTGACGAGGAAGCGGGAGAGCATCGACCGCCATCCTCGCTGATCGCGCCGCGCAGCGCCAGTGAAGACGCTTATCGCTGCGCGAGCATGTCGCGCGTCGCGGCGGCGACGACCGCGGGATGGATGTACGGAGCCATGTGCCCGCCGTCGACCATCGCGAGGCGCGCATAGGGGAGCGTCGCGGCGATCTTGCGCCCGTGCTCGGGCGTGACGAGCTTGTCGCCCGCGCCCTGGATCACGACGGTCGTCGCGCCGATCGTCGCGAGGCGCGCGTCGACGCGCTCGAACACGTCGTTCGCCTCGTGCTCCTCGCCCGCGTAGGCGTCGAGATCCTCGTGGCGCATGTTGACCGCGAGCAGACGCTGCTCGTGGACCGGGCCGACGTCCCCGGGGTCGAACGCCTGCGCGTCGCCCTGCTTGGCCGACGCGGTGCGCACCAGCTGCGAGAAGGTCACGTCCGCGATCGGCTCCACAACCGGCCACGAGAGGAACTGAACGAAGCTCGCCTGCGCGCGCTCGAAGACGCTCGTGCGCTCGCCCCCGGCCGCCGCGTCTACGAGCACGAGCCCGCGCACGTTCTCGGGCCGCCGCTCCGCGTAGGCGAGCGCGAGCGTGCCGCCGTACGAGTGGCCGACGAGCACCGGGCGCGTGACGTGCAGCCTGGCGAGCAGCGCGTCGAGCGTCGTGATCTGCTCGGCGAAGGGGTGGAAGCCGCCGCTCGAATAGCCGAAGCCCGGTCGGTCGAACGCGATTGTGTGGCGGCCGGGCAGCAGTTCGGCGACGTCGTCGAAGTCCTGCGCGGTGCCCGGCAGGCCGTGGATCAGCACGACGGCCGGGTCCCTGCCCGGGCGCTCGAGCACGCGCACGGTCGTGTCGCCGAGCCGGACGAGTCTTCCGGTCCTCGCCGGCTCTCCGGGCAGGCGGCCCCACGTCCAGTTGAGGACGACCACCAGCGCGGCCAGCGCCAGCAGGATCCCGAGCACGACCCGCCTCACGATGGTCCGGACGCTAGTAGAGCGCTGGTGCGTGCACGCCGGTTGGCGTTGTGCGCTCCGCTCCGGCGCTGTCGGTGGTCAGGCGTGGGCCGTGGCATCGAGGGGGAGTGCGGAGGGGTTCGCGCCCCGGCGCTTGCGGCGCCTGTCGGTTCGCGCCATCCAGCGCACCCTGCGCCTGCCGATCCCCGCTCCCGCATGCACCGGATTACGAATGTGCAGTTTCCCCCTCTATGGGGGGTCAGATGGACAGTGCTCCGGCGAGGCAGTGCGGACTGCGCAGGGGTCAGGCGGGTCGCGCAAGAGGAGCGCAGGAACGGCGGCGCAACTGCCCCTCCCCCTCGATGCCCACAGCGGGCGCAGTGAATCGCCAGCCGCGTTGGAGCGGAGCTATGCCGTGCCGAGCTGGCGCGCCGCCGAGCGCTCCGCGGCGGTCGGCTCCCGGGCGGGAGCAGCAGCCGCCGCCGGCGCCGTCCGCGGCGCGGCCGCCGCGGCCAACGCCGTGCCGATCCCCAGCAGCGCCCACGTCAGCGGATCCTCCAGGAACGCGGCATAGACGAGCGTGTGGAAGACCAGGGCGAGGAACGCGGCAGCCACGGCGGACCGCGCGACCGACAAGCCCGCACCGCGCCCCAGCAGCCGCATCAGCGCCGCCGCCAGCAGCGCGAGATACGCGATCAACCCGATCACGCCCTGCTCGGCGGCCACCGTCACCGGGATCGTGTGCGATGCGGTCGCCGCGTCGCTCGGCAGCCGGCGGCCCTCGTGGCGCCGGTACTCGCGCACGAACGCGCCACTCCCGTAGCCTTCGACCGGCCGCGCGGCGAACAGCGCGCCGCCCCCGCTCACGAGCTGCGAGCGTCCGCTCGACGAGCTGTCGAGGTTGTGCAGGTTCACGCCGAACGTGCTCGGCGTCGCCAGCACGGCGGCCGCCGCCACGGCCACGACCGCCGCCGCCGGCAGCAGCACCCGCTTCGCGCCCCAGCGGAGGACCGCCAACACGGCGAGCCCGACGAGCAGCGCACCGAGCGACGACTGCGACAGGGTCAGCACGAGCCCCCCCCACAGCACCGCGAGGACCGCGGCGCCGATCCACACCGTCTGCGCGCGCGCGGTCTGCAGCATCGTCGCCGCCACCGCCAGCATCGCGACGACGAGGAAGCGGCCGTAGATGTTCGGGTCGAAGAAGACGGAGTTGGTGCGGAAGTACGTGTGCAGGTCGTTCGAAGCGAGCAGCTTCGGGTTAAGGAAGATGTGCTTCGTCGCGTACTCGACGTAGCCGATCGCGCTGAACGCCAGTGCGAGCCCGACCAGCAGACCGAGGCACAGGCGCAGCACCCGCGGCGTCCACTCGATCTGCGCGAGCAGCACGAACAGCAGCGCGAACGGGACGATGAAGAACGCGACCTGCTGGAGCGCCTTGTCGAAGTCGGCCGAGTAGGTCGCCTGGATTCCGTACAGCGCGACCGACAGCGCCAGCAGCCGTTCGAGCCAGCCGGGGGACCAGGGGGCCGCGGTGGACGCGCCGTCCGCAGCCGACGCCGCGGGAGCGCTCTCGCGCAGCCCGCGCGCGATCGCCGCCAGCGCTCCCGCTGCGATCACCAGGTACAGGGGCACCAGCAGGTTCGACGTCGTCCCGCCGACCTCGATCGGGATCCGGAACGGCAGCGCGGCGATCACCAGCAGCGGCAGCACGAGCGCGTGCCGCGTCATCAGCAGCGCGAGCGCGCACACCGCGCCGAGTGCCACGATCCCACCCGCGACCGAGGGCAGCGGATGGTCGCGCACGACCGTCAGCTGTGGCGAGTCCCAGATGTCGGCCAGCAGCAGCACCGGCGCGAGCAGCAGCGCGCCGGCCATCGCGAACGCCCGCCGGCGAGGCTCGCGCGCGAGCAGCGCACCGGCGGCCAGCAGGACTGCCACGACGGCACCGGCCTTCGGCAGCGGGCCTGCGAGCGCGAAGAGCGGCATGAGGGCTGACATCGGCGCGCCGAGTGTAGACGCCGCACCCGCGCGCACGCGCGGACCGCCCAGGAGACCGCCGCCACACGATCCTCTAGCCTGTGGCGGGATGCGGTCTCGCCGTTCCCCCCTGGCAGCATTGCCGCTGCTCCTTGCCCTGTTCGCGTTCGGCTGCGGCAGCGGCGGTACGACCGTCGGCGGGGGCAACGAAGCGGCTCCGGCCACCTCCACGCCGGCCGGCGTCCAGGCCGCCGCGTTCGACCCGCGCGACGCCCCGCTCGGCTGTCTGCAGGGCAAGGGCATCGAGTCCGTCAAGGACGCCAGACAGACCGACAGACTCGACATCATGCCCGCCGCCGACGGCGCCTACGTCGAGTTCGCCGCGACACCCGCGGAGGCGCAGGGACGCCAGATCCGCAACGAGGCGCCGGGCGCCGAGGTGATCGGCCCCCACCTCCTCACCGTCGGCCACCTGACCGACGACCAGCTCAAGGCGATCGAGACCTGCCTCCAGGCGCAGGGCTCGAGATATTGAGCAGGAGCGGCCCGCGCGTGTCCCACCGCACCAAGCGCCTGCTGCTGCTCGTCGTCTGGGTCGTCCCGATCGCGGGCGTCGTGTGGTGGGCGACCAAGCAGCAGGCGCCGACCTTCCCCAGCAGCTTCGGCGGGATCATGGCGCTCGTCGGCGCGCTCGCGCTGTACGCGGTCGCGACGCTGATGCGCGGCGAGCGCTGGGCGCACATCCTCTGGCGCGCGGACGTCAAGGACGCCACGCGCGCCGACGCCTACGCGCTCGTCCCCGTCGGCTACATGGGCAACAACGTGCTGCCGGCGCGCGGCGGCGAGCTGCTGCGCACGTTCCTGCTCGGCGGCAGAGTAGAGGCCACCAAGCGTACGATCCTCGGCACGATCCTCGCCGAGCGCGTGCTCGACGCGGTCGCGCTCGGCGTGATCCTGGTCGTGCTCGCCTACGACCTGCTGCGCCAGCTGCCGAAGCCGAACGAGACGCTGCTGCTGATCGGCGGCGGCCTCGTCGTCGTGCTCGCACTCGTGGCCACCGTCGCGTTCCTGCGCTACCGCGAGCGGCTGCTCTTCCTCCTGCGCGCGCTCGCGCCGATGGCGCAGCCGAGCAAGCAGCTGCTGAGCCGCTTCGGGCTCGTGTTGCTCGGCGTCTCGCTGCTGATCTGGGGCGTCGAGGCGAGCGTCTACATGGCCGTCGGCCATGCGGTCGACATCACCCTCAGCCTGCAGGATGCGCTCGCCGTCGTCGCGTTCACCAACGCGGCTTCCCTGATTCCGGCAGCGCCCGGCTACATCGGCACGTACGATGCCGCCGTCATCTTCGCGGTCGGCGCCGTCAGCACGGCCTCGAAGTCGACGATCCTCTCCTACCTGCTGCTGTTGCGCTTCGTCCTCTTCATCCCGATCACGGTCGCCGGCTTCGGCCTGCTCGTGTTCCGCTACGGCGGACTCTCGCGCATCCGCGCCGCGCGCGAGTCCGCGCGCGGGGAGACCGGCGAGACGGCCGCGGCGACCGCCTGACGCGATGACCACCTCGACCGCAGAGCTCGGCTCGCCCTCCTGGCTGGAGACGCTGCGCGCGCGCCTGACGCCGGCCGCGACCGCGCGCGAGGCGGCGACGGACGGCCGCGTCTACGCGCTGTTGGCAGCCGCCGCGCTCGCGCTCGGCGCGCTCTCGCTGCTCTACCCGAGCACGCCGACGTATGACCCGTGGGCCTGGATCATCTGGGGCCGCGAGGTCGTCCACATCGACCTGCAGACGACCGGCGGCCCCTCGTGGAAGCCGCTGCCGGTCCTCTTCACGATGGTCTTCTCGCTGTTCGGCAGCGCGGCGCCGGACCTGTGGCTCGTCGTCGCGCGCGGCGGCGCGATCCTCGCGGTGATGCTGGCGTTCCGGCTCGGCGCGCGCCTCACGAGTCGCGAGTGGAGCGTCGCCTCGGTCACCGCCGGCTTCATCGCGGCGGTTGCGCTGATCATCAGCTCGCAGTTCGTGCGCACGATGTCGCTCGGCAACTCCGAGGGCCTGATGGTCGCGTTCGCGCTGTGGGCGATCGAGCGCCACCTCGACGGTAAGTACCGCCAGGCGTTCGTGCTCGTCTTCCTCGCCTCGCTGCTGCGCCCAGAGATCTGGCTGTTCCTCGGCGTCTACGGCCTGTGGCTCGTGCTGATCGACCGCGGAGCGCTGTGGCTGGTCGTCTCCGGCGGCGTGCTGACGCTCGCGCTGTGGTTCCTGCCCGAGTACTGGGGATCGGGCAACTTCAACCGCGCCGCCGACCGCGCGCAGCAGCCGAACCCGAACAGCCCCGCGTTCGCCCAGCACCCGTTCGTGCAGGTGATCAAGGACACGTGGCCGCTCGTGATCACGCCCGTGAAGGCCGCCGCCGCCTTCGCGCTCGTGCTCGCCGCGATCGACTGGATCCGCAACCGCCGCCAAGGCGCGGTGCTCGCGGTCGGCCTGCTTGGGTTCTCGTGGATCGTGCTGATCGCGCTGATGACGCAGGCCGGCTTCTCCGGCAACCCGCGCTACATCATCCTCGGCACCTCGCTGCTGGCCGTCTGCGGCGGCGTCGGCTTCGGGCGTGTCGTGCAGTTCGCGGGCGCCGCCGTCACGCGCGTCTTCGGACCGAGCCGCCCGCGCCTCGCGCTCGCCGCCGGCATCGTCGCCTTCGCCGTCCTCTCGCTCGCGACGGTGCACTGGGCCGCACCGCGCTTCAAGAACTTCGGCAAGCTCGACAAGGCGCTGCGCTACCAGGCGGAGCTGCGCTTCGACCTGCGCGACGCGCTCGCGAAGGCCGGCGGGGCCGACGCGTTCAAGGCCTGCGGCAAGGCGACTGCCGGCAAGTTCAGCGTCCCGCTCGTCGCCTGGTACCTCGACGAGCACACGCTCGACGTCGGGCTCGTGCCGGCGCCGCAGGGCGTCATCGCCGCGGCTCGCACGACCAACAAGCAGAGCCTCAAGCCGCAGCCGGAGCAGCCGTATCCGCCCGGCTACGCGCCCGTGCAGACCGTGCGCACGACGACGCTCTTCTCGACCTGCCCGCGGGAGCCGGGCGCCTAGCGCCTCGCTAGGCTTCGGACGCGCATGGCCACGGTCGCCGTCTCCCCCTCCAAGCGCATCGCCAGACTGCGCGCGTCCGATGCGCTGCTTGCCGGCGCAACGCTGGTCGCGCTGATCGCGATCAGCGCCTACGTCCGCACACGCGCAATCGGCGGCTCCTTCTGGATGGACGAGGGCCTCTCGGTCGGCATCTCCTCGCATGCCTTCACCGACATCCCGGGCGTGCTCAGACAGGACGGCTCGCCGCCGCTCTACTACATGCTGCTGCACGTCTGGATGGACGTCTTCGGCCGCAGCGAGAGCGCCGTGCACTGGCTCTCGCTGACGGCGGCGCTGCTGACGATCCCGTCGGCGATGTGGGCCGGCTGGTCGCTGTGGGGCAAGCGCGCCGGCTACGTCGGGGCCGTGCTCTGCAGCCTCGTCCCGTTCCTCACCGCCTACGGCGAGGAGGCGCGGATGTACGCGTTGATGGCGCTGCTGGCGCTGTTGGCGAGCGCCTTCTTCCTGCACGCCTTCGTCTATCGCCGCCGCGGCTACGTCGCCGCGTTCGCGGTCGGCCAGGCGCTGATGCTCTACACGCACAGCTGGGGGATCTTCTACGGCGTCGGCGCATTCCTCGCGCTCGCCTACCTGTGGTGGGTCGCCGCCGAGGAGGACCGCCGGGGCCTGCTGAAGGACGGCGCCATCGCGTTCGCCGCCGCCGCGATCCTGTACCTGCCGTGGGTCCCGACGCTGCTCTACCAGGCGCAGCACACGGCGGCGCCGTGGGCGAACAAGCCGCGCTTCGGCGTGCCGATCCAGATCGCCAGAGACGTGCTCGGCGGCTACGGCCCGGCCGTCACGCTGCTGCTCGCCGGTGGCTTCGGCGTCGCGGCGCTGCTCGGCGCGAACAAGGCGCGCGGCGACAGGGAGCGGCTGTCGGTGTGGGTGCTGATCGCGATCCCGCTCGTCACCTTCGGCCTCGCCTGGGGGCTGTCGCAGATCTCGCCTGCATGGGCCTCGCGCTACTTCGCCGCCGCCGTCGGCCCGCTGCTGCTGCTGCTCGCGCTCGGCCTCTCGCGGGCCGGCAGGCTCGGGCTCGTCGCGCTCGCGATCCTGTGCGTCTTCTGGGTCAAGCCGACGCAGTACGTCGACGGCTACAAGAGCGACGTGCGCGACATCGGCGCCGAGGTCGGCGCGCAGATGAGAGCGGGCGACCTCGTGATCTCCGGCCAGCCCGAGCAGACGCCGCTCGTCTGGTACTACATGCCCGGCGGCCTCAGATACGCCGACACGATCGGGCCGACGAGCGACCCGCGCCACATGGACTGGGTCGACGCGCTCGACAAGCTCGAAGCGGCCCAGCCTGCCAGAGTGCTGCCGGCGATGCTTGCTAATCTGCGGCCCGGCCAGAAGGTCCTGTTCGTGCGCCCGCTTACTGAGGGCGTCCAGAACTGGAAGGCCCCTTGGACGCAGCTGGTGCGGCGCCGATCGGCCCAGTGGGGTGCGATCCTGGCAGGCGACGCGACGCTGCGGCAGGTCCAGGTCGCGCCGCAGTTCTACCGTGGCGCGTCGACGGTCGGCAACAGCGCCGTGCTGTACGAGAAGACCGCCAGACCCCAACTCCCCTGATCCCGAAGGCTGGGCCCCCACGCACATGACCGAGACTTCCGCCCCGCAGGACTCCCGCCCCTACGTCGTGCTCGGCGGCGGCCCCGCCGGCCTCACCGCCGGCTACCTGCTCGCCAAGCGCGGCGAGCGAGTGATCGTGCTGGAGTCGACCGACCAGGTCGGCGGCATCGCGCGCACCGAGGTCCGCGACGGCTACCGCTTCGACCTCGGCGGCCACCGCTTCTTCACGAAGGTCAGAGAGGTCGACGACCTCTGGCACGAGATCATGAGAGGCGAGTTCCTGCTGCGCCCGCGCCTCTCGCGCATCTACTGGCACCGGAAGTACCTCGCGTACCCGCTCGAGGGCATGGACGTGATCAAGAAGCTCGGCCCGGTCAACCTGATCAAGGCCGGCACGTCCTACCTGTGGGCCGCGACGAAGATGAAGCTGCGCCCGAACCAGCGCGAGGACACGCTCGAGCAGTGGGTCTCCAACCGCTTCGGCAAGTACCTCTTCAACCAGTTCTTCAAGACCTACACCGAGAAGGTGTGGGGCGTCCCGTGCTCCGAGCTGCGCGCCGACTGGGCCGCGCAGCGGATCAAGGGCCTGTCGTTCTTCTCCGCCGCGAAGGCCGCCTTCCTCGGCAACAAGGGCAACAAGATCAGATCGCTGATCGACGAGTTCCACTACCCCAGATATGGCCCCGGTCAGATGTGGGAGAGAATGAAGGCCGACATCGAGGACAGAGGCGGCGAGGTGCGGATGAACGCGCCCGTCACGAAGGTCGTCTTCGACGGAAACAGAGCGGTCCAGGTGGTCGCCGGCGGCGAGACGATCGAGTGCCGCGGCGTCATCTCCTCGCTGCCGCTCTCGCTCACGACCAGAATCGCCGATCCGGAGCTGCCGGTCGACGTGCGCGACGCCGGCCGCAACCTGCGCTACCGCGACTTCCTCACCGTCTCGCTGGTGATCGAGGGCGCCGACCTGTTCCCGGACAACTGGATCTACATCCACGAGCCGGACGTCGAGGTCGGCCGCATCCAGAACTTCCGCTCGTGGAGCCCGTGGATGGTGCCCAACGACACCGAGGCATCGATCGGCATGGAGTACTTCTGCTTCGCGGGCGACGAGCTGTGGACGATGGACGACGAGGACCTCGTCAAGCTCGCCACGAAGGAGCTCGCGCAGACCGGCCTCTGCGACGCCTCGCGCGTCAAGCGCGGCTTCGCGGTGCGCGTCCACAAGGCCTACCCGGTCTACGACGAGCACTACGCCGAGCGCATCGAGACGATCCGCACCTGGCTCGACACGACGCCGAACTTCATCCAGGTCGGGCGCAACGGCCTGCACCGCTACAACAACTCCGATCACTCGATGCTGACGGCGATGCGAGCGGTCGAGAACCTCTGCGACGGCGCGGGGCACGACATCTGGGCGGTCAACGCCGAGAGCGTGTACCACGAGGAGGACCACGGGAACGAGGAGAAGAACCCGTACCCGTACAAGGATGCGCCGCCGGAGAACGAGCGGGAGACGGCCGCCGCGTCGTAGGCGTCCCGGCGGCTTACGGGCTGCCGCAGCGGGAACGGTCGCGTGGGGGATGCGCCGGCGCTAATGTCGGCGCATGGCTCGGATCGTTGCCCTGCTCGTGCTCGCGGCCTTCGCCGCGACGCCGTCTTCGGCGCTCGGCAAGACGGCTGCTCAAGAACAGCAGTCGCCGTTCCAGCAGCAGGCGCCCGCGCCTACGCAGGATCAGGTCGGCGCACAGACGACGCCTGCGCCCGCGCCTGCGCAGACCTCTCAGACCGAGGCGGATAGCGGCTCGCTCAGCACGCGCGACGGGCTCCTGATCGCCGTCGGGATCGTCGCGCTGATCGGCGGCATCTGGTTCGTCATAGCGCGGGATGCCAAGCGCGCCACCGCCGGCCACATCCGCACGTCCGACAGCGGGCTCGGCGACGGCCGCGGCGGCAGCGCGACCCGCTCCGCTCGCAGAAACCGCAGACTGAGCGCGGACGAGCGCAAGCGCCGCAAGCGCGGCCGCGCACGCTGACAGCCTCGCGCCGCTCGCCGCCCGGCCACGGCGAGTGACAGACTCCTAGGTTCAACTGCAGACCTGATCCGTGTCCGCCTGCTTCCCGGCGGGCACGACGTGAAACCAGGAGATCCCTCATGTCCACCAACAGCTTCGATGCGAAGGCGACGCTGTCGGTCGGCGATCGCGACTACGAGATCTACCGACTCGACGCGCTCCAAGCCCAGCACGACGTCGCGCGGTTGCCGTTCTCGCTGAAGATCCTGCTCGAGAACCTGCTGCGCAACGAGGACGGCGAGACGATTCGCGCAGAGGACGTCGTCGCGCTCGCGCGCTGGGACGCGAAGGCCCAGCCCAGCAAGGAGATCGCATTCACCCCCGCGCGCGTCGTGATGCAGGACTTCACGGGCGTGCCGGCCGTCGTCGACCTTGCCGCGATGCGCGACGCGATGGCCGCGATGGGCGGCGACCCGGCGCAGATCAATCCGCTCGTGCCGGCGGAGCTCGTGATCGACCACTCGGTGCAGGTCGACGAGTTCGGCACGCGCTACGCGTTCGACGCGAATGCCAAGCTGGAGTTCGAGCGCAACCAGGAGCGCTACGCGTTCCTGCGCTGGGGCCAGGGCACGTTCGAGGGCTTCAAGGTCGTCCCGCCGGACACGGGGATCGTGCACCAGGTGAACCTGGAGTACCTCTCGCGCGTGGTCTTCATCAACGACACGCTTGGGCAGGCCTACCCCGACACGCTCGTCGGCACCGACTCCCACACGACGATGGTCAACGGCCTCGGCGTGCTCGGCTGGGGGGTCGGCGGCATCGAGGCCGAGGCGGCGATGCTCGGCCAGCCGATGTCGATGCTGATCCCGCAGGTGATCGGCTTCAAGCTGACCGGCGCGCTGCGCGAGGGCGCGACCGCGACCGACCTCGTCCTCACCGTCACGGAGCTGCTGCGCAAGCACGGCGTCGTCGGCAAGTTCGTCGAGTTCTACGGCGCCGGCGTCTCGCGCCTGCCGCTCGCCGACCGCGCGACGATCGGCAACATGTCGCCGGAGTTCGGCTCGACCTGCGCGATCTTCCCGATCGACGCGGAGACGCTGCGCTACATGGAGTTCACCGGCCGCGCGCCCGAGCAGATCGCCCTCGTCGAGGCGTACGCGAAGGAGCAGGGACTGTGGCACGACGAGCACAGCGAGGAGCCGACCTACAGCGAGACGCTCGAGCTCGACCTCGGCGAGGTCGTCCCGAGCATCGCCGGGCCGAAGCGTCCGCAGGACCGCATCGCGCTGACCGACGCGCAGGACGCGTTCCGCGAAGCACTGAACGGCTACCTCCCACACCAGAACGGCGAGGACGACGCCATCGCTGACACGTTCCCCGCCAGCGATCCGACTGCCAGCCAAGCGCCCTCAAACGGCGACGGCGCCCGCGACCAGCACGCCGATCGGGCGGGTGGCGCGGGGGCAAGTCTTTCCGCGGCCCCGCCCGCGGAAAGAGCTTCCCCCGCGACAGGACCCGCCCGCAGCAGCGCCGGAACCCTGGCGAGAACCGCCGTCCCCGTCACACTCGCCGACGGCACCAAGACCCAGCTCGACCACGGCCACGTCGTGATCGCCGCGATCACGAGCTGCACGAACACGTCGAACCCGTCCGTCATGCTCGGCGCCGGTCTGCTCGCGCGCAACGCGGTCAAGCGCGGCCTGAGAACGAAGCCATGGGTGAAGACCTCCCTCGCGCCGGGCTCGAAGGTCGTCACCGAGTATTACGAGCGCGCGGGGCTGACCGGCGACCTCGACGCGCTCGGCTTCAACCTCGTCGGTTACGGCTGCACGACCTGCATCGGCAACTCCGGCCCGCTGCCGGAGGAGATCTCCGCGGTGGTGAACGACGCCGATCTCGCGGTCTGCTCGGTGCTGTCGGGCAACCGCAACTTCGAGGGCCGCATCAACCCCGACGTGAAGATGAACTACCTCGCGTCGCCGCCGCTCGTCGTCGCCTACGCGCTGGCCGGGTCGATGGACGTCGACCTGCAGAACGACCCGCTCGGCGAGGACGCGAACGGCGAGCCCGTCTACCTGCGCGACATCTGGCCGAGCGCCGAGGAGGTCGCACGGACGATCGAACTGGCTGTTCAGTCCGACATGTTCCGCAAGTCCTACGACGGCGTCTACGCCGGCGACGAGCGCTGGCGCGGGCTCGAGACCCCGACCGGCGACCGCTTTGCGTGGGACGACAGCTCGACGTACGTGCAGAACCCGCCGTACTTCGTCGACCTGCCGCCCGAGCCCAAGCCCGTCACTGACATCGAGGGCGCGCGCGTCCTCGCATTGCTCGGCGACAGCGTCACCACCGACCACATCTCACCGGCGGGCGCGATCAAGCCGGACTCGCCCGCCGGCCGCTACCTCCAGGAGCACGGGGTGGACCGCAAGGACTTCAACTCCTACGGCGCGCGGCGCGGCAACCACGAGGTGATGATGCGCGGCACGTTCGCGAACATCCGCCTGAGAAACCTCCTGGCGCCGGGCACCGAAGGCGGCGTGACGCTGTTCCTGAGCGGGAACGGCGAGCCCGAGCAGATGGCGATCTACGACGCCTCGATGAAGTACCAGCAGGAAGGGACCCCGCTCGTCGTCCTCGGCGGCAAGGAGTACGGCTCGGGCTCCTCGCGCGACTGGGCCGCCAAGGGCACGAACCTGCTCGGCGTGCGCGCGGTCATCGCCGAGTCCTTCGAGCGCATCCACCGCTCGAACCTCGTCGGCATGGGCGTGCTGCCGCTGCAGTTCAAGGACGGCGACTCGGCGGCCTCCCTCGGCCTCACCGGCCACGAGGTCTTCTCGATCGACGGCATCGCTGGCGGCGACGAGGTTCCGCGCGAGCTGACCGTCCACGCCGACGACAAGCAGTTCACCGTCACCGTGCGGATCGACACGCCGAAGGAGCAGCGCTACTACCGCAACGGCGGCATCCTGCCGTACGTGCTGCGCGAGCTCCTGGCTCGCCCCTGAGGCAGCGCGGGCCCGGCCGGCGCGGCCGGGCCTCGGGCACTACCCGCCACGCAGACGACTGCTTCGTCTCATAAGCGAGCGACGAGCCGACTGCTCGCCCGCGCCGTTGAACTGCGATGAAGCATTCGCTATGCGGAGATTTGCTTGACAGCGGTGCGATAGGGCACCTACTCTGTGGTCGGTTGGGGGCTCGCGCGGGGGAGCACCGCCACCAAGCTGCAGGAAGGGGTACAGAAACCTACGTGCCTGCGCGCCCTCGCACGCGTCGATGCACGTGTAGATCTATCTGTCATTGACCTACTGGAAAGGAGCTTCTACATGAAGCTCGGCAAGCTGCTCATCGCCGTCACAACTGTCACCGTGCTTCTCGGTGCGCTCGTCGGATCTGCTTCCGCCAGGAATTTCTCCACCTCGTCCCAGCTCAACAGGGCGACCTTCACCAGGATGAACTTTGCAGGCGGCTTCGGCACCTTCGAATGCGAAGTTGTCCTCGAAGGCACGTTCCATTCAAGAACCAGCACGAAGACCGTGGGGACGCTACTCGGCCTAATCACAGCCGCTAACGTCAGCAGGTGCGCAAGGGGTGGCGCCACGATCAACAGGGAAACGCTCCCGTGGCACCGCAGGTACGCCAGCTTCACCGGCACGCTACCGAACATAACGAGCCTGTCAAACACGATAAGCGGCTTCAGCTGGAGCATAAGGGAACCGACCTTCGGCATCACTTGTCGAGTCGAAAATGCCTCACTCACCAACACCTACAGGCTCAGCGGCGGCGTAGTCACCGAATACAGCGTCAGCGGCACCGCGCCGTGCGGGAGCTTCTCTGGCACGTTCAGCGGCTCCACCACCAACATAGAAAACAGGTCGGGCTCCAGGATCACCGTCACGCTAATATAGCCAACAACGACGAGGCAGAGGCGGCGCTGCCCGGGCACGCCGCCCCTGCATTTTGAGTTGTCTATGTCGCGACGTGGCTAGGCAGTCATGGCATCGCCACACCCGCAAGCGCCCAGAGCGCTACATCTTCCTGCACGCTTTCGCATGCGTCGATGCGCCTGCAGATGCATCTGTCATTTCGCCTACTCGAAAGGAGCTTCGGCATGAAGCTCGGCAAGCTGCTCATCGCCGTCACAACTGTCACCGTGCTTCTCGGCGCACTCGGCGCGTCTGCTTCCGCCAGGAATTTCTCCACCTCGTCCCAGCTCAACAGGGCGACCTTCACCAGGATGAACTTCGCAGGCGGATTTGGCACCGTCGAATGCGAAGTTGTCCTCGAAGGCACGTTCCATTCAAGAACCAGCACGAAGACCGCGGGGACGCTAATCGGCTACGTCACCGCCGCAAACGTCACTAGGTGTCCCAGGGGCGGTGCAACAATTGACAGGGAAGCGCTTCCCTGGCACACCAGGTATCAAGGCTTCACCGGCACACTACCGAACATATCGACCCTGTCAAACACGATAAGCGGCTTCAGCTGGAGGTACAGGGAAGCCGGCTTCGGCGTCACTTGCCAGGTCACAAACGCGACTTTCAGCGGCGCCTACCGGCTCAGTGCCGGTGTAGTCGCCGAATACAGCGTGAGCAGCACAACAACGTGTAGCGGCTTTGCCGCCACGTTCAGCGGCAACACCACCAACATAGACAACAGGTCGGGCGCCAGGATAACCGTAACCCTAATATAGGACGCAGCGCGAACGCCGCGACCAGCTTCGCGGCGTTCGCCACGTCGTCGACCGCGACCCTGAGACGGGGTGTCGAGCGAGGTGGCCCGCCTCGGCGCGCCTGGCCGTGTCATCGGGGTTTCACCCCCGGTCCGTTGCCAGGCGCGCCGATCCGCTCGTCAGCCGCGCCGGTCTCAGTTCACTAGGACGGCTGCCTGCGGCGGCGTCAGTCTGCCGACGCCGCTCAGTTCGACCGTTTCCGGACACGGCGCCGGGCTCACGCGCGGCACCGCGTTCGGCGTGACGAACCTCTCCGGGGTGAACCTGAAGCCGCCCCCGCCTTCTGCGGGCGGGAAGCTGATTAGTAGGCCGACCGCCCCTCGGTATAGACACGCGCCGAGCACGAGCGGTTCAACTATGCGGAAGGCGAACAGTAGCTTTCGGAACTGGATGCCCGTGATGTTTGGTAGCGCGCCTAGGAACGCCTGGTAGCGCAGGTTCACCGGGGCGCCTTCTTCGAGTAGCAGCGTCAGTTCGGCGGGTCCGCCGAGGTTGGTTCTGCATCCTTCGGTGAACCATTCTTCGATGCGCCCCATCCTGCCTTCCGGTAGCAACCCGGCGGACGCCTTTTCGATCGGTGCGGTCGTCAGCCTGCCGCTCAGCGTCAGGGCGCATATTATCGTCAATTCACCACCCCAGGCTCTGATGGTGAAGGCTTCGACCGTCTTCTTTATTTCACCTCCCGGCACGAGCTGTATCGCCCTCACGGCGCCCGCCGGCGCGGCGAGCGCCCCCAGCGCACAGACGGCCGCGACCGCGATCGCGGCCACGAGTGGACGGCGGAACATCCTCCCCTCCAATCTGCCCCAGCCACCGCCGGGGCGGTCGTTAGAGTGCACGAAGCACCCTGATCGGTCAAGATTGTCCCATGCGTGTCATGGCCGCAGGCCGACTCGATGCCGTGCTCGCGGCCGGGCCCGTGTCACAGTGGACGTGATGGGAGCCCGTGTGCTCACCCGCGCAGCGCTCGCCGCGGCTGCCGCGCTCGCATGCATCACGTCGTCTGCGAGCGCTGCGACGGCTCAGCTGGGCCGCTGCACGAGTGCCGCGCGCGATCGCACGCTGTGCGGGCACGTATCGGTTCCGCTGGACCGCAGCGGCGCCGTGCCGGGGACGCTCTCGCTGCGCGTGAAGGCGCTGCCGCCGGCCACGGGGGGGACGGGGGGCACGCCGGTCCTGGCGATCGCGGGAGGACCCGGGCAGGCGGCGGTGCCGCTGCTCGACGCGTTCGCGAGCGTGCTGCGGCCGCTGCTCCGCTCACGCGAGCTCGTCGTCTTCGACCAGCGGGGAACCGGCGGCTCCGGGCGCCTCCGCTGCGCCGCGCTCGACTCCGGTCGCGGCTCGCTCGCGTCCGCGGTCGCTCGTTGCGCGACGGAGCTGGGGCCGCGCCGCGGCGCCTATGCCACGGCCGCCTCGGTGGAGGACGTCGAGGCGGTGCGGGAATCGCTGGGGGTCGAGCGGTTGATCCTCTACGCGGCTTCCTACGGGACGAAGGTCGCGCTTGCGTACGCGGCCGCATACCCGCAGCACGTCGAGCGGCTGGTGCTCGACTCCGTCGTCCTGCCTGAGGGGATCGACCCCTTCCAGCGCAGCACGCTCGCATCGATCCCCCGCGTGCTCCGGGCGGTGTGCGGGCACAGCTGCCGCTTCACGCGCGATCCGGCCGCGGACCTCACGTCGCTGGCACGGCGCCTGGCGCATGGAGGACTGCGCGGCGAGGCGCTCGACGGACGCGGGCGCCCGCACCGCCGGCGCCTGTCCGAGGCCGACCTGCTCGGGCTGCTGCTGAGCGGCGACTTCGACCGCTTCCTGCGCGCCGGGCTGCCGGCAGCACTCCACAGCGCGCTGACCGGCGACCCGGCCCCGCTGCTGCGGCTCGCGGTGCAGGACGGATCCGGCGGGCTGAGCGCGGCCGCGGACAGCGACGCCGTGTTCGTCGCGACGACCTGCGAGGACGGCCAGGTGCCGTGGGCGCCCGGCACGCCGCTGGAGCGGCGGCGCGCGGCGGTCGACGCCGCCGCCGGCGCGATCCCCCCGAGCGCCTTCCTGCCGTTCGACCGCGCCACCGCTCGGGCGCTCGGCACGGCGGACCTGTGCCGCGGATGGCCGGAGTCGCCGCTCGTCCAGCCGGCGCCGGCCCTGCCGGCGACGCCGACGCTGATCCTGTCGGGGGACGCCGACCTGCGCACCCCGCGGATCGACGCGCTCGCGCTCGCCGGCCGGCTGCCCGGCGCCCAGCTGCTCGAGGTGCCCGACGCCGGCCACGGCGTGCTGTTCTCCGATCCGGGCGACTGCGCGCAGAGAGCGCTGCTCGCGTTCGTCGGCGGGCTTGCCGCGCAGGCATGCGGCTCTCGCGCCGGCGCGATCCCTCCGCAGCCCTCGGCGCCACGCCGGCTCGCGGCGGTGCCGCGCGCGCACGGCGTTCCCGGGCTCGCCGGGCGCACGGCCTCAGCGGTGGTGCTGACGCTCGACGACGCGACCACCCGGCTGATCGCGCAGCTGACGTCGAGCGGGAACCCGCAGCCGTTCGGCGGGCTGCGCGCCGGCAGCGCAGCGCTGCAGCGCGGGCGCGGCCTGCGGCTGCGCAGCTACGGATACGTGCCCGGGGTGCGCGTGAGCGGCCTGCTTCCGGTGCGCGGCCCGCGTTTCACGCTGACGATCGACGGGCGCGCTGCCGCGCACGGCCACCTCACGTTCACGCGCAGACGGGTGACCGGCGTGCTCGGCGGCGTGCCGGTGCACGTGGGCGCGCGCGGGCTCGGGCAGCGCGCGTCGTCGTCCGCGCTCGCAGCCGCCGCATCGCGCGTCGTCGACGGAGCGCTCGACGGGCCGTCCCCGTTGCGGTCGCCGACGCTCGGGGACGGGCTGTCGCGGTCCGTCGGCCGCTAGGCTTGCGCGCGTGCCGACGCCGCCGCTCCTGCAGACGCTGCTGACGACGCCAGGGCCCTCCGGATACGAGGGCGACGCGGCGGCGGTCTGGCGCGAGGCGGCGGCTGAGTTCGCGGAGGTGAGCTCGGACGCGCTCGGCTCGTCGGTGGCGCGCGTGAGAGGGACGGGCGACGGCCCGCTGCTGGCGGTCGTCGGGCACATCGACGAGATCGGCGTGCACGTCTCGCACATCGACGACGACGGCTTCCTGCGCTTCGGCTCTGTGGGCGGCTGGGACCCGATCATCCTCGTGGGCCAGCGCGTCACGCTCGTGACCCGGGGCGGCGAGATCCCGGGCGTAATCGGCAAGAAGCCGATCCACCTGATGAAGGACGAGGACCGCAAGCGCGTCCCGGAGCTGAAGGACCTCCACATCGACGTCGGCGCGAAGGACGGCGACGACGCACGCGCGATGGTCCGGATCGGCGACGTCGCCGTGATCGCAGGCGAGCCGATCGAGCTGCCGAACGGACGGCTGGTCTCCCGCGCGCTCGACAACCGCATCGGCTGCTACGTGGCGCTCGAGGCGGCGCGGCTCGTCGCGGAGGCCGGCGGGGCGGCCGGCGACGTAGCAGCGGTGGCAGCCGTGCAGGAGGAGATCACGTTCGCCGGCTCGCGTACGACGGCCTTCTCCCTCGCTCCCGATCTCGCAGTTGCGGTCGACGTCACGTTCGCAACCGATCAACCGGGGATCGAGCTCGGCGAGCTCACAAAGCACCCGCTCGGCTCAGGCCCCTCGCTCACGCGCGGCTCGACGATTCACCCGCGCGTGTTCGAGCTGCTGCACGAGACCGCTGAGGCGGAGGGGGTCCCTTTCACGGTCTCCTCCGCAGGCCGCGGGACGGGCACCGACGCCGACGCGATCCACCTGAGCCGCGCCGGCATCCCGACTGCCTTGGTCTCCGTCCCGCTGCGCTACATGCACTCGCCGGTGGAGCTCTGCGAGCTCGAGGACGTGGCGAACGCCGCGAAGCTGATCGCGGCGTTCGCGTTGCGTCTCGGCACCGCTGGGTTCGAGCCTTTGCGCTGACCGCAGCCGGCTCGCAGGGAGCCTATATTAGGGTCACCGTTATCCTGGCGCCGGCCCTGTCGTCGATTTTGGTGGTGACGCCGCTGAACGTGATGGATGTCGGGATTTCGCCGTTTTCGCACGGTGCGGTGCCGCTGACGCTGTATTCCGTGACTACGCCGCTGCTGAGCCTGTAGGTGCTCCAAAGCCGCCTTCGAACTTCATCGTGGCAAAGTTCGCCCTGGTAAGGAGAGGCGAACTGGAGAGATTCCTGGCGGACCCGGAGCCGACGAGCGCACCGAGGAGCACGGTGGCGGCGAGAAGCAGCTTGCCGAGCTTCATGTGAGAAGCTCCTTTCGAATAGGCGAATGACACATCGGATGCACGCGTAATCGCGTGCAAAAGCACGTAGCTTCTGCATCCCCTTCCCGCGGCATGGCAATGATGCCGACGCACGAACTCGCCCCGCGTGAGCCGCGCCGGACCTACCACAGGGTAGGGAGCTCGGCGTACCTCTGCCAAGTAAAACGGCGCGCCGAAGCGCGGTTAATAAAGCAGGGCGTGCCCCCACTCGCTCCTGGCAGCACTGAGAACGAGATCAGGACGCTGCGGCGCCTGCGCCAAGGCTGAGGTCGGAGCGAGGGCCAGCGCGGCACGGGTGTTCTGATCGAACTGGTGCTGCTGATGCCAAGGGCCGCAACGGGGGTGGTTCGTGAACGCACTGAACGAGGACGCTTTGCAGGCGATGCTCCCGACACCAGCGAAGTTCAGGTGCTCGATCCAGACCTGATCCGAGGCGAATAGAGAAAGGCGACGCTGCATGTGCAGCGCCGCCTTTTAGGACTACGCAGGCGTCAACCCTATATTAGGGTTACGGTGATCCTGGAGCCCGACCTGTTGTCTACGTTGGTGGTGGTGCCGCTGAGCGTGCCGGAGAAGCTCCCGCACGGCGCGGTGCCGCTCACGCTTGCTTCTGTGACTGTGCCGCTGCTGAGCCTGTAGGTCCCGGTTGACGAGCCATTTTCGACTCGACAAGTGACGCCAAAGGTCGGTTCCCTGACAGTCCAGGAAGCGCCCGACACGGTCTCGCTCTGGGTCACTATGTTCGGTAGCGTGCCGGTGAAGCCGGCGTACCTGCGGTGCCAGGGGAGCGTTTCCCTGTTGATCGTGGCCTGGCCCCTTGCGCACCTGGTGACGTTAGCGGCTGTGATTAGGCCGATTAGCGTCCCTACGGTCTTCGTGTTGGTTCTTGAATGGAACGTGCCTTCGAGGACAACTTCGCATTCGATGGTGCCGAAGCCGCCTGCGAAGTTCATCCTGGTGAAGGTCGCCCTGTTGGATTGGGACGAGACGGAGAAATTCCTGGCGGAAGCAGATCCGACAAGCGCACCGAGGAGGACGGTGGCGCCAACGACGGCAAGAAGCAGCTTGCTGAACTTCATGTAAATAAGCCTCGTTTCAATGTAGACGAGTGAGAAAAATGGCACGCGTACGCGTGCATGAGTGTTGCCGGCAGTTCCCCCTTTCCCCGACAGCGCAATGCGCCAGCCGAGTCGCCTCGCAGGCCGCGAAGCTCGACCGAGCGACGTCAGGCAGCGTAGGCCTTGGACGAACCGGTGTCAAGCCGCATGGCGGCCCAGGGTTTGCGGCCTGATGCGAGGGCCGCTATGGTAGCCATGTCCGTTTTCAGGAGAGAGGTCCAAGTGTTGCTGCAACGAGAGATAGGCCGTTTGCGCACCTGCGCGATCACGCTGAGCGTGGCAGTCCTCGGATGCGCTGCATTCGCGATTCCTGCCAGCGCCGGCGAGCTTCGCCACTACGAGCAGGTCTCCCCGGCCGACAAGGGCGATGGCGACATCATCGCGGAGAGAATGTCGACGATGGCCTCGGAGACCGGGAACGCCGCAGCGTTCGAGTCGCTGCTCAACTTCGGGGACTCGGTCGGTTCGGGGACCGCCGGTCGCACCATGTACGTCGCAAGACGCGTGGACGGCAGCTGGTCGACGCATTCGGTGACTCCGCAGCCGCGGCCGGACGCGGTCCAGACCTTTTACGCCAGCAACCGTGTGGAGGTCTTTGCGGAGGACCTCAGCACGGCGCTCCTCTGGGCCTATGACCTGCCTGAGGTCAGCGACGACAACCCTGAGCGAATGAGCATCTACGCCGAGGACACGGCGACCAAGGCCTTGCGCACGGTGAGCAGGACGGAGGTGCAGAGACTGCCCTTCACCGACTTCGTGACCACGGCTTACGAGGGCGTTTCAGCCGACGCGAAGCACGTCGCCTTCAGCACGACGACTCAGCTGCTGCCCGATGCGGAGCCGGGCCCGGAGAACCTCTACAAGTGGGATGACGGTGTCCTGAGTGTCGTCGGACTCTTGCCGGACGGATCGGTGCCTCCGGCGGGCGCAACGGCGACCACGAACGTCAGACAGACGATGTCGGCAGACGGGACGCGCCTTGCCTTCTACGCCTCGCCCGACGGCAGCGCACCTTCGCAGCTCTATCTGCATGTCGACGGAAGAAGAACTGTATGGGTCACGGAACCGGAGAGAAGCGACAGAGACAGAACCCCTCCGAACGGGATCCACTACGAGGGCATGTCGCCTGACGGCAACAGCGTGTTCTTCGTCTCCGAGGACCCCTTGCTGGACGACGACACCACGCCTGGCGCCGACCTTTACCGCTTCACCTACAGCGCGGACCCGGAAAGCGATGACAACCTGACGTTGATCACCAACAACGGCGCGTCGGCGTTTGGCCCCACCCGGGGCACCCTCGTGGGGATGAGCGACGACGCCACGCGGGTCTACATCATTCAGAAGGATGCAGTGCTGAAGCTGTGGCAGGAGGGCGTGCCTGGATTGACGATCGTCAATCCGTCCTCGGTCCAACCCATTGACCCCTTTTACTGGCTGACGCTCCTGGCCACGCAGCCGGGCGGCGGGCGAGTCTCGCCTGATGGCAACTGGTTCGCGTACATCTCTGACCATCAGATGTACCTCTATGGCCGGAGAGATCAATCGCTGACGTGTGTGTCGTGTCCATCAGACGCCTCGATCGTGCCCACGGTCACGCATAACGGGGGGCGCGACCTCACAGGTTTCCGCCCACGCTTCCTGAGCGACGACGGTCAGGTGTTCTTCACGAGCCCGGGCAATCTGCTGCCTGATGAGGACACCAACGGTGTCGACGACGTGTACGAGTACGACGGGCAGACGAGAAGCCTCAGCCTCCTCACGTCGGGGAAGGGCAGAGACCCTGCCGACTTCGTCGACGCGAGCCGGAGCGGCGACGATGTGTTCGTCGTCACGCGCCAGCAGCTCGTGAAGACCGATCGGGACGACTACGTCGACCTGTATGACGTGCGCGTCGGCGCGGCGCCCCTCGACCAGCCCATCGACGCCGCGCCAGTCTGCGAGGCCGATGCGTGCCAGGGGACGCCGTTCGCGGCGCCGTCAGACGACGTGCTCGGCAGCCTGTCGCTCGAGGACGGCGCGACGGCGGGGATCGGTCGGGCACGGCTGACCGCCAGGCATCGCGTGAGCTTCCACGGCGCGGCCGGCGTGCTGGGCGTCAGGATCAACGCCGCCGGACGGATCGCGTGGCGCGGGAGGGGGTTGACCTCCGGGTTCCTCAGACGGGGGAGCGCGGGACCGGCGAACCTGCGGTTGAGGCTCGGCACGAGTGCACGTGCGCAACTCCAGCGCTCCGGTCGCTACACGACCACCCTCCATGTGAGATTCCTCGCCGGCGACGGTACCCGGGCGGCGAGAGACGTCCGCGTCACGTTCCGTGTCACGACGAAGAGGGGGCGCTGAGATGAGCGCCAACGAGAGAGCCTGCTGGACCAATACCTTCGCGAGCTGCATCGTGACCGGTCGGTTCCGGCCCATCGAGTGCGGCATCGTCGAGAAGAAGGGACGTAGATCATGAAGTCCATTCACCTGCTCAAGCGGTTCTGCTGGAGCATGGCGCTTGCCGCCCTGCTTGCGGCGGCCGTTGTGAGCACCGCCGCGGCAGCCCCTGTGATCCGCGTCTCGGTCATGAAGCCCGACCACGTCATTCCCGACAGACCGATGGTCATGTGGGTCGACGTCCTGAATGTGGGGGACGAGCCGTTCACCGGCAACATGACGATCAGATACACGTTCCCCTCGGAGCTCTCGGTCACTGATCCGATTCTCGATGCCTCGCCAGCGCCGACGTGCACGCCATCCGGGCAGGTCAACGAGTGCGTGATCGACGTCACCGGGGTTCCCCTCGGGCACACCTTGAACTACCAGACGTTCTCGGACGTCGACCCTGGAGCGACCGGCACCTTGACCGGTACGATCGAGGTGTCCGGCGGGGGGGCTGGCAACTCGGTCACGGTCCCGCTCTCGTTCAGCACCGACCCGATCGGCCTGTTCGACATCGATGGTCTCGATGTCGACCTCGCGAACAACCCGACGTTGCAGCCTTCGCAAGCGGGCATGGCTCCCCCGAGCATCTCGACGGGCGTCGAGCTCTTGTCGCAGGCGCAGTCAAACTTCGATTTCCCGAGCCTCACCGTCGTCTCGCCGCCGGAGAGCTTCCGCGACGTCATCGTGCACGTGCCGGCGGGCTTGGTCGGCTACCCGACCGCCACGGCGCAGCGATGCACCGAGGATCAGCTGCAGCACCTGGCGGATTCCGCGGTCGGGGCGCAGGTGCCAAGCTGTCCGCGCGACAGCCAGATCGGACTCGCTCTCGTCAATGGCAAGGACGTGGTGCCCGTCTACAATCTGGTGCCGCCGCGCGGCGTGCCTGCCCAGTTCGGCTTCTACTACCAGGGGATCATCGTCCACCTGAAAGCCAAGGTGCGGCCCTCCGACTACGGAATCGACATCGTCACGAGCAAGGCCCCGAGCGCGGTTCCGATCCCGAAGTTCGAGGTGACGCTGTGGGGCGTCCCGACCGACAGTTCGCACGACAACCTTCGCGCGGACTGCACGGTGGGCTTGTACGGCGCGTCCGGGAGTTTGTGTCCGTCCACCGCGCCGAGGGAGCCGTTCCTGCGCATGCCGACGTCGTGCCTGGGTCCCCTGCCGTGGAGCGTGGACATCAACACGTATCAGCATCCAGAGACGTTCCGCCATGCCCAGACGACGACGCTTGCTCCCAGCAACTGCGGGCTCAATCCGTTCAATCCGGCTCTGACGTTGGTTCCCTCGACGCTTGCGCCGCACGCGTCGAGCGGGGTCGACACGGTCGTCGCGATGCCGCAGATCTTCGGACCGAACGGCATCGCGCCGGCGGACATCAGACGCGTGAGCGTCGCGCTGCCGGATGGCCTGACGATCAACCCGTCCTCCGCCGACGGCCTCCAAGCCTGTGCCGACGCGGACCTGAAGTTGAGACAGGAAGCAGCGGCGACGTGTGATCCCGCGTCCAAGCTGGGCACGGTCACGGTGAGAACGCCGATGCTGGACCATCCGATCGGCGGGTCCGTGTTCCTGCGCACGCAGAACTCGGACGACCCGCAGTCGGGTGAGCTGTTCCGGCTCGCGATCGAGCTGCGCTCCGACGACGACGGCGTCGACATCAAGCTGCCGGGGTCGATCAGAGCGAACCCGAGCACGGGGCAGCTGACGACGGTCTTCGACGACCTGCCCCAGCTGCCGCTCGATTCGATGACGCTTCACTTCAAGACCGGTCCGCGCGCGCCGCTCGCAACGCCGCGCACGTGCGGGGTACATACGACCGAGGTGGACTTCCTCTCGTGGGGTGGCAGACCGCTCCACGGCTCGAGCACGTTCGTTATCAGCGGCTGCAACCCGCCGAGATTCGAGCCGACGCTCCGCGCCGGCGTCGAGAACCCGCGGGCCGGATCGAGCAGTCCGTTCCGGATCGCGCTGAACCGCACCGATGACGACCAGCAGCTCAGCGGCCTGACGCTCGAGACGCCGAGAGGGCTGCTCGCGCGCGTCAAGGACGCCGAGCAGTGCACGAACGCCGTGGCCGACGCGGGCCAGTGCCCGGCCGGCTCGCTCATCGGGCACGCGAGCGTCGGGGCCGGCGTCGGCAGCAGCCCGTTCTTCGTCAGAACGGGACGCGTCTACCTGACGGAGTCCTACAGAGGTGCGCCGTACGGCCTCGCCGTCGTCGTGGACGCCGTCGCCGGACCGTTCAACCTCGGCAGCGTGGTCGTGCGTCAGGCGATCAACGTGGATTCGCGCACGGCAGCTCTGACGGTGGTCTCCCAGCCGTTCCCGACCATCCTCAAGGGCGTTCCGCTGAACGTGCGCTCGGTGCGCGTCGCGATCGACAAGCCGGGCTTCATGGTGGCTCCGACGAACTGCGCGAAGCAGCAGGTGGGCGGCACCGCGACCTCGGTCGAGGGGCTGACCAAGTCGCTCACCTCGAGATTCCAGGTGGGCAGCTGCAAGAGCCTCAAGTTCGCGCCGAAGCTCAGCCTGAGCGTCGGCAACAGAGGTCACACGAGACGGGGGAATTCCACCCCCTTCAAGGCGGTGCTCACGCAGACGCCGGGGCAGAGCAACATGAAGTCGGTGTCGGTCTCGCTTCCGCGGACCCTCGCCGCCCTGCTCCCGGTGGTGAACAGAGCCTGCACGCTCGCCGAGTACCAGGCCGGCAATTGTGCCAAGGCACAGGCTGGTTCGGCGGTCGCGCGGACACCGCTGTTGAAGGATCCGCTCAAGGGCGGCGCCTTCTTCGTGAGACATCCCGGGCGCCCGCTGCCTGACCTCATGGTCCGGCTGCGGGGCGACATCGCGCTCGATCTCGTCGGTCGCGTGACGATCCCGGGCGGGACCCGCCTGGCGACGAATTTCGACACCATCCCGGATGCCCCGGTGTCGAAGTTCACGCTGAGCATCGTGGCCGGCAGCCACGGTCCGCTCGGCGTCTCGACAAACCTCTGCACCAGAAGAGGGCTGCGTTCGACCGCAGACGTCGAGATGGTCGGCCAGAACGGCGACACGATCACGCGGAGCCAGCGGCTGCACATCAAGGGGTGCGTCAACAAGCATCCTCGTTGATCAACGGCAGCTGAACACGACGCGGTCGGCTTGGGGAGCCGGCCGCGTCGTCGTTTCTACGGCCGCGCAGCTGTTGTACGCGGTCAGGTCGACTTCGACCTGACCGGCGCCCAAGCGGCGGCAGCCCGTCGGGACCGGCTGAGTGGAAGCGCTACTTCGGCGTCGGGAACTGCGCGCGCATCATCGCGTCCCACATGCGGTCCGGCATCAGCCGACGCGAGGGGATCGACAGCTTCGCCGAAGGCGTGATCGTCACGCGCGTCGGCGCGCGGCGTTTGGTGATCGACTTCTCGATCACCTTCGCGACCTTCTCGGGGCCGGCGCCGAGCAGGCGCAGTGGGCCGTCGTAGGCGCCCGCAGTCGCGGCACCCACGGTCGCGTTGAACTTCGCGTACGGATCTGACGGGGCACGGGCCGCGGCTGTCGCGCCGTCACCGGCGCTCGGGCCGTCGACCTCGCTCATGCTTGCGACGGCTGCGTTGCCGAACTCGGTCGTGATGAGGCCCGGCTCGAGCAGGATCACGTCGATCCCGAAGCCGCGCACCTCGAAGCGCAGCGCATCGCTGACAGCCTCCAGCGCGTGCTTGGTCGCGTGGTACCAGCCGCCGCCGGGGAAGACGAGCTTGCCGCCCATCGAGCCGAGGTTCACAATCTTGCCCCAGCGCTGGTCGCGCATCTTGGGCAGCACGAGCTGCGTCAGCCGCGCGAGCCCGAAGACGTTCGTCTCGAACTGTCTACGCGCGGCTTCCAGCGGGACGGTCTCGATCGCGCCGCTCTGCGAGTAGCCGGCGTTGTTGATCAGCACGCCGACCGCGCCGTGAGTCTCCTCGACGGTGCGCACCGCGGCGACCATCGAGCCCTCGTCGGTCACGTCGAGCGCGAGGATGCGGCAGCCCGCCGCCTCGAGGTCCGCGATCGACTCCAGCCGTCGCGCCGTCGCGTAGACGGTCCAGCCGCTCGCGGCGAGCCGCCGCGCCGTCGCCTGTCCGATCCCTGACGAACAGCCCGTGATGAGCACTGCCTTCGAGACGTCTCCCATCCACCGGACCCTAGCGCGTGCAACTGGCTGTGGAGCCAGCCGACGGGCGGCTGTGCTCGGGCGCTACGAGCGGACGAGTCTCTTGTACTGAATGCGGTGCGGGCGATCCGCCTCGGCGCCCAGCCGCTCGTGGCGCTCTGCCTCGTACGCCTCGAAGTTGCCCTCGAACCAGCGCACCTGCGAGTCGCCCTCGAACGCGAGCACGTGCGTCGCGATGCGGTCGAGGAACCAGCGATCATGGGAGATCACGACGGCGCAGCCGGGGAACGCGAGCAGCGCCTCCTCCAAAGCGCGCAGCGTGTCGACGTCGAGATCGTTCGTCGGCTCGTCGAGCAGCAGCACGTTGCCGCCGCTGCGCAGCAGCTTCGCCAGATGCACGCGGTTGCGCTCGCCGCCGGACAGCTTGCCGACCCTCACCTGCTGGTCGGTGCCCTTGAAGTTGAATCCGCTCACGTACGCGCGCGAGCTCATCTTGCGCTCGCCGACCATGATCTGATCGTCGCCGCCGGAGATCTCCTCCCACACGCTCTTCCCCGGATCCAGCGCGTCGCGAGACTGATCGACGTAGGCCAGGTCGACCGTCTCGCCCAGCTTCAGCGATCCGGCATCCGGCTGCTCCTGTCCGGTCAGCATGCGGAACAGCGTCGTCTTGCCGGCGCCGTTCGGCCCGATCACGCCGACGATCCCGGAGCGCGGCAGCTTGAAGGTGAGGTCCTCGATCAGCAGCTTCTCGCCGTAGCCCTTGCGCAGCCCCTCCGCTTCGATCACGACCTCGCCGAGCCGCGGACCTGGCGGGATGTGGATCTGCACCTGGTCGAGCTTGACGTTGCGCTCCTCGGCCAGCAGCTGCTCATACGCATTCAGGCGCGCCTTCGGCTTCGCGCGGCGAGCGGACGCGTTCATCCGCACCCACTCCAGCTCCTTGGAGATCGTGCGTCTGCGCGCCTTGTCCGAGCGCTCCTCCTGCTCGAGGCGCTCCTGCTTCTGCACGAGCCAGCCGGAGTAGTTGCCCTCGTAGGGGATCCCGCGGCCGCGGTCGAGCTCGAGGATCCATCCGGCGACGTTGTCGAGGAAGTAGCGATCGTGGGTGATCGCGACGATCGTCCCTCTGTAGTCGTGCAGGTGGGTCTCCAGCCACGCGACCGACTCGGCGTCGAGGTGGTTGGTCGGCTCGTCGAGCAGCAGCAGATCGGGCGCGCGCAGCAGCAGGCGGCACAGCGCCACGCGGCGCCGCTCGCCGCCCGACAGCTTCGCGACGTCAGCATCCCCCGGCGGCAGCCGCAACGCATCCATCGCCGTGTCGAGCATCGTGTCGAGGTTCCACGCGTCGGCCGCGTCGATCTGCTCCTGCAGCCGCGCGAACTCGTCGGCCGTCTCATCGGAGTAGTTCATCGACAGCTCGTTGAAGCGGTCGAGCAGTCCGCGCAGCTCGGAGACGCCGTCCTCGACGTTGCCGCGCACGTCCTTAGCCTCGTCCAGGTGGGGCTCCTGCTCCAGCATCCCGACGCTTGCGCCCGCTGCGAGCTGCGCGCTGCCGCGGTACTCGGTGTCGGTCCCCGCCATGATCCGCAGCAGCGTCGACTTGCCGGCGCCGTTGTAGCCGAGCACGCCGATCTTCGCGCCCGGGTAGAAGGACAGCGAGACCTCTCTCAAGACCTCCTTGTCGGGCGGGAACGACCGCGACAGGCGGTGCATCGTGAAGATGTATTGGGCGGACATCGACCGCGGAGGATAGCCAGCCTCAGCTGCCCCGGCCCCGTGGCCCTCGGTACCCTGGGACGTTATGCCGACGGTGTTCGACATCGAGCAGGGGATCCTGCTGCTGGAGCTCGAGCCGCCCTTCGACAAGCGGGCGGTCCAGCTTGCGCGCCGCAAGATGGCGAAGCGCTGGCACCCGGACATCGCGCCGGCCGGACGTCAGCACGAGCACCAGCGCCACCTGCAGGCGATCAACGAGGCGGCCGACCAGCTCGAGCAGCTCGCCGAGACCTCGCGCGGTGGCAAGGTCTCCGGCAACGCGGTCAAGGTCGCCGCCGCGGCCGCGCGCAAGCGCCGCGCCGAGGAGGGCGCGCGCGCCTACGCCGAGCAGCAGCGCCAGCGCGAGACGGCTGAGGAGCAGGCGAGACACGATCCGTTCGGCTCGCGCATGCCCGATCACTCGGTCGTGCACCGCTACGCGCGCTGCAACGCCTATCCCGAGTGGGGCGTCGGGTCGGTCACCGGCATCTACTTCTCCGGCGAGGGCGACGACACGCAGCAATGGGCGCGCGTGAGGTTCCAGCACGGGATCCGCACGATCCCCGCCGGCACGCTGCACTTCGTCGACTTCTCGAAGCCCGATCCGGCGGCCGACCGCGTCGAGCGCTTCATGACCGCGGCGCGTCACGCGCTTGCCGAGGGCGACCCGGCGCTCGCCGCGCAGCGCCTGATCTACGCGCGCGACGCCGATCCACGCAACCCCGTCGTGCTGCGCCAGCTGACGGTCGCCTTTTGGCAGGCCGGGAACCTCGCCGCCGCCGGGCGCACCGTGCGCGACTGGGCGCGTGCCGAGCCGAACCGCCCGACGCCGCACCGCTTCGCGGCGCGCATCTACGAGGACATGCGCGCGTACGACCTCGCGCGCGACGCCGCCCTGCGCGAGACGGCCTGCGCACCCGGCGACGCGTCCGCGTGGGAGCGGCTCGGCCGGCTGCGGCTGCGGCTGGGCGACCGCCAGGGCGCGCAGGAGGCGCTGGAGCAGGCGCGGGGGCTCGCGCCGACGATGGAGGGCCTGCTCGACCTCGCGCTCGTGCACCAGCTGTCCGGCGACGTCGGCGCCGAGGTGACCGCCTGCGAGGCGGCGACGCTGCTCGCGCCCGAGTCCCCGGTCGCGTGGTCGCGCTATGCCCACGCGCTCGCGCGCACCGACCGCGTCGGCGACGCGATCGAGGCGTGTGAGCATGCGCTCACGCTCCGTCGCGATCCGGAGGTGCTGTCGCTGCTGGGCGTGCTGCGCGAGCGCGCGCCGCGGGTCCTGCCCGCCGAGAGCATCGCGTCGTGAGATGCGCGGCGCATCGTCTCGCGGAGCCCGTCTCCTCTAGACTCCTGCAGGGTTCTGATGAGTCCGCCGATCGGACTCGCCGGCCGCATGCGCGAGTAGCTCAATTGGTAGAGCACCGGCCTTCTAAGCCGATGGTTGCGGGTTCGAGCCCCGTCTCGCGTGCTCTGATGGGGGGCGGGAGATGACGGACAACCTGCTGGACGGCGTCGAGGCCACGCTGCGCGCCGTCGACGCGGACGCCTTCCGCGTCGTCCCGGTCCTCAGACAGCAGGACGCCGACGACGTGCGCGCGATCACGCGCGATGCCGCGCTCGCCGAGCAAGGGCTCGCCGCCCTGCGAGCCGACCCGGCGATCGCGTCGGTGGAGCGGGAACAGCAGCGCTTCCTGATGCGCTTCTCCGACGAGCGGATCGCCGCCGCGGGCGCGGGCCTCGAGTCCGGCCACCTGACCGGGATGGAGACGGGGGACCTGCAACTCGGCGCGCGCGCGATCGTGGACTTCTGCGACCCGAACGCGACGAAGGCGCTGCACGTCGGCCACTTGCGCAACATCGCGCTCGGGCAGGCGATCTCCAGCGCGCTCCGCGCCGCCGGCGCGCACGTCGAGCGCCAGAGCCATATCGGCGACGCGGGCCGGTCGATGGGGGAGGCGATGGCGGGCTACGAGCGGTATGCGGCGCCCGGCACGCCCGAGCAGGCGGGCGTCAAGAGCGACCAGTTCGTGGGCGAGCTGTACGCGCGCTACGCGCGCGAGGAGGCGCCGGTCGCGGAGGTCGCGGACGGCGACGCGCCCGTCGCGCGCGACCTCCATCAGATCGACGACCTGGCACAGCGGCTGCTGACCGGCGTCGAGCAGGGAGATCCCGACGCCGTCGCGCTGTGGCGGCGCGTGCGCGACTGGGCGGTCGAGGGGCAGAACGAGACGCTCGCGCGGCTCGGCGTCCGCTTCGAGCGGATCCTCTACGACTCCGATCGCACCGCGCGCACGCAGGAGGTGGCGCGGGTGGGCGTCGAGCGCGGCACGTTCGTGCGCGAGGAGCGCGGCACGATCGCCTACCTGACGGGCGACGACAGCTATCCGGTGATGCCGCTCACGCGCGCCGACGGCTTCCCCACGCATCACCTGCGGGTCGTCGCGATGTGGCTCGACATGATGCTCGACGAGCCGCAGGGGACCGACCTCATCCACCTCTCGGGCGACGAGTGGAAGGCGCACGTGATCCACGTCGAGGAGCTGCTCGGCAGACTCGAGCCCGGCCGGCGCGTGCTGCCGAGCCGTCACGTCGTGCACGGGATGGTCTCCTCGGAGGTCGACGGCGAGCTGTCCTCCAGCAAGGGAACGGCGCAGCTCGTCGACACGCTGCTCGACGAGCTGGCGGCGCGGCCGGAGGTGCGGACGCGCGCACGCGAGGACGTGCCCCTGCTCGGCGCTGAGGACCTCGTCACGATCGCCGTGCTCGGCCTCTGCCTCGACAAACCGGTCCACAAGGGGCTCGCGATGCCGCCGCTCGAGGGCTTCCTCGACCCCGAGCAGAACACCGGCTGGCGGATCGCGCTCGCGTGGGTGAAGGCGTGGAACCCGGCGAACGACGGAGCGGCCGACCCGGCCCCGGACGACGCCGCCTACCGCCACATCGTGCTGCAGGCTCAGCTGCACCGCCGCAACCTCGCGGTAGCGCTGGAGGATCTCGACCTGCTCAAGTACGTGCGCTACCTCGGCCATCTCAGCGGCTGGTACCTCGACGACGTGCACGACGCGCGCGTGGGGCGCGTCA
Organism: Conexibacter sp.; assembly: GCA_045805465.1. Classification (GTDB taxonomy): domain Bacteria; phylum Actinomycetota; class Thermoleophilia; order Solirubrobacterales; family Solirubrobacteraceae; genus Conexibacter. The sequence continues at coordinate 15,697 of JBJMLB010000040.1, read as the reverse complement.
TGCGTGCGATCCTCGTGAGCGGGATGGGCGCGCTCGGGCTCGTGCGCGCCGGCGCCGACGCGGCCCGCGCCGAGGCGCTCCGCCGTGCCGGCACCGCACCCGCCGCAATCAGCTAGGAAGCAAGGAAGCGATGACCGACGAGACCGTCCCGACCAACGCCAACGTCCTCAACGAGGTCGACACCTACGGCCCCGCCTTCATGCGCGTGGCGGCGGCGCTCGGCAGCTATGACACGACCGTCGAGGACGCCGCCGCGATGGTCGAGCTGCTCGGTCTGCCGCGCGGCTCGACGGTCGTGGACGCCGGCTGCGGCTTCGGGCGCTTCTGCGCCGCGCTGCAGGATCTCGGGATGGAGGCGACCGGCATCGACATCTCGCCGGCTGCGCTGGCGGAGGCCGAGCAGCGCGCGCCCGGCCCGCGCTACGTGCTGCACGACCTCACGCAGCCGCTGCCGGCGGGGCTCGGCCCGTTCGACGTGCTCGTGAGCGTCTACTCCTCCTATGGCTACGGCGCGACGGAGGCGGAGGATCTCGCGATGCTGCGCGTCTTCCACTCGCTCGTGAAGCCGGGCGGCTGGATCGTGATGCAGCTGTCGGACCTCGAGCGCTCGCGCTTCCGCCTCAGAAGCGACGAGAGACCGGTCGTGCGCTGGACCAACGACGTGAAGGAGACGCTCATCGTCGACTTCTCGACCGGCAGACTGCACGTCAGATACGAGCTCGGCGACGACGTCGTGCACTCGCGCATCCGCATGTACGAGAGAGAGGATCTCGAGGCGATGCTCGCCGAGGTCGGCTTCACCGACATTCGCGGCTACGGCGACTTCAGCGGCGGGCCGAAGCGGCCGGAAGACCGCCTCGTGCTGGTGGCGAGAGCGTGAGCGCTGCCGTCGTCGTCGACGCCTACTCGACCGGCGCGAGACTCGCGCCGCGCTTCGCAACGGCCGGCCTCGATGTCGTGCACGTGCAGTCCAACCCGAACGAGTCCCCCTTCTACATCGACCGCCTGCGGCGCGATGACTTCGTCGAGAACGTCGTCCATCGGGGCGACCTGGAGGCGACCGCGGCAGCCGTCGCGAGACACCATCCGACGTTCGTCGTCGTCGGCTCCGAGCCAGGCGTGCTGCTGAGCGACGCGCTCAGTGAGCGGCTCGGGCTGCCGTCGAACGGCAGCGCGATGAGCCGCGCCCGGCGCGACAAGCACGAGATGGCGAACGCCCTGCGGCGCGCCGGTCTGCGGGCTGTCGAGGAGCTGAAGACCGGAGACGCCGAGGAGGCGATCGCCTGGGCGTCGGAGCGCGGCGACTGGCCCGTCGTCGTTAAGCCGCTCGACTCCGCCGGCACCGACGGCGTGTCACTGTGCGAGACGCCCGACGCGATCCGCGCCGCGTTCGCCGACGTGCTCGGCCGCCCCAACGCGCTCCAGGGCTCCAACGAGCAGCTGCTCGTGCAGGAGCTGCTGAAGGGCACCCAGCTGTTCACCGACTCGATCTCGTGGGACGGCGTCCACCACGTCTCCGAGGTCTGGCGCGACACGAAGCGGCGCATCGAGGGCAACCTCGCCTACGACTTCGAGGAGCTGCTCAACGCGCGCGGCGAGCAGCAGGACGAGGTCGTTCCGTACGTGCACGCGGTGCTCGACGCGCTCGGCATCAGATACGGGCCGGCGCACACCGAGGTGATGCTGACCGACCGCGGGCCGGTGCTGGTGGAGTGCGGCGCGCGCCTGCACGGCTCGATCCGCGACGACGTGATCGATCGCTGCACGCCCTCGCACGTCACGGTGACGGTCGACGCCTACCTCGACCCGACCAGCGTGGCCCGCCGCGCCGCCCAGCCGTACGAGCTGAGAGCCGCCTCGCGCTGCGTCATGCTGATCTCCCACCAGGCCGGTCGGGTCGTCTCCGATGCGGGCATGCGCGCCGTCGAGGCGCTGCCGTCGTTCGCCGGCGCGATCGCGATGGCACAGCCCGGCGACGAGATCACGCCGACGATCGACCTCTTCTCCTGCCCGGGGATGATCTATCTCGTCGACCCCGACCGCGAGCTGCTGCGGCGGGACTATGAGCGCCTGCGCGAGCTCGAGGAGACGGTCGGGCTGTTCGAGGTCGAGCCGCTGCGGGTGGGCGCCTGAGCTGCTGCGCACCGTTCGTGCGCCGCTGGCCTCCGGCGTCCGCCGTGGGCATGGAAGCGAGGGGAGCGGCTGCAACGCGAGTGTGGTCGCGCGGACCCACTCAGCGTGCTAGGGCAAGCGTCCTGCCCTAGTGTCGCAGGACGACATCAGGACAGGACGCTTCCGGGTGGCGCGCGGGTGGTGCGAGCGGCACCCCAACCCGCCGGTCACGCGCGAGTCGCGCGTCCGTGCCGTCCCAGCCCCCCTAGAGGTACGCCAGCGACGTCGGCACGCCGCCGAGCTGCACGCGGATCTTGCGCAGCGTCGGCGCGAGCACGCTGTCCTCGCGCCAGCCGTAGCGGTCGAGGATCGCCTGCACGGAGGCGGCGTCGTGCGCGGAGACGACCTCGCGCTCGAGCGTCGCGCACATCTCCAGCATGCCGGCGACGACCCGCTCCGTCTCCCAGCTGATGGCGCCGTCCGCGTCGACGTCGATGAAGCCGTTCTCGGCGAGGAAGCTCAGCTCGACGCAGCCGGCGCCGGCGTCGCCCCAGTTCCACGGCCCGCGGCGCAGGTAGTGCAGCGCCTCGGCGAGGTAGACGGCGACCATGTCATCGAGCGAGCAGCGCGCATGCTCCAGCCACGTCGGCGTGAACGCCATCGCGCTGCCGAACGCGTCCGCTATCGCCTCCTGCAGCGAGTACCACGGCTCGTGGCCGACGTCCTTCGGGCCGAGCTTGCCGGCGCGCGGCGTCTGGACGGCGTGCGCGATGTCGTGCCCGCGCATCCACGTGATCAGCACGTCGCGCACGTCGACGTCGTCGCCGGGCTTGTGACCCTTCAGCAACGCCTCGCCGAGCGGCTTGGAGATGTACTCGTAACGCAGGCCGTACACGTTGCGGAAGAGGATCGTCTTGTTGAAGACCTCGCCGTAGCCGGCCCCCTCGTCCTCGGGCAGGAAGTAGGCGAAGTGCTTCGGGAACGCGTTCGACTCACCACCCATCGCGATCAGATCCGTCACCTGCATCGCGAAGACGCCTCCGACAAAGACGTCCTCGGTCCCGCACAGGCGGTTGACCTCGTCGAGCGCGTCGCGCGAGGCGCCGTCGAGCGCCGCGATCAGCTCGTCGCCGCGCTGGTGCGCGGTGCATGCGACGACGGAGTGCAGCGGCGTGCGCGTCTTGTTGCGGAACGTGCACATCGGACCGGCGATCACGGTGAGGTTCTGCGGCGTCGAGAGCGCGGCCTCGACGTGCGCGACCTCCTGGTCGTGACGCAGCTCTGCGAGGGCGCCCGCGCGACGGCGCAGGATGTCGGTCTGCTCGAGGGAGACGGCGCCCGAGCCGGCGATCTCCTCCATCAGCTTCGCCGAGGCCGCGGCGAGCGTGCGCGCCTGCTCCTCGTGGACGAACGAGCCGTCGAGCGTCTGCAGCGCGCGCAGCGAGTCACCGAGCGCGGCGAGCTGGCGCAGCTGCGGCAGCAGCGCCTCGACGTCCTTCGGGAGGTGCGGGTCGAGGTCGACTGCCGTGAGCGAGTGGATGTCGCGCTCGGGCCAGATCAGCGGCGCGGGCGTGGCGACGGACGTGGAGGCGTTGGAAGCGGTGGCGGACATGGCGATGAGTGATCTCCTGAAGTCGAAGAGCTGACGGGGCGGTCGCTGCGGTTCCGCTCGCTCGGGGCTCAGCCGCCTCCGGATGCGAGCGTCGCGCGGTTCATCACGAGTTGGACGCGACGAACGCGTGTCTTCGAGACACAACGAACGCGTGTCTTCGAGACGTGGCGAGCGCACGTCTTCGCACTGCGATGGCCGCAACGCGGCCTGCGATGTCAGCGGTGGTGATCACGGTGCAGTCGGGCACGGCACGACGCATTAAACCGCATTACGCGCAAACTTCCCCCGACGCGTCGTACCGGCACTCCGATGGTAGTCGAGCTTCTGCCGCGAACGCAAGGCCGTGGTGTCCCGTCCGCGCGCTAGGTTGCCCACCTCGTGCGCCTGATCGTCGCCCGCTGCGAGGTCCGCTACACGGGCCGCCTCGACGCGCTCCTGCCGGAGGCGCTGCGGCTGATCATGGTCAAGTCGGACGGGTCCGTGATGGTGCACGCCGACCACGGGGGTTACAAGCCGAGTAATTGGATGACGCCTCCCACGGTGATCGAGGAGTCCGGCGATCGCATCGTGGTCCGCAAGCACGCCGGCGACACGGAGGATCGGCTCGACATCCACATCGCCGAGGTGCTGTCCGACGTGTCACATGACATGGGCGAGGCGGCGGCGCTGGAGAAGGACGGCGTCGAGGCGCACCTGCAGGAGCTGCTCGCCGAGCAGCCGCATTGGTGCGGCGAGGGCTTCCGGCTCGTGCGGCGCGAGTGGGCGACGGACATCGGACCCGTCGACCTGATGTGCCGCGACGAGGGGGACGGCTGGATCGCCGTCGAGATCAAGCGCGTCGGCACGATCGACGCCGTCGAGCAGCTCACGCGCTATCTCGAGCGCATTCGGCTCGACCCTGCGATGGTGGCCTGCCGCGGCGTGTTGGCCGCGCAGCAGATCAAGCCGCAGGCGCGCGTGCTGGCTGAGAGCCGCGGGATCGCCTGCGTCGAGGTCGATCTCGGGGTGCTGCGCGGGGAGCGCGAGCCCGATCTCACGCTGTTCCTGTGACGGTCACAGCACCCTAGGGTTCGGTCATCGTCACCCGTGCCCGGATAGCACAGCACACTGGTTTCCGTCCACCCCCTAGCGCACACATGTCCGTATGTGTACGGTTCAGTTCAATCGGCCCACGGGATGGAGGACCTGGGATGTCGGTGAAGCACGCCGTGCTGGGGTTGGTGATCGAGCGACCGGGCTACGGCTATGAGCTCATCCAACGCCTCGAGCAGCGCATCGAGGGCTGGCGTCCCTCGGAGACCGCGGTCTATCCCGCGCTCAGATCGCTGCGCGCGGAGGGCATGATCCGCGCACGCGAGGCGACCGCCGAGGGGGGCGTCGTCTCGGCGCACCGCGGGGTCGTCTGGTACGACGCGACCGAAGCCGGGCGCGAAGAGTTCCGCGCCTGGGTGCGCGCCCCGACCGATCTCGCGCCGCAGCGCGACCCGTTCTGGCTGAAGGTCGCGTTCGCGAGCCCGGAGGACCTGCCGTGGCTGGTGGAGCTGGCCCGCGAGCTGGAGGCCGCCTGCCTCGAGCGGATGGCCGAGCTCGGCGAGCAGGGTGGTGGCGTCGAGGACCTCCGTCGCGACGAGGTCGAGTGGCAGGAGATCGGCCAGGCGTGGCTGCGCCGCACCGAGGCCGCGCAGCTCGCCGTCCGCATCGAGGCGGTGCAGCAGATCCGCGCCGCGATGAAGCGGGCGATCCAGCGCCACGAGCGCAGACTCGGCCCCGCGCTCGCCCCACCTGCCGCGCCCGACGCACGATGACGCTGCTCGCGCTGGAGCGGGTCAGCAAGAGCCACTGGCGCGGGCGGCACGAGATCGTCGTGCTCGACGAAGTCTCGCTCGAGGTCGAGCCCGGCGAGCTCGTCGCCGTCTTCGGCCAACGCGCCGCCGGCAAGTCGACGCTGCTGCGTATCGCCGCGGGCATCGAACAGCCGGACAGCGGCTGTGTGCGCTTCGAGGGAGCGGAGCTGGGCGCAGGCCGCCTGCGCCGTCTCGCCGGCATTCATCCCCACATCGGGTGGGTCGGCCGCCAGGCGCCGTTCGCGTCGGGGATGCGGATGCTCGACCACGTCGCGCTGCCGCTGCTGAGAGCGGTCGCGGCCGACGAGGCGGAACGCAGCGCGACGCGGGCGCTCAAGCGCGTCGGCGCCGGCGACCTCGCCAACGCGCGCTGGTACGAGCTGTCCGATGCGGAGCGGACGCTCGTCACGGTCGCGCACGCGATCGTTCGCGACCCGAAGCTGCTGCTCGCCGACGACCCGACGAGCGGCCTCGGCATCGAGGAGCGCGAAACCGTCCTCGGCCTGCTGCGCTCGATCGCGGAGGAGCGCGGGATGGCCGTGCTCGCGACCGTGCCCGAGATCCCTGACGCATTGCGCTCGCACCGCGTGATGTCACTCAGCGACGGCGAGCTGATCCAGGCGACGCGCCGTGCCACGGGCGAGGTGATCGCGTTCCCGCAGCGGCGTGACGGACGAGCATGATGCTCGACATCCGCCGCCTCGTGAAGCATTACCAGGTGCCCGGCGTCGAGCCGGTGCGCGCCGTCGACGACGTCTCGCTCAGCGTCGCGCGCGGCGAGCTGGTCGCGCTCTACGGCCCGAGCGGCTCCGGCAAGACGACCCTGCTGAAGCTGATCGCGGCAGTGATGGCGCCGGACAGCGGCGAGGTGATCGTCTCCGGACGCGACATCGGGCACCTGACCGATCGCGAGGCGGCGCGCTACCGACTGCGCGAGGTCGGGTTCGTGCTGCAGACCTTCCACATGATCCCCGGCCTGTCCGCGATCGACAACGCATCGCTCAAGCTCGTCGGCACCGGCCTGCGCGTGCGCGAGGCGCACCAGCGGATGACGCCGCTGCTCGCGCGGCTGGGCCTTGACGAGCGCGCCGAGCACCGCGTCGGCACGCTCTCGATGGGGGAGCGCCAGCGCGTCGCGATCGCGAAGGCGCTGTCGACCGATCCGGGCCTGCTGCTCGCCGACGAGCCGACCGGCAACCTCGACACGCGTCGCGGCTACGAGGTGCTCGCGTTGCTGCGCGAGCTCTGCCGCGAACGCGACACGGCGGTCCTGCTCGTCACGCACGACCCACAGGCGGCGGCGCTCGCCGACCGCGCGCTCGCGCTGCGCGACGGGAGGCTCGTGGAGTACATGCCCGACGCTACGCCCGGCGTACCGACGCTGCAGCCCCAATGAGCCTTCGCAACCTCGTGTGGTTCTACCGCCGCCGTGTGCGTGCGCGCGCGGTCCAGGAGCTGCTCGCGCTCGTCGGCATCGCGGTCGGCGTCGCGCTGCTGTTCGCCGTTCAGGTCTCCAACCACAGCCTCAGCGCCTCGATCACCCAGCTCACCCACGGGCTTGTCGGCAACGCCCAGCTCCAGCTCGTCGCACGCGGGCCGGAAGGCTTCGACGAGCGGCTGGTGGGGAAGGTGGAGGCGATCGACGGCGTACGCGCCGCGGCTCCCCTGCTGCAAGTGCCGGTCAACCTCGTGGGCCCGGGCGGCGCCCGCTCTGCCACGCTTCTGGCGGCGGATCCGCGGCTCGCGCAGCTTGGCGGGGACCTGCTGCGCGGCTACGCGGCCGGCCGCCTCGCGGGCCTGCGCGCCGCCGTCCTGCCGGCTCCGATGGCCCAGGCGCTCGGCGTGCGCTTCGGAGAGTCGGTGGCGCTGCAGGTCCACGGCGAGACGGTCAGCGTCCCGGTCGGAGCGGTCGTCGGGCGCGGCGACGTCGGCGTCCTGGCCGACGTCCCGGCGGTCGTGATGCCGATCGAGTACGCGCAGCAGCTCGCGGGCATAGGGAGACACGTCTCGCGCATCGTGGTGCTGACGGATCCGGACCGGCGCTCAGCCGTGGAGACGGCGCTGCGAAGCGTCGCGGCGGGACGCATCGACGTGCGGGACACGAGGTCTGATGCGCGCCTGTTCGCCCAGGCCGCGATGCCGAACGATCAGTCGACGGCGCTGTTCGCGGCGATCAGCGCCATGGTCGGCTTCCTGTTCGCATTCAACGCGATGCTGCTGATGGCGCGCGAGCGGCGCAAGCTGATCGCCGAGCTGCGCATGTCGGGCTACGGGCTCGGCGCCGTGCTCGAGGTGGTCTTGTTCGACGCGCTCCTGCTCGGCCTCGTCGCCTCGGCACTCGGCCTGGCGCTCGGCGACGTGCTCTCGCGCTTCGTCTTCCATCCGTCTCCCGGTTATCTCGGGATCGCCTTCCCGGTCGGCACGACGCGCGTCGTCGACTGGCAGACGATCGTGCTGGCTGTCCTCGCAGGCACGCTCGCGGCGGTGCTCGCGTCCCTGGCGCCGCTCGTCGCGGCGTTTCGCGCGCCCGCGATGGACGCCGTCGGAGAGGAAGCCGGAGGCGAGGCGGAGCCGCCGCTGCGGCCGGCTCCGCTCATCGTCGGGAGCGCCGCCTGCCTGGCGGTCACGACGGCGATCTTGCTTGCCGCTCCCTCGGCCGCGATGGTGGGGATGGTCGCGCTTGTCGCCTCGATGCTGCTCGTGCTGCCGGTCGCGCTCACCTCGCTCCTCACGATCGTCGAGCGCCAGCGCCGGCGGGTCGCGAGCGTCGTTCCGGCGATCGCGATCGGCGAGCTGCTGTCTGCACGTACGCGCTCGGTCGCGATCGCGGCGATCGCGGCGATCGCGGTGTTCGGCAGTACCGCCATCGAGGGCGCGCATCACGACCTGCAGGCCGGCCTCGATCCCAACGCCCGCGAGCTGAACGCTATGGCGGACCTGTGGGTCACCTCTGCCGGCGCGTCGAACACGCTCGCCACCGCGCCGTTCGCGGCGGGCGACGCGATCGCCAGAATCACGCGCCTTCCGCAGGTGAAGAGGGTTCGCGTGTACCGCGGGAGCTTCCTCGATCTCGGGGCCCGCCGGGTCTGGGTGATTGCGCCGCCGTCCGAGTCGGCGCAGCCGTTCCCGGCGAGCCAGATCGTCGAGGGCGACCTGAGCACGGCGATGGCGCGCGTGCGCCGCGGCGGCTGGGCGGTCGCCTCGGAGGCCGTTGCCGAGCAGGAGGGCTTGCGCATCGGGCAGTCCTTCACGCTCCGCTCGCCGGTGCCGACCCGCTTGCGACTCGCCGCCATCACCACGAACTTCGGCTGGTCGCCGGGAACGCTGGTGCTGAACGCCGACGAGTACCGCAGGGCATGGGCCTCCGACGACGCGAGCGCGGTCCAGGTCGACCTCGCCCCCGGGGTGCCGGCGGCGCAGGGCCGGCAGTTCGTGCGCACGGCGCTCGGCCCGGAGTCGGGGCTGTCGGTGCAGACCGCGCGTGTGCGCGAGCTGCGCGATCGCGCGACGACCCGCGACGGCCTCTCCCGCCTGACGGAGATCGCGAGCCTCATGCTGATCGCCGCGGCGCTGTCGATGGCTGCCGCGATGGCCGGGATGGTCTGGCAGCGGCGTCGGCGCCTCGCCGACCTCAAGCTCGCCGGGATCGATCATCGGCAGCTGTGGAAGGCGCTCCTGCTCGAGAGCGTGCTGCTGCTCGGGATCGGCTGCGGCGTCGGAACCGTGTACGGGCTCTACGGCGAGCAGCTCCTCAACCGTGCGTTGAACGCAGCGACGGGCTTTCCAGTCGACAACTCGGTTGGCATCACCGTCGCGCTCCTGAGCTTGGCGGTTGTCCTCGCGGTGGCATGCACCGTCGCAATGATCCCTGGGTACCTTGCCGCGCGGGTACCCGTCGAAGTGGCGTTCCGAGACTGACGCCGCTTCTCCACGCACTTGACCGCGATGGGTCGGGGGGTGAGGGATCCGACGCCGGTGAGTGCCCGGCAGGCGGCAGCGCTCGTCGGCGTCGCGGCGCGCGAGCTGACATGGGTGATTCCGAACGTCACGCGCGAGGTGCGGCGGTGGCATGCAGTCGCCCTCCGGGTGCCGGATCTAGCGCTGCGTGACGACGCGACGCTGACACTCAGACGCGAACGGCTCAACACGGAGGGCGCGTCGCTGTTCGCCATCCTGCCGCGGCGGCGGAACATCGAGCTGCTACGTGTGCTCGCCGCGTACCAAATCACCCTCGACTACCTCGACACGATCAGCGAGCGGCCGTCGGAGGATCCGCTGGGCAACGGCCGTCAGTTGCATCTCGCCCTGACGGAGGCGGTCGATCCCGGTAGTCCGATCTCCGACTATTACCGGCTCCATCCGCACCGCGAGGACATCGGCTACCTGCGCGGCCTCGTCGAGCAGTGTCGCGCTGGGTGCACCGCGCTGCCGGGATTCGAGCGCGTCCGGGCGCGGGTCCGCCGGTCGGCTCATCTCGGCACCGTGCAGGTCCCCAACCACGACCCCTGCGAGGAACGGCGAGCGGCCGGTCTGCGTGCGTGGGTCGAGCGCGAGCTGCCGGGTCGCTCGGAGCTGAGCTGGTTCGAGCTGACGGCGGCAGCGAGCTCGTCGCTCTGGACGCTGGCGCTCCTCGCCCTTGCGGCCGACCCGAACCTGCATGAGGACGACGTGCTGGAAGCGGAGGCGGTGTACTTCCCGTGGATCAACGCGGCCAGCACGCTGCTCGACGCGTTCGTCGACCAGCGCTCCGACCGAGAGGAGGGCAGCCACTCCTACGTCGAGCACTACGACTCTCCGTCGGAGATGGTCGAGCGGCTGTGCGAGATCGTGTACCGCTCGGTGCACGGTGCGCGCCAGCTCCGCAACGGGGAGCGGCACGCGCTGATCGCCACGGGAATGGTGTCGATGTACCTCTCCAAGGAGAGCGCTCGCAGCCCGGAGCTGCGCCAAGCCACGCGCCGCATCGCGCGAACGGCCGGCTCGTTGCCGCGCGTGCAGCTGCCGATCATGCGCACGATGCGCGCCGTACAGCGGCTCGGCGACGCCTGACCCCTAGCGCTAACTATTTACGGAAAGGGGGTTGACCGCGATCGACGCGCGACCGTAGCGTGGCAGTCGTCCCGGCGCCGAGCGAACTCGGCCCGCCGCGACCCGCTCGGTGATGACTACGCGCAAGGCTTCGGATCGCACGGCTCTTCCCCCGAGGGCTCTCTGCGACGGGGTCCGTGGTCGTCGCGACCGGCGGATCGCTGCGCTGGTCGCGCGCCGCCCGAGCCGGGTCAGCACCCTTCACCTCGCCGCAGCGTCCATGGACGCCACCGGCGGCGACGGGTGCGCAGGACGCCTCTGGGCCCCGGCTCCGACCCCCCATCCCGGCCGGGGCCCGAGGCGTCCCCATCGATGAGCGACGTCGCCGACGACGCCGGCCCCGCCGGTTGGGCGCTGATCCAGATCTCCGAGCTGGTGCGGCGTGCCGAGGAGCTGCTGCTCGACGGCATTACGCTCGTCGGTCCGCACGCGCACGGCGACATGCCATCCGAGGCGACGATCGAACTGGGCGCGGACGAGTTGCGCCGCGTCGTCGCCTCGCTCCTCGAAGGCGTCGAGATCTCCGAGCAGCTGGAGCTGCTCGCGGCGCGGCTCCCCGGCGATCAGATCGACGCGCCATACGACGCGGTCCGCGATGCCGTCGCCGGCGATCTCGCGACGGGGATCGTCGAGCCCCGTCGCGTGCTGCTCGCAGCACGGCTGCTGGACGTCTCGACGGGCTGGGAGGCGCTCGCCGCCTCGCTCGCCGCGGGGGACGTCGTCTCCGCTTGGGGGGCGCTGACGGTCGAGGAGCTGCTCGGACGCTTCCGCAACGCTGACCCGCGCACCGTCGCGCAGGTCGTCGAAGAGGCGGGACTGGAGCCGGGAATGCGCTTCGCGGCGTGTCCGGCCGAGCGGCTCGCGGCGCTCGCCGCGGGCCTGCGTCGCCACGCGAGCGGGCGCCCGGCGCCATGACGGACCGGCGCAACGCCTGGCCGCGGGTCGGTGCCGGCGGCGGCTCGCGCGTCGACCTCGCCTGGTCGCGCGCACTCGCGCATCCGGTTCGCGTCGAGATCCTGCGGTCGCTGCTCGAACAGGAGCCGGGCACGCCGAGCGGCTTCGCGGCGACGCTGGAGATCCCGCTCGGCGTGGCGAGCCATCACGTGCGCCGGCTGCGCGACCTGCGCCTGATCCGCATCGTGCGCCGCACGCACCGGCGCGGCGCCGTCCAGCACCACTACCGCCTCGCAGACCGCGGCGAGACGGCGCAGGCGCTGTGGCGGTGGGGCCTCGCGCCCGGCGGCGACGGGGGTCTCGCAGGTGTCGCGGGGGCTGCCGGCGCCATCCGGGGGAGCGAGGCCGGCCGCGAGACGATGACACGGGTCGTCGCCGTGCTGCGGCGCGAGCGCGAGCGGCAAGGCGTCTCCCGCACGCAGGTTGCGCAGCGCGCCGGCATCAGCCCCGATCACCTCGGCCGCATCGAACGCTGCGAGGCTGACCCGCGCATGAGCGTCCTGCTGGCGCTGGCCACCGCGCTCGGCATGGCGCTGCGCGACCTGTTCGCCGAGGCCGAAGACGCCGAGGCGGCGGCTTAGCCGTCGCGGTCGCCCCAGGCGGTCGCGACCAGGCGGCGGGCGCCGCCGGCGTCGCGGTGCTCGCACAGGTAGATCCCCTGCCACGTGCCGAGCGCGAGAGCGCCGCCGGCGATCGGCAGCGTGAGCGACGGACCGAGCAGCGAGGCCTTCACGTGCGCGGGCATGTCGTCGTCGCCCTCCAGCGTGTGCGTCCAGTACGGCGCGCCGTCCGGCACCGCGCGGTCGAACCAGCTCGCGAAGTCGCGCCGGACGTCGGGACTCGCGTTCTCGTTCAGCGTCAGCGAGGCGGAGGTGTGGAGGATGTGTACGTGGAGCAGGCCGACCCGCAGCCGCGCCAGCTCCGGCAGCGCCGCGACGACCTCTTGCGTGACGAGGTGGAAGCCGCGCGGGCGCGGGTCGAGCCGAATCTCGCGCTGGAGCCACATGCGCGCCGGAGGGTAGCGCGGGCGGATGCGCGCGGTCAGTCCGGCAGCCGCGCGGCGCGCATGTCGACCCGCTCGCCGCGGAACGGCACGCCCTCGGCCTCCAGCAGCGCGCGCTGGCACGCGCCCTTCGCGAGCGACCCGTCGGCGCGCACGATCCGGTGCCACGGCACCGAGGGGTCGTCGCCGACCTGCGACAGCACGGCCCCTGCGACTCGCGGCGCACCCGGCGAGACGTCGCCGTAGCTGCGCACGAAACCCTCCGGCGTCGCGCGGACGCGGTCCAGAATCAGCCGCTCGCGGGAGTTACCGCTCACCCGGCAGCTTGACCGGGTACATGCCGACGGGCCGTGACAGGTCCAGCGCGGTAGTGACTATGCGTCGCTGCTCCATCGCGTGCGCGGCGGGGTAGCCCTCGGCGGTCGAGGCGCGCTCGGGGCGGCCGATGTAGCCGAACTTCAGCTCGCGCTGGAGGATCTGCATGAGGCGCGGGGACATGTGCGCGCGGGCGCCCATATTGCGCGGCTCCTCTTGGAGCCAGACGACTTCTCTGAGGTTCGGATAGCTGCCGACGAGCTCCAGGATCTGACCCTGCGGGAACGGGTACAGCAGCTCGATGCGGCCGATCGCGACGCCGGGGTTGTCCTTGCGCATGTCGTCGCCGACGAGGTCGTAGTAGACCTTGCCGCTGCAGAGGATCAGGCGCGTGACCTTGTCGTTCTCGACGCGGGGCTCCGCCAGCACCGGGTAGAACTGCGTGTCGGACAGGTGCTCGATGCGGTTCGTCGCCTGTGGCAGCCGCAGCAGCGACTTTGGCGTCATCACGACGAGCGGGCGCTGCTTGGCGATCTTGGCCTGGCGCCGCAGCAGGTGGAAGTACTGCGCCGGCGTCGACGGATAGGCGACGCGGATGTTGCCCTCGGCGGCGAGCTGCAGCCAGCGCTCCAGGCGTGCGGAGGAGTGCTCCGGCCCCGAGCCCTCGTAGGCGTGGGGCAGCAGCAGCGTCAGGCGCGTCGACTGGCCCCACTTCGCGAGGCCGGAGATGATGAACTGGTCGATGATCACCTGCGCGCTGTTGACGAAGTCGCCGAACTGCGCCTCCCACAGCACGAGCGTCTCCGGACCCTCCTGCGAGTAGCCGTACTCGAAGCCGAGCGCCGCCATCTCCGACAGCGGGCTGTTGTGCAGCTCCATCGGCGCGAGCGCGTTCGGCAGGTGCTGGATCGGGCAGTACTCCTGTCCCGTCTTCGGGTCGTGCAGCACGAGGTGGCGTTGGCTGAAGGTGCCGCGCTCGGCGTCCTGGCCGGTGAGGCGCACGGGCGTGCCCTCGGTCAGCAGCGAGGCGAACGCGAGCTGCTCGGCGTGCGCCCACGTGATGCCGCCTTCGGTACCCATCGCCTCGCGCCGCTGCTCGAGCGAGCGCTTGAGCTTCGGGTGGACGTCGAAGCCGTCGGGCACGCGCAGCAGCGCCTCGTTGAGCTCGCGCAGCCGCTCGGCGTCGACCGCCGTCGCGACGTCGGGCGAGGGCGTGCGGTCGAGCTGGTACTCGCCGGTGCCCTGTTCGACCGGCGTCGCGGTGGAGAGACGCGCCTTCAACTGCTGGTGCTCCTCGCTCAGCTGCTGCCAGACGGCGTTCGTCATCGCGTCGACCTCGTTCTGCGTGACGACGCCGGCGTCGATCAACTGACGGGCGTAGATCGCGGGCGGGGTCGGGTGGTCTCTGATCTTCACGTACATCTCGGGCTGCGTGTACGCGGGCTCGTCCGCCTCGTTGTGGCCGAAGCGGCGGTAGCCGATCAGGTCGATCACCACGTCGTGGCCGAACTCCTGGCGGTATGCGTGCGCGAGCCGCACGGCGGAGATGCAGGCGGCCATGTCGTCGGCGTTGACGTGGATGATCGGCACGTCGAAGCCCTTCGCAAGGTCCGACGCCCAGCGCGTCGAGCGGGCGTCGTCGGGGTCCGTCGTGAAGCCGACCTGGTTGTTCTGGATCAGGTGGACCGTGCCGCCGACGGTGTAGCCGTCGAGCGCCTGCAGGTTGAACGTCTCCGCCACGATGCCCTGGCCGGGGAAGGCGGCGTCGCCGTGCAGGATGATCGGCAGCGCGGCGTTCGTGTCCTGCGCCGCGTGCGGGCCCTGGCGCGTCGTCTGCGCGGCGCGCGTGGCGCCGATGCCGACGGGGCCGACGTACTCGAGGTGGCTCGGGTTCGACTCCAGGCGCACGATCAGCGAGCCGCCGTCGGGCAGCTCCTGCGTCCCGCGCGCGCCGTGGTGGTACTTGACGTCGCCGGTGCCGCCCTGCGGGATCGACGTAATCACGTCGAGCGTCTTCTGACCCTCGAACTCGGCGAAGAGCGAGCCGTAGGAGCGGCCGAGGTTGTGCGCGAGCACGTTGAGGCGGCCGCGGTGCGCCATGCCGATGACGACCTCGCGCCCGCCGTTGGCGCCGGCGAGCCGCACCACCTCGTCGATCATCGGCACGGTCATGTCGAGTCCCTCAATCGAGAACTGCTTCTGGCCGAGGTACGCCTTGTGCATGAAGCGCTCGAGCGCGTCCACCTGGATCAGCCGCTCGAGCAGTCGCTTGCGCTCGTCGTTCGACAGCGGGTTGCGGAAGGCGCCCGTCTCGATCTTCTCGCGCAGCCACACGCGCTGACGGTGGCTGGAGATGTGCTCGATCTCGTAGGCGATCGTCCCGCAGTAGGTGTCGCGCAGGTGCGGCAGCGCCTCGGCCAGCGTCGCGCCCGGCACCGCGATGCGCAGGATCTTGGCCGGGATGCGGGCCATGAGATCGGCAGTGAGGCCGAGCGGCTCGGGGTCGAGCGCGGGGTCGCCCTCGGGCTCGGAGCCAAGCGGGTCCAGCCGAGCGGCGAGGTGTCCGTGCGTGCGATGCGCCTTGATCAGCGACATCGCCGCCTGGACCGCCTGCAGGAGCTCGAGGTCGGGCTCCGCGGAAATCGCCGGCGCAGGCGCGGCAGCACGTCGGCCAGCGTCTCGCCCGGCACGCCCACGCGCAGGATCTTGGCCGGGATCCGCCGCATCAGCTCGGGCGTCAGCTTCAGCGGCTCCGGGTCAAGGGCGGGA